>JAAYVZ010000054.1 GCA_012516935.1 Holophagae bacterium
ACCGGCAGCCCGAGCGCGCGCAAGGCGCCGAACGCCGCCACCAGCTCGAGCCCGTTGGGCAACGACAGCGCCACCGGTCTCCCAGGCGGCAGCAGAGGCGCCATCGACTCTCGTATGGCAGCGATGGCGGCGGCCAGCTCGCGGCGCTTGGCGAGCACCGCGCCCCGCGGCCCGAGCAACGCCGGCTGCTCGGGGTCGCGCCTGGCTGCCTGCAAGAAGCGCTGGAGGAGTGGGCACCGCCCGTCAGTCACGCTGCCCCCGCAAGCGCTGGAGCATCGCCTCGACGGTGGCGTGGGCGCGCTGCTCGTAAAAGCGCTGCAGCGTGTCGCGAACGTCGGGGAAGCGCTCAGCGATGCGGTCGAGCGTGTCGCGGAAGATCTCGATTGCGGTCACCTGGCTTCTGGCGACGATCGTCGCGGTACGCGGCCTGCCGGTGAGCACGGCGACCTCGCCGAAGAACTCGCCGGCGCCCATCTGCCCCAGCACCAGCGGTCGACCTGCCTGGTCCTTGGTAACCACCTCGACCGTGCCCTCCTCGATCAGGAACAGCGAGAGGCCGGGATCGCCCTCGCGCACGATCGTCTCGTCGGTCTGGAACGAACGCACCGAGGTCGAGTCCAGCAGCTCCATGAGCGCTTGGGCCGGGAACTGGGCGAAAAAGCGCGACGCCTCGCGCTCGCGCTCCTCTTGCTGCGCTGCCGTTTCCGACTCGGCGAGGACCGCCTCTGCCGGCTCCTCTTCGACGACGACGACCGTGAGCGGGACCTCCTCGCCCGTCGGCGGCTCCGACGGCGTCGTCACGGGCTCCGGTGCCACGGTGGAGGGTGTGGCCGGCTCTGGTTCGGGCCCGCGTTTGCCGGCTGCCCGGCCGGGCTTGACCGGCTTGAAGCGGGCGCGGGACGCCTCCTCGGCCTCCTGCTTGGCGCTGATGAACTCGGCCAGCTCGCGGGTCACCTCCGGGTGCTCGGGGTCCAGCCGCAACAGCTTGTTGGTGACCGCGATAGCGCGGGCGTAAAACCCGTCCTCGGCGAACTGGCGGGCGAGCTTGCGGTAGATGCCGATGGCGGTGTCGCGGTCACCGGCCAGCCCGAGGATCTCCGCCTGCCGCAGCAGCAGGTTGAAGCTCTCCGGCTTGCGCTTGATCTCCTCGGCGATCGCCTCGATCGCCGCCTTGTAATCGCGCTGCGCCAGATACTGGTCCAGGTGCTCGAACTTCGGCTTGCCCTTGAAGATCATGACCACCCCAATCGGGCGGCGATCGCCGTACCGGCGGCGCGAGCGCGCCCCCTGACTCGCGCGGCATCCTCGCTCAGCAGCCGACCGCCCTCCACCACGACTCTCCCGTCCACCACCACGTGCCGCACGTTCTCCACGCCCATGCCGAACACTATCACGTCGGCCGGCTCAGCCACCGGCTCCGCCGACCAGGCGTCGAGGCCCAGCACCACGATGTCCGCAAGATGCCCGGGCAGCAGACGGCCGACTTGGCTCCCGAGCCCGAGAGTCTGAGCGCCGCGCCACGTGGCCAGCTCGAGGACGGTCCACGCGTCCACCGCGCCGGCGCCGTGCCGCAGGTTGTGGAGCGTGCCCGCGAGTGCCATCTCGTGGAAGATCGACAGCCGGTTGTTGCACGGCGGGCCGTCGGCGCCAAGCCCGATCCGGCACCCCGCGGCGAGCAGCCGGGGAACGTCGGCGATCCCCGACGCCAGCTTGAGGTTGGAGCCCGGACAGTGGGCGATCCCGGTGCCGAGCCGAGCGAGCCCAGCGACCTCGTCGTCGTCGAGATGCACGCAGTGGGCGAGCACCGTGTCGGTGCCGGCCATCCCCAGGTCGGCCAGGTAGGCGACGTTGCCGCGCCCGGTCAGCTCGCGCACGTAGCGGGTCTCGTCCGGGTTCTCCGAGGCGTGCGTGTGGAGCATGTACCCGTGCCGGCGGGCGAGCCCGACCGTCTCGCGCATGAGCCGCTCCGAGCACGAGAGCACGAAGCGCGGCGCCAGCGCGTAGCGCAGCCGGCCGCCCGCGGCGCCGTGCCAGCGCCGGCCGAGCCGCTCCGACTCCGCGAGCGAGGCATCGGTGTCCTCGGTGAGCCCCGGCGGCACACCGTCGCCGAGGTCCATCATCGCCTTGCCCGAGGTGAAGCGGAGCCCCATCGCCTCAGCGGCCTCGAAGACAACGTCTTGACCGTGCGTCGTGCCCATGTCGAGCACGCTCGTGGTGCCACCGCACAGCAGCTCGCCGATTCCCAGCCGCGCCGCGGCGTCGACCTCGTCGGCCACAAGCGCCGCCTCGTACGGCCAGATGCGCTCGCGCAGCCAGCGCAGCAACGGCCGCTCCTCGGCGCGGTGACGAGCGAGGCTTTGTACCACGTGCACGTGTGTCTGCACGAACCCCGGCAGCACCAGCGCGTCCGCGGCGTCGAGCGTCGCGCATCCGGCCGGTGCCTGCACCGTCTCCGCCACCGCCGCGATCCGGTTGCCGGCCACCAGCACGTCGCCGGTGAACCATCCTCGCCCGGTCATCGGCACGACCGTGCCGCCGCGAATCAACAGTGCCCGCTCGTCGCTCATCTTTCGAATTGTCAGTTCCATGGCTGTGCCTGTCAACACCTTCCGCGGTGACCGGGGGCACCGAGCGCCCCGCCGTGGCGCAGCTCCGAGATGGTTGCTCCCGGCCTCTCGAGGGCAGGGCGGGTCCGGGCACCGGAGCTGCTCGATCGGTTGCGGCGTCCGGTCGAGGCGTTGGCCGAAAAAATGCGGAGGGTGGTGGAGCTGGACCGGGCGCGGCGACAGGGTCGGCGATCATCGTTGTCGATGCCAACGTGATCGCCACGGCAGTGCTTCCGACGGGTGGCCTGGCTGTGCAGACACATCCTCTGCTGGAAGCACAGCCGCAACCGGGTAGTTCCCTTCTCGTGGGGGAGTGAGCTCAGCAACGTCCTGGCTACCGGGAGGCGCTCTCCGGTTCCGGTGCGGGTGGCTCCGTATCTGGCGGCTCGACGGGCTTGCCGGTCGTGCAGCTCACCTCCACCCAGCCGCCGCGGACCGAGGTGTTCTCGCAGTACGACTTGCCCGAGCTCATGGGGTTGTTGAGGTAGTCCAGGATGGTGCGGCAGGTCTCGTCGTCGCGAGGCACCACTTTGCAAACCCCCTGGATCCGGTCGTTGGCGAAGCAGCAGGGTGCTGCGGGCTCGGTGTCGGCCGCCGCGACCGTCGTGCCCAGCGCAACCGCGCCGGCCACCACCGCCACCGCCCACAGCCAGCGTGCTTCGAATGTGGGTCGTCTGCTCATCGCTCACCTCCAGCAGGCCGTGCCTACGTTGTCCAGTATCGGCGTTGGTGGCCGCCACCGCCAGGGCGCCGATGCCGGACCTGTCGCGGGCGCTGTGAGTCGGCTCCGGGCGCGTGGGGAGCGCGAGGTCGGGTCCGCCGTCGGTGGTGCCGCTGCCAGGCTATGGGCGACGCAGGATGTCCGAGAGCTGGCGTCGCAAGGTGTTGCCCGAAAGCGTGCCGCCCTGGAGCGAGTTGACGTCGGTCTGCGAAAGGTCGAGCGGTAGGGCGAAGGCGCGGTGGTGCAGCTCCTCGCAGAGAGCGCGGGCGGTCGCCTCGCGGTCGGCCTGGGTGGCGACCAGCGCCTCGGCGAGGACCGTCCCGTCCGGGGCCACGAGCGTCGCCCGGTGGCGACTGGCGGCAGGGCCGATCTCGAGGGTGAACCCACCAGGGTGGCGTTCGAAGCGGCGGGAGGAGGCGAGCCAGCTAGCCGCTTTGCGGCTGGCAGCGTCGCCCGCGGCGGTGATGTGGATGGGCAGTGCCAGACCGAGGGTGCGGAGAATGCCGGGGCGGTGGGCGAGCGCCTGCTGGTAATCCGCGAGTGCGGTGGAGAGCCGTCCCTCGCGCCAGGCAATGTCGCCCAGCAGCGCCGACGCACGGGCTTGGAGCAGGAGTTCCGAGCGCGGCAGGGTCGCGAGCGCCTCCTCGAGCGCGAGCCGGGCCTCCCGGAGCGAGCCGCGCGCCCGCTGGCTCTCACCCGCCACCAAGAGCAGGTAGGGCCGCTCCCGCAGCCCGGCTGGGTCGGTGCGGGCGAGCAGCCGCACCGCTTCGGCCTCGACGAGGCCCGGGCCGACGAGCGTCACGAGATCCGGCGTCAGCCACGGCAACGCGTCGATGCCGTTGGAGGCAAAAAAGCGGAGTGACGGCGCCAGCCGGCCCTTGCCGACGGTCAGCGCTGCGGCGCGACGGCCCACCGCCCAGCTCTCCCGTGCCAATGACAGCCGGCGTCCGGCGATGGGGAGCCGCTGCCACAGCGGGGTCCAGCTCGCCTCCTCGGCCAGGCGCTCCTGCTCGAGCCGCGCGAGGCTCCAGAGCAGCAGGAGCTGCCCAGCCTCGGACTGGTCGCGGTGGACGCTGGTGCCAGCGCGGCGGTCGGGCCGCCGGGCGATGCGCCGCGCGAGATCGAGCCCTTCCGTCACGAACCCCGCCTCGGCGAGGAGGGCGGCGGTGATCGATTGGCGGTCGGCCCACGACTGCTGGTCGAGGTGTGGCGGGTTGGCGTGGGCCCAGGCATGCATCTCGCGCACCGCGGCGAGGGCCTCCGGGAAGCGGCACTGGCGCCAGTAGAGGATCGACAGATCCTCCCAGGGGTTGGAGAAAGACCCGCCCTCGAAGTAGGCAACCGCCTCGCGATAGTGGCGCTCCGCCTCGTCGAACCGCCCCAGCTTCTCGGCCGCCTCGCCGAGGTTGCGCAGGAACGTCGCATCCATCAGTTGCGGGAAGGCCCGTGCTTCCTCGACGAGGCGCTCGAAGATGCGGTACGACTCCTCGGCGTTACCGGCCTCGTCCTCGATCGCGCCCCAGGTGTTGAGCGCCGTGAGCCTGGTCTCGGGATCCTCCGATTGCAGCGCTGCGGCCATCTTGGCCCGGGCTTCGTTCATGCGGCCGAGCTTCATGAGCGGCCAGCCGTACTCGACGGTGAGGTCGGGGTCGTAGTAGCGGTCGCGCAGCGCCAGCAGCTCGAGCGCCTCCCGCTCGCGGTCCATCTGGCGGGTAATCGAGATGAGCTGGCGCAACACGCGGGCGTGCCAGCGCCACGGGCCGTCCGAGCTGATGTCGAGGCCCCACCGTCGCTCCAGCAGCGAGCGTGCTTTCGAGGCCAGGAAGTAGGCGCGGGGGAGGTTCGCCTCGCCCCGCTCCTCGACGTACGCCAGGACGTGCAAGGCGACGAAGCTGTCGGGGTGCCTGTCGAGGATCGCTTCGGCGGCCTCGCGGGCCTTGACGAACTGCACCGGGTACTGGATCAGCACGTAGGCAGCCTCCTCCTCGGCGGTGATGGCGTACTCGGCCTCGTCCTGGGCGGCTGTGGGGAACGCCAGCAAGACGGCGAGCGAGAGGAGGAGAGCGTGCCGCACGGGTCCTCAGGCGTGCAGGGTGGCGCGGGAGAGCGCCTCGAGCGGGCGCGCCAGCGCCTCCTTGACGATCGCGACGGTGTTGGCCGTGGGAACCGCGAGCGAGACGCGGTGGGAGAAGATGTACGGTGCCAGCGCCTCGACGTCCTCGCCGGAGATGAAGCCGCGGCCGCGGGCGAGGGCCCGCGCCTTGAGAGCCGGCACCGCCATCACCAGCGAGCGCGTGGAGATCCCCTGGGCGACGTGTGGGTTGGCGCGGATCTCGCGGGCGATGTCGACCAGGCAGGCGAGCACGGCGGGGCTGGCGTGGACCTCCTGCTCGATGAGGTGGCGGGCCTCGATGACCTCGGCGCGGTGGATGCGCGGCAGGTCCTCGCCCGGGGGCTGCAGGCGCTCAAGGCGGGTGCGCAGCACCTCGATCTCCGACTCGCGGTCGATGTACTCCATGCGGATCTTGAACAAGAAGCGGTCGAGCTGCGCCACCGGCAGCGGGTACGTGCCGGCCAGGTCCTGCGGGTTCTGGGTCGCCATGACGAAGAAGAAGTCGTCGAGCTGGTACGAGACGTTGTCGACGGTCACTTGCTTTTCGGCCATCGCCTCGAGCATCGCCGACTGCACCTTGGGGGAGGTGCGGTTGATCTCGTCGCCCAGCACCACGTAGGCGAAGATCGGCCCCCGCCGGAACGAAAAGGTGGAGGTGTCGGCGTCGAACACCGACACGCCCGTGATGTCGGACGGCAGGAGGTCGGGCGTGAACTGGATGCGCCGGAAGGCGGCGATCTGGTCGTCGGGGATGTCGTCGATGATCGAGTCGCCCAGCGTTTTGGCGAGCGTCGTCTTGCCCGACCCGGGATAGTCCTCCAGCAGCACGTGGCCGTCGGCGAACAGGGCGATGAGCACCAGCTCGATGACGTCGTCACGCCCCTTCACGGCGTGGCGGAGCCGGCCCTCGAGGCGGCGGAACACGTCCTGCGCCCGCTGCGTCCGTGCGTTCGATGTCGTCTCTGGTCCGTTCACTGCGCACCTCCCATCGTTACCTCACCCACAGCCACGAAAGCGGATCGACGAGGCCGAGCCAGCGCCGCCACCATCGCACCCTCCTCGCGAGCTCGGCGGCGACTCGGCGGCCGAGCGCCAGCGCCTCGCGGCGGCCGAGCGCCGGCCGCGTCCGCCCGAGCGCAGCCTCGAGATGGAGCCGCGTCAGCTCGCCGAAGGCGGGGGAGAACGCTGCCTCACCGGTGGCGAACGCCTCGCGCGTCTGCCCGAAACGGCGCCGCACACCACCGTCGGCGAGCCTGTCGAGCGCCGTGCGATAGGCGACGACCGGCAGCCGGTCCACCCGGCAGAACCGGGGTGCGATTCGGCGCCAGACCTTGCCCGCGACCAGCGCCGCCAGCGCCAGCAGCGCGAGCGCAGCGAGGCCGAGAGCGAGCGCCCGCGCGGCGGCCCGCAGCGCCTCCTGGAGGTTGCCGCCGCCCACCGGCTCGTGGTCTGCCGGCAGTGGCTGCCGGCCGCGACGGGCCATCTCGCCGAGCATCTGCTGCAGCCCTTGATCGGGTCCCTCGTCGGGCGGATCGAGGGTCTTCTCCGGGACGATGTCCATCGGCAGCCAGCCGATCCCGTACAGGTAGATCTCCGGCCAGGCGTGGGCGTCGAGGTCACGGACGAGAAGCGCCCCGCCGTTGCCCCGTGTGCGGCCGCCCACGGCGTAGCCGGCGCCGACGCGGGCCGGGATCCCGCGGGCCCGGAACAGCAGGCAGGCGGCGTGCGAGAGGTACACGCAGTGGCCGATCCGGTCGCCGAACAGGAAGTCGGCGAGGGGGTCGGCCGCGGCCTCGTGGTTGGAGCGCCGGCTGTAGGTGCTGTTCTTGCTGAGCCAGTACTGGATCGCCACCGCCTGGGCGAACGGGTCCTGTCTGAGATCCCGCCGCAGCAGCTCGACGCAGCTCGCGGCGAGGTCGGAGTAGCGCCGGTCCGAGGGGCCGTCGGTGTAGTGTCGCTCGAGCTTGCGGCTCCACCGCGGGTGGCCGACGTGCAGCTCGGCGAGCTCGGGCAGCTCCTTGACCTGGACCTGCGAGGCCACCTTGTACGCCCGCACGAACCGCACCGGGTCGGGGTTGGGGGCGGGCTCGAGCGTCTCGGGGTTGACGAGGGCAAACGGCCGGGGGTGGGGCTGCAGTAGCGCCACGGTGGTGTCGAGCGAGCGGAAGAGGTCGCGGCGGCCGATTTCGAGCTCGACCTCGGTCCTGCCGCTCGGGAACGACGCCACGATGTCGGCATCGGCGCCCTCGAGGGTGGCCTGTACCAGGCGCTGACCGTTGAACTGCGAGAACGCGGTCTGGCGAAGGTAGTAGTAGCCCGACGGTGGGTCGTAGTCGTCGTGGAGCAGGACCACGGCCACCGGGGTTCCTCCGGAAGGGTCCTTTTGGTCGGCGAAGCTGGAGGTGGGGGAGTCCGCGCCGCCCTGCTCGCCCTGACCTCCCTGGTCTTGGGCCTTCCCGCTACCCCCGCCGCCGGGCGGCTCCAGGACCTTGACCACGCCCACGGGGATGAGGAGGAAGGCGAGAAGTACGAGGGCCACGATCAGCAGGCCATCGAGGAGCGAGCGCCGCCGGGAGCCGCGATGGGCGGCGAGCAGCGCCAGCAGCGCGGCAGCGAGGGCGCCGAACCCCAAAAAGAACGGCAATGGGTCGTAGCCCCGTCCCCACAGCAGATCGACGAGGGTGTGGGGGCGGCTGATGAGCCCCTCGCGGTGGGCGGCGAGCACGCCGCCGAGCACCGCTCCCACCGCGAGGACCTCGAGCGCGATGAACGCCGGGCGGCGGCGGCTCGAGGCCTGCAGCACCGCCACGACGGCGAGCGCGCCGCCCAGCCAGAGGAGCATCTCGGAGAGCGTGAACGCGGCGCCGGTGCCGAGCAGGCCGGGGAGCGCCCGAGTGCCGACCAGCAGCGAGGAGGCGAGCCGCGTCGCCAGCAGCACGAGGAGGCCGCCGGCCCAGATCACGGGCAGGCGAAGGCGCGAGGCGGCCAGGCGCCACGCGATCACCGCCCCGAGCACGCTCCCGAGCACGGCGGCCACGGTACCCGCGGGGACGGTGCGGGGCGCCGCCGCGAGGGCGACCGTCACCGCCCAGATGAACATGCCCGCCGCCGCCCACACGGCGCGCCTCACGCTGTCCTCCTCGCCCGGGCGGCCGCGACGCGCGGGTCCCCGAGCAGCCGCCCGTGCCGGCGGTCCACCGCGAGCATCGGCGCGCCGAGCCGGAGGAACGCCTCCGACATTGCGGTGACGTCGGGCCATCGCGGGGCGCTCGCCGGGCTCGGGCGCAGCAGCCAACCCGCCAGCCGGGAGCGAGGTGCGAGCCGGGTGTCGGCGTCGTCGAGCGCGGTGTAGAGCTGTACCCGCAGCCGGTGCGAGGCGAGGACGGAGGCCACTGCCGGCGTCCAGGCGCCCGTGCGGGCCGGCAGGAAGACGAGGCAGACGCCGAATCCGGCCTTCTCGGCCCGCGTCAGGAACTCGCCGAGGCGGGTGCCGGCATCGTTTTCGTCGTTCCAGGACGTGTCACCGCGACCCGCGCGACCGCCTCCCGCCAGCCCCGAGGCCACGAGCACGTCGAGTGCGCCTCGGGCGTCGCTCGCGACCCGCTCCGTGCCATCGGCTCCGAACCACCAGTTGTCGCCGAGGAGACCGCGCTCGACCACGACGCGGGCGAAGCCGGCGGTCGCCTCGTCGCCATCCCCCGCCACCAGGTAGGCGCAGGCGCGCGGCCGCGCGGTCACCGCGCGCTCCGGGATGCGGACGAGCAATTTGCGGGTACGGGCGTAGACCTTCCACAGGATGAGACGGGGCGAATCACCGTGGGTGTACTGCCGCATGTCCACGCGGTCGCCGACCGGCTGGCCGCGCGGCTCCGAGAGCTCCTCGCCGCCGGCCAGGGTGTCCAAAAGCGGCAGGTGGTCGAGCCCGCCGCGGTGCGGCTCCACCCGTACGTGCGTCTCGGTTGCGACCGTCCAGGTAAGCGCCGCCAGGCCCATCACGTCGCGTACCTCGAGACGCCGACGTACCTGCCGCCATTCACCCCGCCGCGCCGGGAGCACCTCTTCGGAAGGCCCGTCACGATGGGGCCGAGACCGGGTGGACACCTCGGGAGGATGCTCCCACCACCAGCCGACCTCCACGAGCGGCAGCCAGCGCGGGACGGGGAGCGTCCAGCCGGTTGTCTGCGGTTGGCCGCTTTCCAGCCGCAGGGCGGCGAGGGCGGGTCGCCGCCCCAGACGCAGGTGGAGTACCAGCGCCGTCCCGGCGACGAGTAGCAGGACGAGGGCGACGAAGCCGAGTCCGAGACCGGCGGCCGCGAAGACCACGAGGTCGAGGGTTCCGATGCCCAGCCTGAGCAGCGACGCGAGCGCGAGGAGGAGCAGGAGCAAGCCGGCCGCTGTGAGTGGGAACAGCCCTCGGGCCACCGCGACCAGTCTCCGTAGGCGTCGCCAGCTCCGGTACCACCACCGGCCTGCGTGCTGCTCGTCTTCGCTCGTCGTCACGCGCCTCCCGCCCGGCTCCAGGGATGCTAGCACCGGGCACTGGCGTCTTCTTCCGCAGCCCGCCGTCGGCCGCTTCACTGGCTGGCGATCACCGCTTGCCGGCCAGATGGGGTTGCTACCATCCCGGCGTGCGGACGGCGGACTTCGATTACCACCTACCGGAGGCGCTGGTTGCCCAGCACGCGCGCTGCCGCGGGACGTCCAGATTGCTGGTGCTGGAGCGAGCCACCGGCGATGTGCGGCTGGAACGGGTGACGGCACTGCCCGCTCTGCTGCGCCCGGGCGACCTGTTGGTTCTCAATGACGTCAAGGTGATACCCGCCCGCCTGCGCGCCGAGCGGCCGGGAGGCGGAAAGACCGAGCTGCTGCTGGTGCGCCCGCTCGGCGACGGAAGCTGGGAGGTCATGGCGCGCCCCGCCAAGCGCCTGCAGCCCGGCGTGTGGCTGCGGTTGCGGTCGGGAGCCGCCGTCCCGCTGCGCCGGATGAACGAGGGGCGCTGGCAGGTGGCGTTCGAGCCGCCGCTCGGGGCGGCACAGATGGAGGTGGCCGGCGAGGTACCGCTGCCGCCTTACATCCACCGCGAGGCCGGGCCCTCCGCCGACGACCGACGCCGCTATCAGACGGTCTACGCGCAGCAGGGGAGGGCGGTGGCAGCGCCCACGGCGGGCTTGCACTTCACCCCCGAGCTGCTGATGGCGGTGGCGGCGCGTGGCGTCGAGCTGTGCCGCCTGACGCTGCACGTGGGGCCGGGGACGTTCCGACCGGTGCAGACGGAGGACCCGCGCGACCACCGGCTCGATACCGAAGACTACGTGCTCTCGCCCGAGGCGGCAGCGGCCGTGAACCGTGCGCGCGCCGCCGGTCGTCGGATCGTGGCCGTGGGTACGACCTCGTGCCGCGCCCTCGAGCACGCGGCGACCGCCGGTCGGGGGCTGGTGCGGCCAGGGGCTGGCAACGCCGACCTCTTCATCGTGCCGGGCTTTCGGTTTCGGGTGGTCGACGGCCTGCTGACGAACTTCCATTTGCCGCGCTCGACGTTGCTCATGCTGGTGAGCGCTCTGGCCGGCCGCTCGCGCGCTCTCGGCGCGTACGCCGTCGCCACTGCCCAGCGCTTTCGTTTCTACTCTTTCGGTGACGCCATGCTCGTCCTCTGATCACCGATCGCCCCAAGCCGCGGGCTGGGTCGTGGGGCGAGCCTGATGTAGACTTGGCCTCCGGCCGCACGGCGGCGGAGGAGGGTTCGATGCTCAGGAATGGCGTGCTCGTCCTGGTGTTGATTGCAGGAGTCGTGATGACCTCGGTGGCGGGAGAAAGCAGGGTGGACAAGAATACGTGGCAGCTCGAGGACCTGTATCCCACACCAGAGGCCTTCGTCGCGGCCCGTGCCGATCTGGCCAAGCGCTTGTCCGAGCTCGAGAAAGGCAAGGGGACGTTGGGCAGCGGTCCTGCCGCCCTGTTGGCGGCGCTCGAAGCCGGAACGGCGATCCGTAAGGACCTGACGCGGCTCGCGAGCTACGCCTCGATGCGCGCGGACGAGGACACCCGCGTGCCCGAGAACCTCGTGGCCCGGCAGGAGGTCATGCAGCTCGCCACCGAGGCGCGCACCAAGGGCGCCTGGCTCGCGCCCGAAATCCTGGCTCTGCCCGAAGGCACCGTGATGCACTATCTGACGGTCGAGCCGAAGCTCGCACCATACCGGTTCTTCCTCGAAGATCTCGAGCGCCAGCGCGCCCACACGCTGTCCCCGGCGGAGGAGATGCTGTTGGCCCGCACCGGGCTGGTGACGCCCACGGCGCAGACCGCCTACGGCATTCTCACCGACGCCGACATGCCGTACCCGACGGTGAAGCTCGGCGACGGCACCGAGGTGCGCCTCGACAAGGCCGCCTACACGCGGTACCGCGCCGCCACCTCCCGCGAGGACCGGATCAAGGTGTTCGCCGAGTTCTGGAAGACCTACTCCGAGTTCGAGCGCACGCTCGGGGTGCTCCTCGACGGGCAGGTCAAGCGCGACCTCTTCAACGCCAGGGCGAGGAAGTACCCGAGTTGCCTCACCGCCGCGCTCGACGACAGCAACGTGCCCGAGTCCGTCTATCACACGCTTTTGGCCGAGGCGAACCGGGCGCTGCCGACGCTTCACCGCGCCTTCAAGCTGCGCGCCCGGCTCCTCGGGATCTCCGACTTGGGCTACCACGATATCTACCCGCCGTTGGTGCCCAGCCTCGAGATGAGGTTCCCGATCGACCAGGCGCGCGCCCTCGTGGTCGAGGCGGTGGCGCCGCTGGGGCCGGAGTACGCCGGGGTCGTGAAGAAGGGGTTCGAGTCTCGCTGGATGGACGTCTACCCGCGGCCGGGCAAACGCTCCGGCGCCTACTCCAACGGCTCGACGTACGATGTGCACCCGTATGTGCTGATGAACTACAACGACGACTACGAGAGCCTCTCGACGCTGGCCCACGAGTGGGGGCACGCGATGCACTCGTACCTGGCCAACGCGGCGCAGCCGATCCAGACCGCCGACTACTCGATCTTCGTCGCCGAGGTGGCCTCGACCTTCAACGAGGCGCTGCTGCTGGACCGCATGCTCAAGCAGGCGAAGACCGACGACGAGCGGCTCTCACTGCTCGGCTCGTACCTCGAAGGTTTGCGCGGCACGTTCTTCCGGCAGACCATGTTCGCCGAGTTCGAGCTGATGATCCACCAAGCCGCGGAGCGCGGTGAGGCGTTGTCGGGCAAGAAGCTCACCGAGATGTACGGAGCGCTCCTGCGGCGCTACCACGGCCACGACCAGGGCGTCATGCGTATCGACGACGCGTACGCCGTCGAGTGGGCGTACATCCCGCACTTCTACTACAACTTCTACGTCTACCAGTACGCCACGTCGCTGGCGGCCTCGAGCCTGCTCGCAAAAGACGTCCTCGAAGCGAAGCCGGGGGCGAGGGAGCGCTACCTCGGGCTGCTCAAGGCCGGCGGCTCCAAGTACCCCTACGAGCTGCTCAAGGATGCCGGCGTGGACCTGGCCACGCCAGCGCCGTACAAGGCGCTCGAGGCACGAATGAGCTGGGCGATGGACGAGATCGAGGCGATCCTCGCCCGCCGCGGGAAGTAGCCGCCCGTTGCCAACGGCTGGTACCGGGCTTTGCTGCCGGTCGGCGCGTGGCCGCGATGGGCGGGGGCGCCGGAAGAGGCTCTCGATGTTCAACCGGGCGGGTAGGTGGTTATCCTGCACCGCCACGTGAGTGGTTCGGAGGCTCGCATGCGCACCCGATCGAAGGCTCTGCTCGTGATCGGCATCTTGGTCGCCGTCGTCCTGGGCTCCACCGTCGTCATGATCGGCGGCATCTGGCTCGCGGCCCGATGGGTGCCGGGGCGGGCTCTGCTCACGGTCGAGGTTGCCGGCTCCCTGCCCGAGCGGGTGGATGAGTCGGTGTTCGGCGAGCTGTTCGGACCGCGGGCAGTGTCGATGTCCGAGCTCCGGGGCGCGCTGGTCCGCGCTAGGACCGACCAGGGCGTTCGTGGCGTGCGCGTCAGGGTGGGAGAGCTGGGAGCAGGTTTCGCGTCGATCCAGGAGGTCCGCGCGCTGCTGCTCGCCGTGTCTGCGGCCGGGAAACCGACGAGTGCTTTCCTCGAGACCGCCGGCGAGGGTGCACCCGGCAACCTCCAGTACTACTTGGCGAGCGCTTGCGACACGATCACGCTCGGTCCGCTCGGCGACCTCAACCTCGTCGGCCTGGGGTCGCGCACCCCGTTCATCCGGGGCATGCTCGACAAGCTCGAGATCGTGCCGGAGTTCGAGGGGATCGGCGACTTCAAGACCGCGCGCTTCCTGTTTACCGAGAAGGATCACACGCCAGCCTCCCGGGAGATGACCACCTGGCTGCTGCGGTCGCTCTCGTCGCAGATGGCCACCGACCTCGCCGCCGCCCGCAAGCTCGAGGTCGAGCAGGTCGCAGCGCTCGTAGCCCGGGGTCCCTTCAGCGGCGATGAGGCGCTGGCCGCCAAGCTCGTGGACCGCATCGCGGACTGGCACACCTTCGCCGAAAGCACCGCCAGGCAGGACGGCGTCGAGCTGTCCGAGGTGCCGCTGCGGCGCTATCTACGCGCCAGAAAGGCGTACGCCAGCGGTCCGGCGATCGCGGTGATCCTGGCCGAGGGTAGCATCGTCCGTGGAGAGAGCGGCTACTCGCCGGTGCCGCTGCTGGGTGGCGACGTGATGGGCTCGGACACGATCGCCCGGGCGTTCCGCCAGGTGCAGCGCGACAAGCCCAAGGCCGTGATCTTCCGCATCGATTCCGGCGGCGGCAGCGCCACCGCCTCGGAGATCATCCGTCAGGAGATGCTTCGCACCAGCAAGGAGATCCCGGTCGTGGTGTCGATGGCCAACGTCGCAGCCTCGGGCGGCTACTGGATCACGTGTGGGGCCCAAAGGGTGATTGCGGACCGGGGCACGATCACCGCCTCGATCGGTGTCCTCTCGGGCCACCTGGCGACCGAGGAGTTCTGGAAGAACAAGCTCGGCGTGACCTACGGCAAGGTGGACATGACACCCAACGCCATGGCGTTCGGCGACGTGGGTCCGTGGACGGCCGAGCAACGCGCCCTCACCCTGAAGTGGATCGGCAGGATCTACGACCAGTTCTTGGACCGGGTGAGCGAGGCGCGGAAGATGACCCGGGCGCAGGTGGACGCGGTCGGCCGTGGGAGGGTATTCACGGGTGAGCAGGCGTTCGAGCGTGGGCTCATCGATGCGCTGGGCGACATGAGCGTCGCCGTCGCCGAGGCCCGCGCCCTCGCCAAGCTGGCGCCGGACGCCGATGTGGACCTCGTGTACTACCCACGCCTGAAGCCATTGTGGAAACGCATGCTCGACAAGGACGACGAGGCAGCTCGCCTGCGCGCCACGGCCGAGGCGTTCGCAACCGGCCGGGTCTTGGTCCCCGGTCCGCTTTGGTTACCGCCGATCGAGATCCGCTGAGAGGCTGTTGGCGGTTGGCGGTTCCGAGGGTGCGGAGCGGTGGCCTCGCCCCCTCCATCCTCTCCTGCGTGGGCGGGTAGGCGGGGAGCCAACCAACGACTGCCAACGAACGACCGTCATCGCGGGCTGGACTCGCATCGTGAGTTCGTTCACAATTCCGGGCAGGAATTCGGGAGGACCGCATGGCCAAGATCGACCTGTCGCTCTCCAATCTCGATAGCCTGTTTCCGGCTCATTTCTCGAAGAAACAGGTGGCAGTCGGCAAGACGACGTTTCTCAAGGAAGCGTCGTTGCTACTGCATCGGTTCTACTCCGGCAAGATCATGACGGTGCCGAAAGCCGGGCTGTACGGTTTCAACTGGTTCAACGTCTGGTACACCCCCGGTGTCTCCCGCGTCTCCACGGCGATCCGCGGCTGCAAGGAGTGGCCGGTACCCGGCGTCACCGACCGGGTGAAGCCCGAGGATGATCCTGGGTTCGCCGACGCTTCGTTCGCGCTCTCCAACCGTGGCAACCTGGTGGGGGTCGTCTCCGACTCGACACGTGTGCTCGGTGATGGCGACGTGACCCCTCCCGGTGGGCTCGGGGTCATGGAGGGCAAGGCATTTCTCATGAAATACCTTGGTGGAATCGACGCAGTCGCGCTTTGCATCGATAGCCACGACGCGGACGGCAGGCCCAACCCGGACAAGATCATCGAGTTCGTGCGCCGGCTCCAACCGTCGTTCGGGGCCATCAACCTCGAGGACATCCAGCAGCCCGACTGCTACAAGGTCCTCGACACGCTGCGCGAGGAGTGCAACATTCCGGTCTGGCACGACGACGCCCAGGGCACCGGCTGCGTGACCGTGACGGCGCTGATCAACGCCCTCAAGGTCGTGGGTAAGGATATCGACAAGGTGCGGATCGTCATGATCGGCGCCGGCGCCTCCAACACCACGATCGCGAGGCTGTGTATCCATGTCGGCGCCGATCCCCACAAGATGGTGCTGTTCGACACCAAGGGTGCGCTCCATACCGGGCGCGACGACATCAAACGCGACCCCCGCTTCTACCGCAAGTGGGAGCTGTGTGAGCGAACCAATCCGGGTGGGCGTTGGCGCACCCCCGAGGACGCCTGCAAGGACGCTGACGTCATGATCGCGCTCTCGTCCCCCTGCTCGGTCAATCCGGAGTGGGTGCGGCTGATGGGCACCAAGCCGATCGTCTTCGCCTGCGCCAACCCGGTGCCCGAGATCTACCCCCACGAGGCCAAGGAGGCGGGTGCCTACATCGTCGCCACCGGCCGCGGCGACTTCCCGAACCAAGTCAACAACTCGCTCGGCTTCCCTGGCATCCTCAAGGGCGCGCTGCTGGTTCGGGCCCGCAAGATCACCGACAACATGGCGGTCGCAGCCGCGATGTCGCTCGCTGGGTCGGCCGAGAAGAAGGGGCTCTCGCCCGAGTACATCATCCCGAAGATGGACGAGAGCGAGGTCTTCCCCGAGGAGGCAGCCGCCGTTGCGATGCAGGCTGTGGCCGATGGGGTGGCACGCCGCGTGATGACCCGTCAGGAGGTGTACGACCACGCCGCGCGCGACATCCAGGAGGCGCAGCGGCTTCACCGCCACCTGATGGAGACCGGGTTCATTCCGGAGCCGCCGACCGAGCTTTTGGAGGAAGCGCTCCGCCGCGCCATCGCCGCCGCCGAGAACGTCTAGCCGCGGCGGGTCGAGCACCAGCCGGCCGTGAAAGAGGGGGCGATCCGGCTGGGTGAGTTGTCGGTCGCTGGTCGGTAGTCGTTGGTTCCGAGGAAAGGCTCGTAGGCCGGGGGAGAACCACCGACCACCAGCCATCAACCGTCGAGCGGTTGGTGCTCGGGGCGCAGCAGGTCGAACAGGGTCTTGACGGGCGCGAAAGTGGCGACGGGAACCTCGACGAAGAGGGTGCTCCAGCGGGCCATCGCGCCGTTCCACAGCCCCGGGCGCTCGAGCGCGAGCAAGGGGCGGCCCTGGTGCGATTTTCGGGAGACGAAGACGGCCCGGGGATCGACGAACCGCGTCAGGTCGTACGGCCGCCCGTGGGGATCCCGCAACGCACACACCAGATCCACGGGGTTGAAGTGGGTGGCGCGGCGCAGGATCGCCCGCTGGCCAGGGTCATCGGGGTCGATCTGCGAGCCCTCGACGATCTGGGGGCGCGCGATCCCGTGCTCGTCGCGCGTCCAGAACGGGCCGCCGCCGGGCTCACCCTGGTTGCGCACCATCCCGCACACGCGCAGCGGCCGATCGAGCAGGGCGGCCAGCACGGCCGGTTGCGGCTCGGCGATGGTGTGGCCGAGCCGGCGGGCGAGCGCACCCGCCTCGGCGAGCACGGCGACGTCGTCCGGCCGCGCGCGCAACGCGGCAGTCAGGCGCTGAATCTGCTGCTGGACCTCGACCAGCAAACCCGTAAGCAGCTTCTTCCAGCGTACCGACACCCACCGCAGGTGCTCGGGGAGGATGTTGTCGATGTTCTTGATGACGACGAGGTCGCCGGCGAGGCCTTGGAGGTTGCGGAGCAACGCGCCGTGCCCACCGGGCCGGAACAGCAGCTCACCCTCGGCGGTCCGGAACGGTTCCCCTTCCAGGCTACCGGCGATCGTGTCGGTTGCCGGATCCTGGGTGGAGAAACCGACCTCCAAGCGGCAGCCGAGCTCGGCCTCGAGCGAGGGCCGGAGCGCATCGAGCACGCGTGAGAAGCGTTCGAGGTGCTCGGGCGACACGGTGAAGAAGAGCCGGCAGGTGCCATCGCCAGCCGTGACGTGTGCCGCACCTTCGCGGAGGTGCTCCTCGAACGGCGTGCGGGACCGGCCCGGGTAGGCGTGGAAGAGCAACAGCCCCTTGGGGGTGGAGGCGTAGGCGAGCCCGGGTTCCCCGAGCAGCAGCCGGATCACCTCCCGCCACGCGCCGACCCGCGGATGCGCCACGTCGATCCCAGCCATCGCGGCCGCCTTCTCGAGGTCGCTCCAGAAGGCGAAGCGGGGCAGCGAATCGAGCAGTAGCCGGGCGGCTTCGGGGGTGGGCTCGGCAGGGCCTGCTAGCACCCTGGAGACGGCGTCGAACATCCGCGTCGCAGCCCCCGAGGCCGGCACGAAACGGGAGAGGCGGCCGCTGGCGGCGGCCTGCTCAGCCAACGCTACCAGCACCGCTTCGCGTTCCTCAGGGATCTGTTCGATCCCGTCCCCCACGGTGCAGGGCCGTTCGAGGCGGGCGAAGCCTGGCGGCTCAGCGAGCAAGGCGAGCTGTTCCTCGACGGCCGCCGCATCCATCCCCCGGGCCTCGACCGCCTTCCGGTCGGTGGCCGTCAACCGCGTGAGCGTCGTCACTGGCGTCCCTTACCTCCTGTTTCCGGTCCTCTGGTGGGGTGGCCGGCGGGTCTCACTCCTCCTCCAGCATCCTCAGTAGGTACTGGCCGTACTCGTTGTTTCTCATCGATGCGGCGACGGCGCGCACCTGGTCGGGGCCGACAAAGCCCATCCGGTATGCCACCTCCTCGATGCACGCCACCTTGAGCCCTTGCCGTTCTTCGATCGCCTGGACGAACGTGGCGGCCTGCAGCAGGGCGGTGTGGGTCCCGGTGTCGAGCCAGGCCACACCGCGCCCGAGCTTTTCGACGTACAGCTCGCCGAGCTCGAGGTAGCGACGGTTGACGTCGGTGATCTCCAGCTCGCCGCGCGGCGAGGGCTCGAGATTGCGGGCGATGTCGAGCACTCGGTTGTCGTAGAAGTACAAGCCCACGACAGCCCAGGATGAGCGTGGCTTCTCGGGCTTTTCTTCGAGACCGAGCGCGCGCCCGTCGGGCCCGAACTCCACCACCCCGTAGCGCTGGGGATCCTTGACGCGGTACGCGAAGACCGTCGCGCCCGCCTGCCGCCGCCCGGCCTTCCCGAGCAGCTCGGGGAAACCATGGCCGTAGAACACGTTGTCGCCGAGCGCCAGGGCGACGCTGTCACCGCCCACGAAGTCGCGGCCGATGATGAACGCCTGCGCCAGACCATCGGGGCTAGGCTGCGCTGCGTACGAGATGCCGATCCCGAGCTGCGAGCCGTCGCCCAGGAGCCGGCGGAACGCTTCCTGCTCGTGCGGTGTGGTGATCACCAGGATCTCGCGGATCCCGGCCAGCATCAGCGTCGACAGTGGGTAGTACACCAGCGGCTTGTCGAAGATCGGCATGAGCTGCTTGGAAACGCCCTTGGTGAGCGGATGCAGGCGGGTACCTGAGCCGCCAGCGAGAACGATACCTTTCATCTGCCAACCTCCCTGGTGGTGAGGCATCCCTGCCTTTTCCGCTGGATGCCACGGGTGCGAGAAGTCTACCGCACCCGCTTTGCCCGCCCGGCCAAGGGCTGGGGGTCGAAAGTTTCCTCCGCCCGCCTGGCCGGAAGCCGGAAGCCACGGGCTCGGCGTGGGTAGAGGCTCATGATCGGTTGGGTGGGTGAAGACTGCCCACCTTCGGTTGCCTAGCGGATGAGTGGGGGAGCTTCAGAAGGCGCCGAGCGGGCCGCGCCGGAGGGTGATGAGGTCGATCTCGGGCAGGCACCCGAGCCGAATGGGCACGGCGCCGACCCCGACGCCCCGGGAGACGTACAACAGCGTGCCTTGCTTGCGGTACGGCCCGGCAACGTAGCGGGTGCCGAGGCGGGCGACGTTGAGCCCGCGCGTCGGGACGGTGATCTGGCCGCCGTGGGTGTGCCCGGCGAGGGTGATGTGGGCGCCGTGTCGACGCGCCACCCGCCATCCACTCGGCTGGTGGCAAAGCAGGAGACGAAAGCCCGGTAGCCCTTCGAGCACCCGGAAGTCCGCGCCCCAGCCCGGTGAGGGCAGGAGGTCGTCGACACCCACGAGCGCCAGCCGAGCCGTTCCCCTTTGGAGGATCGCGGCGCTGTTGACGAGAGGGGCGATACCCACCGCCTCCATCGCCTGGATCGCCAGCTCCGGACCGGCGATGTGGTCGTGGTTGCCGAGGATACCGAAGACCCCGAGCGGGGCGTCGAGGCCGGCCATGCCCTGGACGAAGTGGTCGGCGTCGTACTCACGCCGGTCGAGCTGGTCTCCAGTGAACACCACGAGGTCGGGGGAAAGCCCCGCAACCAGGGTGTGTACCCGGGCGATACGCGTGGGGGGCATGAACGCCCCGGCGTGGAGATCGGAGACCTGGGCGATTCGCAACCCGTCGAAGGCAGGGGGCAGCTCGGGATGGACGAGGCCGACGGAACGGACCGAGGGAAGCTCCACGGCATCGGACCAGGCCGCGCGATCGAGCCAAGCGTGCCCGAACGCCGGTAGCGCCCGGCGGAACGGACGGTGGTGTGTGAAGTAGCTGACGGCACGCATGCGCGGCGGTCTCTGACGCTCCCCCGGGGGAGTCTAGCACGGAGCGCACGCGCCTCGGTGCACTGCAAAGCCGCCGCGGTGGGACGCGCTACACTAATGCGGATGGTCCGCAAGAACCGCGACGCCACGTGGTCCTCGCAGCCGTTTCTGCTGCCCAGGGACCCGTCCCTCGCGAGGGGCCGACTGCGGGTCGACAGCCCCGTGCTGCTGATAGGGCGCGATCCTGCGTCGGACATCGTGATCAGCCACCCTACCGTCTCTCGCCGACATGCGAAGCTGGAGTGGAACAGCGGGCAGCTCACGGTCGAGGATCTCGGCTCCTCGGGCGGGACGTTCATCAACGGGGTGAGGGTCCGGCGCGAGCGGCTGGCGCCCGGCGATGTGCTGCGGTTGGGCCCCAGTATCGAGTACGCGGTCGGGGTCGGTAGCGCCAGCACGCCGCTGGCTCTCGCTGCCAAACGCGAGACCGCTGAGGAGGAGGTCAAGCACCTCCAGGTCTTGCTCGACGTGGCGCGGGCGCTCAACGCCGCCACGGTGCTCGACGAGGTGCAGGAGATCGTCCTCCAAGCCGCGGTGCGCATCATGAAGGCCGATCGCGGCTCGGTGGTGCTCTTCGACGCCCTCGGCCAGCTGCGCACGGCTGCCGTGTTTCCTCCCGACCTGTCCGACGGTGGTTGGGCCGAGCACAGCTCACTGCTGGAGCGGGCGGTCCGCGAGCGCAAGACGGTGTGCACGGGCGAGGAGCTGTCGCCCTCCCAATCCATGATCCTGCGTGGCGCCGCGATGGCCGTAGCGACCCCACTCATGGTCGCCCGCCGACCGATCGGCGCGCCGGAGGACGCCTCGTTCGTGGCCGGCCTCGAGGTGCTCGGTGGGGTGCTCGTGGAGCGTAGTGAGCGCGGCCAGGCGTTTTCCCGTAACGATCTCGCGGTGCTCGAGAGCGTCGCGGCCGACACCGCGAGCGCCATCGACAGCGCCAAGCTCTACCGGGAAGCACGCGAGAAGGCCAAGATCGATCACGAAATGGGGCTGGCTCGCAGTATCCAGGCGGCGTTGCTCCGCAAACCGGAGGTCGTGGATTTCGCCGAGACCTATGCGTTTTCGCAGTCGGCCCGGGCGGTGGGCGGCGATCTGGTGCACACCATGGTGCGCGGCGATGGTGGGTTTGCGGTTGCGGTAGGTGACGTGTCCGGCAAAGGGGTCTCAGCGGCGCTGATCATGGCGATGGTACAGGGGTTTCTCGGCATCCTTCACGAGCTGGGGTTGGCAGTGCGCGAGGTGCCGGACGTGGTGAACCGCAACCTCAGCCGTTACAGCGTCGGCAACCGCTTCATCACCCTGGTGGCCGGTGTGCTGTACGCCAACGGGCGGCTGGAGCTGGCCAACGCCGGTCATGCCCCGGTGTCGATCCTGCGCCGCGACGGTCGGATCGAGACCCTCAACCCTCACGGGCCGATGCTGGGGCTGCTGGATGGTGTGAGCTGGGAGTGGGAGGAGGTCTGGCTGGAGCCTGACGACGTCGTCGTGATGGTCAGCGATGGGCTGACGGAGTCGTTCTCGGCCTTGGGCGAGGAGTTCGGGCTCGAGGGCGTTCAGGGTGTGCTGGAAGCGCAGGACGATCGTTCTCCCGTGAGAGTTGGCCAGGCGCTGCTCGAGGCGGCCAGTCGGCACCGTGGAGGCCGCGAGGCCTCGGACGACGTAACGCTTTTGGTGTTGCGCTACCGCCCTCCCGCCGATGCCGCCGGTGGGTAATACCTGCCGGTTGTCCGTCTGCCACGAGTGGGGACATCGGCAACGGAGCTGACCGAAAGCGATGCGCAGCTGGCTCCGTCGCTGGACAGCGTTCGGTGAGACGAGTGGCTTGCCGTGGTCGGTACGGATCACCTCCGGCCGCCTGACCCCCCAAAACCCCCGACCGAAAACTACGCCCGCACCGCGCTGGCCCCCTGGGGCAACCTCCGATAGGTCAGCGGACGGCGCATACCGCTGGCCGGGGAGATGCAACAAACCTCCCGTCGGTTCGTAAGCTCGCGTCAATGAAGCCACTTCGTGTGAGCTTGGCGGAGAAGAGGTTCGGAGACACCACAGCGCTCGCTGGCGTCTCGCTCGAGCTCGAGGCGGGCGAGCTGCTGGCGCTGCTGGGGCCAAACGGAGCCGGCAAGACGACGCTGGTGCGGGCGATCGCCGGACGCGTGCGCTTGGACGCGGGGCGCATCGAGCTGGGTGGGCGTCTGGCCGAGGAGCGCGGAGCGCGTGACGTGCTCGGCGTGGTGCCGCAGGATATCGCCCTGTACGGGATGCTCACGCCCCGCGAGAACCTCGAGCTGTTCGGCCGGCTGCACGGCCTGGGTGGGACGGCGCTGAGCGACGCCGTGGGTTGGGCGCTCGGGTGGACGGGGCTCGAGGACCGCTCTCGCGAGCTGGTCAAGACGTTCTCAGGGGGCATGAAGCGCCGGCTCAACATCGCCGCGGGAGTGCTGCACCGCCCGCGCATCGTGCTGCTCGACGAGCCCACCGTGGGCGTTGACCCGCAGAGCCGGGAGCGTATCTACGAGATGCTCACCGAGCTGCGGCGCGAGGGTGCGTCGCTGCTGCTCACCACCCACCAGCTCGACGAGGCCGAATCACGGTGTGACCGCGTCGTCATCATCGACCACGGCACGGTGGTGGGCGCAGGCACGCTCTCCGAGCTGGTCGGCCGGCTGTTCGGCGGCCGGCGCACGGTGGTGCTCACGCTCGACCGTGCGCCCGAGATGCCGCTCCCCGGGCTCGAGCTGGAGCCCGGCGAGCGCACCGCCCGTGCCATGCTGGGCGACGCGGTGGACGAGCTGCCGGCGCTGCTCGGCCGGGTGCGCGCGGCGGGCTTCGAGGTGGAGGACCTGGCGCTGCACCGTCCCGGGCTCGGCGCGGTGTTCTTGGCGCTGACCGGAAGGGAGCTGCGCGAGTGATCGGCACGATCATGAAGACGAGCCTGTTGCACCTGCGGCGCGACCGCGTGGTCCAGGCGCTCACGTTCCTGTTGCCGATCGCGTTTTTTTCGATCTTCGCGCTGGTGTTCGGGGGCCGGGGAACAAGCGGCTCCGAGGTCCGGGTGGACGTCGGGGTGGTGGACGAGGACGGCTCGGCGGTCTCGACGCGCTTGCTCGCGGCGCTCGAGAAGGAGAAGGGCCTCGAGGTCAGCCGGACGGTGAAGGTCCGGGAGGCGCAGGAGCCGCTCGACCGCGAGCGCGCCCGCGCACTGGTGCAGGCCGGGCGGCTCGACATCGCGGTGGTGGCGCCGAAGGGGTTCGGCGCCGCTTTCCCGGGCTTTTTCCCGGGGGCGCCCGAGGTCGAGATCCTTGCCGATCCCTCCAACCCGATCGCCGCACAGATGGTCGTTGGCCTCCTGCAGAAGGTCGGGATGACGGCGCTGCCGGACCTGTTGGCACGCCGCGGCATGGAGGCGTTCGAGCGCTACGCCGGCGTGCTCACGCCCGGGCAGCGGGCCGCCGTGGACCAGTGGCTGCAGCACCTGCAAGCAGGGGCGGTGGCGGCACCGCGAGGCGATGCCCAGCCAGAGCCGATGGGCTCCGGGCTCGTGCGCACGAAGGTCGTGGACGTCATTCGCGAGCGCGCACCGCGGACCGGGATCATCGCCTTCTACGCTGCCGGTGTGGGGGTCATGTTCCTGCTGTTCATGGCTTCGGGGGCGGGTGGCGCGCTGCTCGAGGAGGCCGAGGCCGGCACGCTCGAGCGGCTACTCACCTCGCGCCTCGGGATGGGCCGGCTGCTGCTCGCCAAGTGGGTGTTCCTGACGTTGCTCGGCTTCGCTCAGGTGACGGTGATGTTCGTCTGGGGTGCGCTCGTGTTCGGGCTCGACCTGTGGGGCCACCTCGGCGGGTTCGTGGTCATGACCGCGGTCACGGCCGCTGCGGCGTCGGGGTTCGGGCTGGTGCTGGCCACACTCTGCCGCAGCCGGCAGCAGCTCGGTGGGTTGTCGACCATCGTCATCCTCATCATGTCGGCCGTGGGCGGCTCGATGTTCCCGCGCTTTTTGATGTCCGAGACGATGCAGAAGGCGGGGCTTCTGACGTTCAACGGGTGGGCGCTCGACGGCTACCTCAAGGTGTTCTGGCGCAACGCGCCGACTCTCGATCTGTGGCCGCAGGTGCTGGTGCTTTCGGCGCTCGCCGCCGGCTTCATGCTCGCCGCTCGGCTGCTCGCCCGCCGCTGGGAAGCCGCCTGACGCCTCGTGCCCCTCCGGCCGTGAGGCGATAGCACAAGGTCGAAGGCCAAGGGCACGAGCGAGCCGAGAGCCGGGAACTCTCCCACTCGCAACCGCTGGAGAGGTTCGGGGATTGCATGTCGTCCAGCCGAGACGGCCAGCGAGGCTCGCCTATCTCCTCGGGGACTCGACTGGCCGGGCGTCGTTGAGCTTTCTGAGCGCCTCGAGGTCGCTGCCCGCAGTCCGAAGAGGCTTGGTCCGGGCTCTGCGAGTGTGCCCGTGCACGTCGAAGAGCTGCGCTTCCCATGAGCCGCTGCGGAGGTCGTGGACGACATGGATCATGTCGGGAGTCGAGCCTCCCTCCCAGGCGGCGGGGAACAGCACTGCCCCGGCCAGCTCTTGCCGTGGTCATCCATCAGAATCGACACGATGGAACTTCTCACGGACGTTGTCAACAAGTGGTCCGCGGTGCGGCCGGCGGTTCGATCGGCATACTCTGCTCGTTGTATCTTCGTGGAGCTGATCAGGGCGGCGGAAACACGGTCAGGGTGGTGGTCGAAGCGACGAGCTTGCCGCCCTCGCGTTTCGGCAGGAACCAGCACCGCAAGAGGCCGTCGCAGACCGTCCGAGCCGTGTTCGTGTCGGGAAAGCGGAGCGGCGTGACGCGGCTGACAGACCCGTCCTGGCGGACCGCGACTTCCACCACGGTCACGCCGGTCGCAATGGCTCGGCGGGTCGCGTCAGGCCGGACCGCCGGACAGAACACCTGCATTGGCCCCGCGGTTTCTCGGTCCCACGACGCGATGATGGCGCCAACGGCCCTGGAGCAGCTCTGATCACGCGAGTCCATCGCCAGCGGCGAGAGGGCGTCTCTGGCCTTGTCTGAGTGCTCCGCGACTGCACGAAGGACCTCGGACCATCCAGCCTCACCGCAAGGGGGTGTGCCCGAAGCAGTCGAGCCGGCGGCTCGCTCGGGCGCCTCAGGGGCGGGGCGACATGCACAGACACCGAGAGCTACGAGGATCGCTAGAGCCCGAATGATAGGAGGCATGCCAGTCCCTTTCGATAGGCAGGGGTCTCGAGAAAGCTGGTCAGCACCACGTAGTCCCAGTGAAGGTTGTATGGCCTCGGGTCGCTGTAGTGAGTCCACTCGTGCACTCTGGTACAGAATCGAACACAGGGGTCCTTCACGCTCCCAAGATAGGGGGCAAAGTCCACGTCAGGTGGCATCACGGGGACACACCGTCCAGTTGACGGGTCGCAGTCAACCCGAGAGGCATAGCTGCCGCCTGGGCGAGCTCCAGGCGTAGCCTGCGGGAGGTAGCCCCCCTCGAGCCGCCCCAGGCGCGCCTCGGTTGCTCGCACTGCGTCCGCAACAAGGTCGGGGTCACAGCACCTCGGGTTGGGGCGAGTCCCCCACCGGCCCGAGCCGGAATCCGGTCCGGGCACCGGCAGGCTCTGAGCAAGACCAACGCGATCAACGCGCCGCGATGGGCTACCAGAGACGTATGCGAAGAGATTCACGCCGATCCTCAGGCCGACAGGATCCGGCTGGCTGTACCTTCCCCACTTCGGTCGGTACCAACGGAAGATGTTGTAGCTGCGCTCGGTGGCGCCGTCAAGGCC
>JAAYVZ010000055.1 GCA_012516935.1 Holophagae bacterium
GCCCCCGGAGCGATTCGAACGCTCAACCGTCTGATCCGAAGTCAGGTGCTCTATCCATTGAGCCACCGGCGCCCCGCGATCTCCAGGTTCCCTTTTACCACACTCGGCCGCGTGGCTCCCGCGAAAGCGCCGTCTGGCCGGAGGTGGTGACTACCTGGCCCCGATCGGTTCGGGCGCCTTGGCTGACGCCGGCGAGGCGGCCAGTGGCGACGCTGACGGTGCTGCTTTGGCGATGCCGTGTTTCGCGGGCTGGCGGCGGCGGACGGCAGAGCGATGGCTGGCCGCGCGCGCCTTGGCGGCCGCGGCAACGAGCTCGGTGACCTCCTCGCGGCTCGGGTTGATGAAGGCTCTGGTGGTCGGTGAGCCCACGTCCATCGGTGCGAGATAGCGTGGCGGGTGAGAGAGCACCGGTGAAAACCTGCTGGGTCGGCTGGAGCACGGTGGCTCCTCGAGGAACGGAGTGGAGCGGAGTGCATCCTGGGGGGCCTCCCGCTGGAGGTGGAAGTCGAGGAACGCCAGCGTGCGGCTCCAGGCGTCGGTCGCGGCACCGCCGTCGATCCCACCGCGCCCGTTGAGACAGAAGCCGTGGCGGGCGCCGGGGTAGACGACGAGGTCGACAACGCGACCTGCATCCCGGATTGCTTCGAACACCTCGACGGAGCGCCGGAACGGCACGATGCGGTCGTAGGTGCCGTGCAGCAACAGTGTCGGAGGAGCAGTATTCGGGAGTGCGGGCGGGAGGTCGCGGGAGATGCCGCCGTAGTACGCCACGACCGCGCGAATCCGTTCGTCGAGGGGGGCGCGGCCCAGGGTCAGAAAGGCGCCGAGTGAGTATCCGACCACACCCAGCCGCTCGGGGTCGGCTCCATCGAGGCCAGAGGCGAAGGTGACGGCATCGTGGACGGTGGCCCGCCACTGTGAGCGCACACCGCGCCCTTTGCGGCCACGTTCGTAGTAGCGCACGTACAGCGACAGGTAGCCGTGGGAAGCGAGGTCCTCGGCCATGCGTAGATAATGCTTCTCGGCTTTCTTGGGGTGGGCTCCATGGAAGAGGAGGACCACCGGTAACCGGCCGTCGAGCCTGGGACGGAAGATGTCGACCGCGACCTTGTCTCTGCCCGAGGGGAAGCGGTCCTTGCAATGCGCGACCGGAGTCGGCAGCGTGGTGTCGGGCAGGAATGATTCGGTGGCCGGCGTCGGCTCCGCTTCCGAAGCCTCGAGCGCAGCGACCTCGCGGTCGGGGTCGGAAAGCGTCGGGTTGTGCTCCACGGCGAGGGCACCAGTAGCCACAATGAGGGCCAGGAATGCGCCGCCACCCACCCGCATCACGGACGGACCTTCTCCCTCGCGCCACGGCCGGACCGTGGGAAGCTGCATATCGTGCTCGGCAAATCATTCATTTCAACTATCTTCTAGTCTGCCAAGTGCCTTCGCCGAGGCACGGCAGCTCGAGGGTAGGCGAGAGCCTGGGCGGCTGTCAACCTCCCCTCGGTTCCGAGCCCCATTACTGATGATGTCGCAGGCTTTCCGCGAGGAGCGGGTCGCCTATCGGCACCATCGGGGCACGGGTGAGCGTGCGCAGCACCGCGAGCACCGCGACGCTGGCCGCCAACACCGCCGCTGCCAGCTCCCACACCCCGAACACCGGTGCTCCGGGCTGGAAGTGCGGCGTCACCATCAAGTAGAGATCGAGCCAGCGTCCGACCAGGACCGCCAGCGCCACCTTTGCCAGCACGCCGGGGTTGCGCTTGGCCGCGCGTGGGAGGAGGGCGAGGAACGGTACGACCCAGTTGAGCACCACGTCGAGGATGACGAGCGGCTGCCAGAGACCGTGCAGCCGTACCGCGAAGTAGCTCGCCTCCTCCGGGATGTTCGCGTACCAGATCAGCATGTATTGCGAGAACCAGATGTACATCCAGAACGTCGAGAAGGCGAACAGCAGCTTGCCGAGGTCGTGGAGATGCTCCTGTGTCACCACGGCGTGCAGCGGGCCGACACCTCGTGGTCCAAGGCGGCGCAACCACACCACGAAAACGACGAGCGCCGCCAGCCCGCCCGAGAAGAGGCCGGCGAAGTTGTAAACGCCGAAGATCGTGCTCGACCAATCCGGATCGAGCGACATGATCCAGTCAGAGCTTGCGAGCCACACCGTGAAGGCGAACACCGCGATAAATGCGATGGAGAGCCTCACGTTGCGGCGGGAGTGCGCGGGATCCGCATCCGCATCCTGGAGCCGCGACTCCCGCACGATCGCGGCCGCGAACGCGAGCCAGAGCGCGAAGTAGACGATGGCTCGTACGACGAAGAACGCCGGTGACAGCCACGCGGCCTTGAACCCCCGCAGCGGCTCGCCGGCGACGGCACCGCCCCACCAGCAGTAGAGCCGTGGTGCGGCGAACAGCGCGACGACCATCACGACCGCTCCGGTACCGAGCAGGGCCGCGAGGGCCTCACCAACCCGCCGTACAACGATGCTCCACCCTGAGCCCGTCGCGTACTGCAGCGCGACGAAGAAGACACCGGCCAGCCCCATCCCGGTCAGGAAGAGGCCGATGGTGAGCACGGCCGGCCACGTCCGATCGGGGGCGAGCACGACGCCGGCGGTGACTACGGCCGCCGCCGCCAGCGCAATTGCTCCGATGCGATTGAGCAGCCGCTTCGGTGGGTGGAAGGCGTGGTCGACCGCTATCACGGTGTGCCTCCCGGATCGACGGCCGGATGCTGCAGCGTCCTGAGGTAAGCGATCGAGCTCCACCTGTCCTCACGTGAAAGCTGGGACGCATACGACGGCATGTTCCCCTGGCCATACGTGAGCACGTGGAAGATCTGCCCATCCGGCATCGCGATAGCGTGCTCGAGCAGCAGTGAAGGTGGCGGGGGGTAACCGCGCCGCGCAACCGGGCCGTCGCCTCGCCCTCCGGCACCGTGGCAGGGAGCGCAGAACGTCGTGAACACGAACGCGCCGCGGTCGACCGCTGCGCGATCTTCTGCAGAGACCGGGCTTGCCAGCTCCGCACCTGCGCGCAACGCATCCTCCGGCGTCGCCGCATAGTGGAGCGACTGCAGGCCCCGCGGGCTCGTGCCCTGGGGGGGCTCGCGCAGCGTCTTGCCATCGGCGAACACGGTGCTGACCGCAAAAGCGTTGGCGCGAGGCGAGTGCGCCATCTGAGGAGCGTACTCCCAGTTGGGGCGTGTGCGATCGCTGCGAAGCACGAAGTTGAGGCCCGCGGTGACGAGGAAGATCCCGAGGAGGGCTAGGTTCAGCACCAGACGGTTCATCGGCGTCCGCCCTCCACGCGCTCCTCGATGGCGACAGCGCCGAAGCCGGCGAGCATTCGGCCGACAGCCGCCACGTCGAACGCAGCATCGGTCTGCTCTACGACGAGCACGAACCGGTCGTCCGTGACGGCCGGATCGATGACGGCAGCACGGCGTCCGGGAAAGAGGCGGGCGACGAACAGGAAGGCGATCACGGTGCTCACGCCCGCGAACAGCACCATGACCTCGAATGTCACCGGCACGAACGCCGGGAGCGAGTTCCAGGGCTTGCCGCCGACGTTGATCGGCCACGATGAGGCCGAGGTCCAGAACTCGAACCACACCTTGAACGCCGCTCCCGCGAGGCCGAGCGCGAAGCATACCCACGGCAGACGCGAGGGTGCTAGCCCCGCGGCATGGTCGAGCCCGTGGACAGCGTACGGTGTGAAGACGTCCACGATCTTCAATCCGGCCTTCCGGCAAGCCTCGGTGGCCGCCAGGACATCGCCTTCCCGCTCGAAGGCGGAGAGCAGCACGCGCCGCGTCATGACCGCACCTCCGCTCCTTCCCCACCGGTCGGGCTGGTGGCCGGTGACCGGGGACCGCTGCCCCCGCCCTCCCTCATGATCGGGCTCGCGCTCGGTTGGCCCTGACCACTCGGAGCCCTGCCGTAGGCGAGGACGCCCTTCACTTCGCCCATGGCCACGACCGGCACGAAGCGCACGAAGAGGAGGAAGCAGGTGAAGAAGAGGCCGAGTGAGCCCGCGGCGGTCGCGAGCTCGACCGAGCTCGGGGTATAGCTTGCCCAGTTGGCCGGCAGGAAGTCGCGGTGCAACGAGGTGACGATGATGACGAAGCGTTCGAACCACATGCCGACGTTGATGAAGATCGTCACCACGAACACCGCCGCCAGGTTCGACCGCACCCTCCTGAACCACAACAGCTGCGGGCTGACGACGTTGCAGCCGACCATCGTCCAGTAGCTCCACGCCATCGGACCCAGCGCGCGGTTGGAGAACACGAAGCGCTCGTACGGGTTGCCCGAGTAAAGCGCGGTGAAGAACTCGGTGGCGTACGCGAGAGCGACGATCGAACCGGTGAGGATGATGAGCTTGGTCATCACGTCGACGTGGCGCATCGTGATGTAGTCCTCCAGATGCATCGTCTTGCGCGCGACGAGCATCAACGTGAGGACCATCGACATGCCCGAGAAGATCGCCCCGGCCACGAAGTAGGGTGGAAAGATCGTGGCGTGCCACCCGGGGATCACCGCCGTAGCGAAGTCCCACGACACGATGGTGTGGACCGAAACGACGAGCGGCGTCGCCAGGCCGGCGAGCAGCAGGTAGACGGTTTCGTAGCGCTGCCACGTACGCAGCGAGCCGTTCCAGCCGAGGGCCAAAAAGCCGGCGAGGCGCTGGCGCCAGCGCGCGCCGGCGCGGTCGCGGATCGTCGCCAGGTCGGGGAGCAGACCGAGGTACCAGAACATCGCCGAGATCGTGAAGTAGGTCGAGATCGCGAAGAAATCCCAGATCAACGGCGAGCGGAAGTTGACCCACAACGAGCCACGGGTGTTGGGGTACGGGAACATCCAGAACGCCAGCCACGGCCGGCCGGTATGGATCACGGGGAAGATCCCGGCGCACATCACCGCAAAGATCGTCATCGCCTCCGCGGCGCGGTTGACGGACGTGCGCCAGCGCTGGCGGAACAGAAACAGGATCGCGGAGATCAGGGTCCCGGCGTGGCCGATCCCGATCCAAAACACGAAGTTGGTGATGTCGAACGCCCAGCCAACCGTGGTGTTGAGCCCCCACACGCCGACACCGGTTGCGACCTGATACGCCACCGCGGCGGCGCCGAGCAGCATGACTGCGAACGAGAACAGGAAGCCTCCCCACCACAGCGCGGTCGGCCTCGTATCCATCGGTGAGCAGATGTCGCGGGTCACGTCGGAGAGCGACTTGTTACCGACAACCAAAGGCTGGCGGAAGGAGCCGTGCCGGTCGGAATCGCGAGGCGGCACGAGGGAGCCGGGTGCCGCAGGCACCGTCAGCCGGAGCGCTTCAGACACGCTCGTAACCTCCTTCCTCGCGGTTGCGTGAGACCGCCAGATACCCCGCCGAGGGGCGGACGTTGAGCTCGTCCAGGACGCGGAACCTTCGCGGGTTCGCCATCGCACGGGACACGGCGCTCGTCGGGTCGTTGAGATCTCCGAACGTGATTGCCCCCACCGGGCAGCTCTGCTGGCAGGCGGGCCGGATCACGCCGTCCGCGACCTGGGTGCCCGTACGCTTGGCCTCGATCTTCGCCTCCTCGATGCGCTGCACGCAGAACGTGCACTTCTCCATCACGCCGCGCGTCCGTACCGTGACGTCGGGGTTGAGGACGAGGTCTGCCAGACGGTCCGAGTGGGCGTAGTTGAACCAGTTGAAGCGTCGCGCCTTGTACGGGCAGTTGTTGGCGCAGTAGCGGGTGCCGATGCAGCGGTTGTACACCTGCTGGTTGAGCCCTTCCTGGGAGTGCACGGTCGCCAGTACCGGGCACACCGTCTCGCACGGCGCGTGCCCGCAGTGTTGGCACATCATCGGCTCGAACGCGACGTCCACCTCGCCCTCGTCGCCCGAGAAGTAGCGGTCGATGCGCAACCAGTGCATCGCGCGCCGTCGCCGCACCTCATCGCGCCCCACGACCGGGATGTTGTTCTCGACCTGGCAGGCGACGACGCAGGCCGAGCAGCCGGTGCACGCAGCAAGGTCGACGACCATCGCCCAACGATGTCCCGGCGTCGGATGGTCCTCCGGCCAGAGGTCGTGCTTCACCTCCTCGGGCGTTTCCAGGCGATCGGCCGGTCCGGCCGCCAGCGCTCGAACGGTGGTCTCCTCGACGATCGGCCTGCGGTCCGTCCCGCCCGGTGCGAGGCGGTCGGGGACGGTCAGCGTGTGGTGGCTCTGGGTGCAGGCGAGCGCGCGGCGCCGGCCAGTGCGCGAGAGCCGCACCCCGCTCCGCTCGTAGCGCAGGGTGCCGTCGGCCAGTGCGAGCAACGGCGCGGCGTTGGTCCCGACCAGCCCGTTCTCGCCCACGCTCGGACCTGCCTCCAGCCACTGCGGTCCGATGTCAGCGAAGCGGCGGCTGGCCTCCGCGCCGTACCCGAGCGCGATCGCGACGACATCGTCGTGCTGACCGGGCTGAACGTACGCCGGCAGCTCGAGCGCGACACCGTCCGCTTCGACCCGGACCACGTCGCCCTCCGCGACTCCGAGCCGGTGTGCGGTCGCGGGCGAGAGTCCCGCGACGTTGTCCCACGTGACCTTGGTGACCGGGTCGGGCAGCTCGTGCAGCCAGGCGTTGTAGGCGTGCTCCGCTGTCGGCATCGCGATCGCAGCATGGAGAACCGCCGTCAGACCGGTCGGGCGCGGAGAGGGCGGGAGCGGCCGCGCGGACCCTGGCCGGAACGCCCCGGCGCGGGAGGGCGCGGGCGTGATCTCGACCGCGCCCCGCTGCACGGCGGCGTCCCAGAACGCCTCGAACTCGCGCTCGCCGCCCTGGTGCGGGAACACGTCCGAGCGCCAGTGCTCGCGGACAAGTTCGAGCGCGCCGCGAGGCTCGCCCGACCACAGGGCCAGACTCTCGACCAGCGGCCGCGTGTCGCCCAGTGGCTCGATCGCGGGCTGGCGCAACGAGAACACGCCCGCCACGGGCTCCGCATCGCCCCATTCCTCGAGCTGGTGACCGACCGGGCACACGATCCCAGCGCAACGTGCCGTTTCGTCGAGTCGTGGCGCGAGGCTCACGACCAGCGGGACTTTGCCGAGCGCGTGCGCGAGCGCAGCACCGCCGGGGAGATCGAACACCGGATTGCACCCGGCGACGAGGAGTGCGGCAACGCGTCCGGCGGCGAGCTCGGTGAGGAGCGTCGCGAGGTCACCGTCGCTCCCCTGGCGCTGCAGCGAGGGGCGCTCGATGTCGAGCGTCGCTCCGTAGCTCCCGAGCAGGTGGTTGGCGAGGTTGGCGAGCACCTGCACGTCGGTGTCCTGCGACCCGCACACCACGAGCGACCGCCCCCGCGCCTGCCACAGGCGGAGGGCAAGATCGTCGACGATCGCCGCCACCTCGGCGCCCACCTTTCCGTCACCGCTGCGAAAGGCGACGCCCGCAACCCGGGCGAGGGCGACGGTGAGGCGCTCCAGCGCGGGACCGACCTCGTGCGGTGCCGCGCGTACGCGCCGGTCCGCCTTGGCGCCGCTGAGCGAGAGGCGCGATTCGAGCTGTGCATGGTACGAGCAGCGTGGCGGCCGCGACTCGAGGTCGCGCCCGCTGCGCCAGCCCGCTGCGTACTCTACCGGCGAGATCCAGGTGCCGAGGAAGTCCGCGTCGAACGAGGCGATCACCTCGGCACGCTCGACCCGGTACCTGGGCAGCACCCGCACGCCGTGGGTGCGCAGGTGGGCGTCGAGGATCGCGGACGACGAGACCGCGTCGTAGACGACGTGGCGCGCGTCGGGGAAGCGGGCGAGGAACCGCCCGATCATCGAGCGCTCGGTCGGGCTCGGGAGAGTCGCGGTCAAAAAGCGCACCGCGCCGTCCCGTGCAACAGCGGCAAGCCGTCCGGCGACCTCGCGGTCGGCGTCCGCCCAGGTCGTGGGCGTTCCGGCGAGAAGCGGTTGCTTCAGCCGCCGGCTGTCGTACAGACCGAGCACCGAGGCCTGGCCGGCGGCACACATTCCGCCGCGCGAGAGCGGGTGGTCGGGGTTTCCTTCGAGCTTGATCGGACGGCCGTCGCGGTTCTTGACGAGGACCCCGCACGCGGCGCTGCACCCGCCGCAGGTGGACGCGTACCAGAGCGCGCGCCCGGGTGTGACCTCCTCCGGCTTGATCAGGTAAGGGATCGCTTTCTCGACGGGGGCGCGAGCGCACGATGCCAGCGTCGCAGCTACGGCCGAGAACCCTGCAGCCTGGAGGAAGCCCCGGCGCGAGACGCTCGTGGCGGTGGGGTCCAGAGGCTGGGGGAACTCGTCCTCGACTGACGACCGGGAAGCGTCGCGCTCCGCCAGGCTTGTCCAGTACTTGGTGTCGGCTCGCTCGGGCATGCGTCCCCTTCATCCTCTAGAAGTGACACGTGGAGCAGTCGATCGCGGCGTTGACCGGTCGCCCGTTCACCCCTTCACGGTTGACCTGGCGGTGACAGTTCACGCACCACCCCATCGTCAGGTCGGCCACCTGCCGCTGCCGCTCCATCGTCTCCACCGGTCCGTGGCACGTCTGGCACACCACGCCCGCCGCGACGTGCGGGCGGTGATCGAAATAGACGAAGTCGGGGAGGTTGTGCACCTTCACCCAGGCGATCGGGCGCGCGTGCGCCCCGGTCGCGGGCTTCAGCTCCCCGTCGAGGCCGAGCGCGTCGTACAGCTTGCGCAGCTCCGACGAAACCACCCGGCGCGGCGCCCGCTTCTCTTCTGCGGCCGCCTCGTCCTCGGCGCGGATCGCCCCGACCGGTGCGGTCACGAAGCGGTGGCAGTTCATGCACACGTTGGCGGGCGGGATGCCGGCGTGGCGGCTGGGCTCCGCCCCGAAGTGGCAGTACAGGCAAGGAACCGCAAGCTCGCCGCCGTGCAGGCGGTGGGAAAACGCAATCGGCTGCTCCGGTTCGTACCCGCGCTGGATCCCCGGGAGGCGAACGTCCCCGAGCTTGGGGATCAGCACGCCGATGCTGAACGCCGTGGCGATGACGAGCAGCGCCGTCGCGGTGCGGCTACCCATGCCCCTGCTCCGGCCGCGCCGTCGCCGAGGCGGGCAACGGGCCGCGCACGTACTTGAGGATCCACACAGCGGAAAGCGATACGAGCGCGAGGAAGACGAAGATCACGAACCCGATCGCGTACCCCTTGTTCCCGAGGTCGCGCACCGCGAAGGCGAGCATCGGCGGCACCGCGAACCCGCCGAACGCCCCCAGGCCGCCGACCCACCCGGACGCGCCACCGACCGCCTGCGGCACCTCCTGGGGCACGAGCTTGAACACGGCGGCGTTGGTGACGCCCATTCCGACGGCGAGCAGCAGCATGCCGGGGATCGCGAGCTCGAACTGCTGCGTGCCCGTCATCACCAGGGCGCCGGCGAGCATGATCAGCAAGGCGAGGACAGCGGTGTTCTCGCCGCCCTCCTCGAGGCGGTCCGCGAGCACTCCGCCCGCCACCCGGATGAGGGAGGTGAGCAGCGAGTAAAGAGCGGTGAGCGCACCGGCCGTGAGCGCCGAGCACCCGTAAAACGATTTCCAGTACGTCGGCAGCCACGCGGTCAGGGCGATGAACCCGCCGAAGGTGGAGAAGTACACGACGACGAGCGCCCACGTCCGCCACACGCGTGCGGACACCTTGAGGCTCTCGACGACCGAAAAGCGCGGGAACAGCTCCTGTCCTGCCGCGACCGCCTGCGCGCGCGCATCCGAGGGTGAGATCCCCCGCGCGGTTAGCTGGAAATACGGTGCGTTACGTCCCAGCAACCCATACACCGTCGTGCCGACCACGAGGAGGGCGAGCCACGCCAGGTACGAGCCCGACAGGCCGAGGCCGGAAAGAGCGACCGGCAACAGCAGCGAGAACACTCCGGGCGCGACGTTGCCGACACCGGCGAAGATCGCGAGCGCACGCCCCTGTCGTGCCTGCGGGAACCAGTACGCCACCTGGGAAACGCCGACGGAGAAGGTGGCGATTCCGCAGCCACCGAGCACCCCGAGCACCATGACGAGCGGGTAGTGCTCGGGCCCGAGGCGGTCGGGGTAGAGGAAGCGGACCACCAGCGTCAACCCGGCCATTCCGAGCAACGACAGCGACAGCAGAACCAAAAACGGCCGGCGGCCTCCCGCGCTGTCCACCCACGCCGCGAACGGGATGCGCAGGAGCGAGCCCGAGAGCGCGGGCGCCGCCACCAGGAACCCCACCGCGAGCGGTGAGAGCTGCATCACCTCCTGGAAGCGGGTTGCCGTCGGCCCGAACAGCGCCACGCCGGCGAAGCCGAAGAAAAAGCCCAGCGTGGCGGCGAGCAGGGCGCGGTCCGGCGTGCCTCGGATCCCCGTCATGGCGCCTCCTGCGCTCCCCCAGTCCGATGCGGTGTCGCCCGCCTCCACCACCGCACGACCTGCAGCTTGCGCCACAGGTAGTGGTTCGGGACCACGAGGATGTGCACCAGCCGGGTGAACGGGAAGAAGCCGATCAAGAGGTAGGCGTTGACGATGTGTAGCTTGACGGCGAGGGGCAGCGCGGCGACCGTACCGAGGTCGGGCGCCAGCCGCACGAGCGACCAGAGATACGGCGCCATTGCCGACGCAAACCACGACGATCCCCAGGGGTGGAACACAGCGACGTACACCCCGGACGCCACCTGGAGGAGCAGTATCGCGGCCAGCACCCAGTCGGATGCGGTCGTCACGGTCTTGATCTTGGGGTACGAGAGGCGCCGGATGACGGCGTTGACGAAGCCGAGCAGCGCCAGGATGCCGCAGACGAGGAGCGAAACCTCGAGCACGTAAAGCCGCAACGGATGGCTGTTCCACGCCAGCACCTGGCGCGGCAGCAGCCACGCCACGACGTGCCCGGTGAGCACCACGATGATCCCGTAGTGGAACGGCACCAGGCTCCAGAAGTGCTGCTCGTTTTCGAGGAACTGCGACGAGAGGCTCGAGTAGGTGAACGCCTGCTGCCGGTAACGCCGCACCGTCTCGAGGAAGAACGTGAAAAACGCGACGTACGGCAGGATTCCGAGCAGCAGCAGGTCGAGCGTTCCGGCTTCAGTGGTCATAGCGTCTCTCCCCGCGGGCCCCGCTCTGGCGCCCCCGGCTCCCACCGCGGCCCCCACGAGGGTCGTCGCGGCCCTGTCGCCCCCGACCCCTGTCCCCAGGCCGCTGAACCCGCGGCTTCGGCCAGCGGCTCACCGTGCCGGTGCGCCAGAAACACGCGCACTGCGCGCAGCGCCGACTCGTACGGGTCGTCCTTCCCGGCCAGCGCCTGGAGCATCCGGTCCACGGCGGGAAGCACACAGGCCGTGGCGAAGTCGTCGGCGCGCTCCCCGCTCCAACGCGCGAGGATCGCGAGCACGTGCGTCAGGTGGTCTGGCAGCTCGGCGGACTCCTCCAGGCCGAGGCGGCGAAGCTCCTCCCGCATCCGGACGAGAAACGCGCCGCGGAGGTACTCCTCGCCGAACAGATGCCACCCCACCTCGAGCGCACACGCCGGGTTGATGTCGAACGTGCGCGTGAACAGCTCCTGCATTGCCTCGATCGATTGACGCTCGATGTCGGCGGCGAACCGATCCAGCTCCGCCGCCGCAGCGGCATCCGTGCGTGTCAGCGCCTGCCGCGCACCCACGAGACGGGCTGGGAACCCGTCGTCCGGGTAGACGAACAAACCGGCGAGCGCGTCGTGCGCCTCGCCCGGCTCCGGGCCCCTGCCCGCTGGCCCCGGACCCCGGTGGTCGCTCACAACCCCCTCCGGGGCGGTCCGATGAACCCGAACCCGGTGCCCTGCTTGTGCTCGAGCGGATCTTCGGTCATCGCGATCGCCTCCTCGCGGTGCATCGGCGGGATCACGAAGCGCTCCTCGAGCGCGGCAAGCGAGGTGAGCCGGTAGATCGCCTCCGCCTCCTCGGGTGAGCAGTCCGCCTCGCGGAGCATGCGCTCGGCGACCGCGCGCTCGGGCAAATCCTCGACTGCGTGCGGGCAGGCGGCAGGCGGGACGACACGCTGGTTCTCTTTACCGTCGACCACGGCGTCGATCTGCCGCGGGCAAAACAGACCCTCTACGATTCGGGGGTCCAAACGCCGCTGGTCTTCTGGGGCCCCGCGTGGCTTGGAACGGCAAAGATAGAAACGCTGTCCTCGCACTGCGACATCCTGCCGACGGTGTGCGAAATCGCCGGCGTCCGAACCCCGGAAGGCCTTGACGGCGTCAGCCTCCTGCCCGCGATGGAAAGCGGGGCGCGGGCGCGAGAGGCGGTCTTTTTTGAAAAAGGCTGGGACA
>JAAYVZ010000056.1 GCA_012516935.1 Holophagae bacterium
AGGCGCTGCTCGACGCCGGGCTGGCCCCGGACCGCCTCGCCGATGCCGCCAGCGAGCCCGAGGCGCTGGCGCTGGCGACGCGCATGGCCACGCCGGGCGACCTCGTTGCCGTCCTCCCCCACGTGGAGCGCGAGGCGGTCCGTGCGTGGCTGGAGGAGTCGAGGTGAGTCAGTCCATGGCATCGGAGTTCGCTCCCGCCCCGGTCCGCCCGGGGTGGACCCGGGTGCTCGGCGCGGCGCTCACGGCCCTGGTGCTCGTGCCCGGACTGTTCGGCGTCCTTCTCGTCACCTCGCGCCCCACCATCACCTACCGCATCGCGAACGGCTCGCTCGAGCTGCACGGCGGCGAGTCGATCCTGGCCAGCCACCGCTCCTACCCTCTCGCCGGCATCACCGGCTGGCGCGAGGTGCGGCTCGGGCGGGGCCGGCGCACCGCCGGCACCGGCATGCCGGGGCTGTGCGCCGGGTACTTCAGCTACGACGGGGTGGGCAAGGTCTGGCAGGTCACCGACTGCAGCCGCGACGTGCTGCTGCTCGAGGTGGCCGGCGAGGACCGCCCCGTCCTCGTCACGCCGCCCGACCGCGCCGCGTTCCTCGCGGCGCTGCAGGAGCACCGGGACGGCGACTTCTCGCCTCCACCGTACCGCCAGCCCGCGTGGTGGCTGGTGTTCAAGGCCTTGATCGTGGTCGGCACCCTGCCGGTCGCGGTCTACGTGGGGGCGGCGTTCTTCCTGGCCTCGCGGCGGCTGCGCTACCGCGTCGGAGGCGGCGAGCTGGAGGTCGGGCTCCTGCTCCTGCGCAAGCGCTTCCCCATCACGGGTTTTCACGCCCGGCGGTACACCCCGACACGCGCCCTCAGGTGGGGCGGCACCGGCATGCCCGGCTACTTCGCCGGCCGGTTCTCGGTCGACGGTGTGTCGACCCGTGTCTACGCCTCGGCCATCAAGCGGGAGGGCATCCTGCTGGACGGCGAGCCCAGACTATTCGTCACGCCTGCGGACATCGACGGCTTCCTCGCCGCCCTGGGCACCAACGGCGTGCGGACCCACGAGTAGATGTCTGTGATCGCGTGCGGACTGCCTCCCCGACCCCCGGCCAGGCCTCCGCTCAGTCGAGCAGCCCCCGCACCTGCCGCAGGAGCGCGTGGCGCGAGAACGGCTTCTGCAACGCCTGGAGACCCACCGCGAGGGGGCCACCGTCGCTCAGGACGTCGAAGCTGTAGCCGGTGCAGAAGAGGATCTTTGCCCCGGGCCGGCGGGCCACGATCGCGTCGCGCACGGCTTTCCCGGACAGCCTCGGCATGACGGCGTCGAGGACGTAGAGGTCCACGGTCTCTCCCGCACTCGCCGCCAGCTCGACCGCTTCCTCGCCATCGCGGGCCACGAGCACGCGGTAGCCGGCTTCCCGCAGCACCCGCGCCGCGAACTCCCGGACCTGCGCGTCGTCCTCGGCGAGCAGGATCGTCTCACTGCCGCCCGGTGCCAGGGGCAGGGTGGCCTCCTCGTCCGACGCCCCCGCCTCCGCCGGCTGCGCCACCGGCAGGAAGACCCTGAGCTCGGTCCCTCTACCCACCTCGCTCTGCACCTCGACGAAGCCACCGTGCTGCTTGACGATGCCGTAGACCATCGAGAGCCCGAGACCGGTGCCTTTCCCGACCTCCTTGGTGGTGAAGAACGGCTCGAAGATCCTGTCGAGGTCGTCCTGGGGAATGCCGCAGCCGGTGTCCGCGACCGCGAGGAGGACGTACGGCCCCGGCGCCGCCTCGGGTACCCGGGCGGCGGTCACGGCGTCGAGGTCCACGCGCCGGGTCTCGATCCGCAGCACGCCCCCGCCGGGCATGGCGTCGCGGGCGTTGACACAGAGGTTCATCACCACCTGCTCCAGGTGCCCGGGGTCGGCGAACACTCTAGGCAGCGGGCCGTGGCTCACGGTCTGCAGCTCGATGCGCTCCTCGATGAGACGCCGGAGCATCTTCGCGAGACCGGCGATCAGGGCGTCCACGTCGACGTGCTCGCACTGCATCGTCTGGCGGCGACTGAACGCCAGGAGCTGACGAACGAGCGTCGACGCGCGGGTAGTGGCCCGGCCGACCTCCTCCAGCTCGTGGGCGGGGATCTGCGCGGTGGCCAGCTTGAGCTGGGCCAGCTCCAGGTACCCGGTGATGATCTGGAGCAGATTGTTGAAGTCGTGGGCGATGCCGCCCGCAAGCTTGCCGACCGCCTCCATCTTCTGCGCCTGCCGGTACTGCTCCTCGAGACGGCGCACCTCGGTGATGTCGGCCGCCACCCCGAGAACGCCGAAGACCGTCCCGTCTGGCCTGGTGAGCGGCACCTTGCTGGTGTTGAACCAGGTGAGGCGTCGCCCGGCCTGGTGCTGCGTCTCGACGATGCCGAGCTTCGGCCGGTTGCCTTCCATCACATCTCGGTCGTCGGCCCGGTACTTCTCGGCCTCCGTGGTCGCCCATGGCAGGTCGAAGTCGGTCTTGCCGACGATCTCCTCGGCCTCCGACAGCCCGGCCCCCTGTGCGAACGCCCGGTTGCATCCGAGGTACACCGAGGCCAGGTCCTTCCAGAACACCACCCCCGGAAAGTGGTCGAGCACGCCCTGGAGCATCTGCCGGCTCTGGCGGAGCGCTTCCTCGGCGCGCTTGCGGGCGGAGACGTTGCGGGCGATGACGAGCACTCGCGGTGGTTGGCCCGGGGTGTCGAGATACGAGCTGGCGACGTCGACGTCGAGCACCTGCCCCGCCTTGGTCAGGAGCCGCACCTCGGAGTGCATCACGCTCCTGTCCCCGGCCCGGCGGCGCGCCATGCGCGCCAGGTGGGCCTCTCGTGCGTCCGGCGTGAGGACGTCGACCAGGCGCTGGCCCGGGAGGTCCTCGGCCAGGAAACCCGTGACTGCCAGCCCGGCGGGGTTGGCATACAGGATCCGGCCCTCGAGGTCGTGGACGATGATGATGTCCTCGGCCGTCTCCGCGAGCAGGCGGTAGCGCTCCTCGCTCTCGGCCAGGCGGTGCTCGACCTCCCTGTGGCCGGTGATGTCGCGGGCCGCGGTGTAGATGAGCTCGCCCACCGGCATCGAGCGCCACTCGATGAAGCGGTAGCTCCCGTCCTTGCAGCGGTACCGGTTGACGAAGCCCAGGACCACCCGCTGTGCCGCGAGCTCGCGCATCGCTTCGAGCGTGGCCTGGATGTCGTCGGGGTGCACGAGGTCGAGGAAGCGCCGTCCCTCGAGATCCTCGACCTTGTAGCCGAGCGTCCGCTCCCACTCCGGGTTGACCCGCAGGAAGCGCCCGTTCGTGTCGGCGATGCACAGCAGGTCGAGCGTCACCGAGAAGAAGCGGTCGAGCTCGGCCGTGCGGCTCCTCGCCTCCTCCTCGGCCTGGTGCCGGCGCACGATGCGCCACATCTCGGTCATCAGCAAGGTGAGCTGGCGGACGTCCGACTCGTCGTAGTCGGTCGCCTTGTTGCCGACCCCGGCCACGATGACGATCCGGTCGCCGTCGAAGACCGGCACGTTCATGTGCCGCCGGACATTCACGTGCCCTTCCGGCAGGCCCCGTTTCCACTCCGACGGCGCGGCGTAGTCGTTGGTGATGATCGGCCTGCGCTGCCGGACCGCCTCGCCCCACAGCCCGGTGGTCGCGACCGGGTAGTCGATGGGCTTGTCGGCCACCTCGCACTCCGCCATCGCCGAGCGCGACCATGCGTGCATGGTGAGCACCGTCTCGTCCTCGTTGGCGAAGGCGATGTAGCCGACGGTGCTCTGGGTGAGCCGGACCGCCTCTTCCATGGCGAACGACGCGATCTCGGGCAGCGGCGCCCCGACCATCCGGTTGAGTCGCACGAACGCCTCGAGGCGTGCCTCATTGAGGCTGGCAGACTCCTGTACGCTCCGCAGGTCGACGACCAGGCCCCGATCGCGTTGGTCTCGAGTGAGGCCGGAACCCGGATCGAGGGCGTCGCGTGCATCTCTCTCCCGTAGCGCGCCATCGAGCTGCTCGACGCGTGCTCGCAGGGCGGCTACCTCGGCCTCGAGACCGGCGACACGAGACTCCCCCTGGCCCACCGATCACCTCCGCGCTCCCCACCAGCGCGTGCGGACTGTCAACAGCTCCCGGTCAGAATCGTACCACCCCGGGCCGATCCCCTCGAGCCTCCAGCCTCTGGGCTACTCAGGTGAGCCGTTCGAGGCTGCAGGAAAGCTGGCGCAGGATCGCGCCGCGCACCTCGTCGCCCAGCGGTCGCGCACCCACGAAGCCGATCACGAAGCTGCCCCCCTCGCCGCGGTCGGCCCGCACCGCCACCAGCCGGCGGCTGGCGAACTGCAGCTCGATGGTCAGCAGCGACCCGGCCTCGCTGTCGATCCGGTTGAGCTGCTCCATGGCGTACGCCATCTCGGCGCCCAGCCCCTCGAACTGGTTCGTTGGCACGTTGCCGCGGGTGGCGACGACGAAGCCCTGCGGGTCCACCACGAACCCGGCCCGCGCCCGGCACAGCTCGAGGCTCCAGGCGAGGAACACCTCCCAGCTCGCGAGCTCGAGCGGAGGCGCATGGAGGTCCACGGCCACCTC
>JAAYVZ010000057.1 GCA_012516935.1 Holophagae bacterium
CCCCTCCAGCACCACGTCCGACCAGCCCGCCGCCTAGTAACACGCAAAAACCCGCGATCTCAACCGCAACCCTCTGCGGTGTCAATCGTTCTATGCCAGCGCCTGTCTAGCAACTGTCGAACGCGGGTCCAGAGGGGGCACGAGATCGTGGTCGAGGTCCCTGGCACCGGCCAGTCCCACCTGCCGTAGGTCACCTGGACCCAGTTCCCGCGCCCGTCCCCGATGTGCTTCAGCCACCACTTGCGGTCGGTCGTGCTGCACTCCCCGGTGTCGCCCTCACGGCACTCGAAGGTGGAGATGGTCCCGTCGGGATGGTCGACGGAGAGCCGGTGCGAGTCCCCCATGGCCGGATACCTGAAGCGGAGCCGCTGGCCGTCCTTGGGGTAGCGGTTCAAGCAGTCGAAGTCCTCATCAGGGCACGTGCCAGAGGTACTCATCGTGCCGTCGGGTGCCACGTACGTGAAGCCGCCGATTCTAGGGTTTCTGGGGTCGTTCTCGTCCAGGAGCTGGCCGAGCGAGAGACTCCATCCCATGCCGGCGTTCGACTGCCGTGCCGGGAAGGCCATGAGGTCGCGGCAGTAGTACGCGATCGGGCCGTCGTAGCAGATCCTGGTCGTCTGGCCCTCCTCAAAGTCCCAGACCGAGGAGTTGTAGATGAGCTTCATCGAGTAGGAGAATCCGCCATTGACGGGGTAGCTGATCCCGAGGGGGATGGTGAGGACGACGTTCCCGGAGCTGAGGTCGACGTGGTCGATGTCGCCTAGGGCGAACACGCGGTCGGCGGCGAACCCGCGCTCGAGCGGCGCATCGTGCGCTTCGGCGGCGAGGCTCGCGACGGAAGCCAGCGCGACCAGGACGAGAGCGACGACCTGGGCTCCGCGAGCGGATGGTGCGGTGTACGCGCTCATGCCTCCTCCCCGACGGTCAGCGTGTAGATGGCGAGGGTCTCTGGGTTGATCGCGACCAGCACGTCGCCGATCGCAAGCTGGGTGGGTGCCGGGGCGGTGTGCCCCCACGGTGCGAGCTGGCTCACCTGCATCTGGAGCCACCCGTCGCCCGCCCCGTCGCCGTCCGTGGGTGTGCCTTCCGCGAAACGCCCACGCCACGCGCCGACGCCAGGCCTCACCAGCAGGAGCTCGAGCAGCGGCTCAGGGAGCGCGAGGCTGTCGGTGCCCCCGGCGTGGGCGTGTTGGACGGCGCCTTTCGGCGTCTCGCGGAGGCGAAGCGGTGCATCCTGCGGCACCGTAGTACCGACGCTCCCTGTCGAGACGTCGACGACGGCCCACACGGAGTGCCGGGGCACCCCATCAGGCATGGAGAGTCGGACTTGGCCGTCGCGGTCATCGTCGCCCAGCAGGTGCTGGCGGCACACGACGCGTACGTAGACGTCCGGGCGCTCCAACGAGGCGGCGAAGACGGCGGCGGCTGACCCTGGACTCAAGCCGGACACACGCACGGCATCGTGCTCGAAGGTCACGACCGGTTGACCGAGTGCCACCACTGGCAGTACGACCGCCACCACTGGCAGCAAGACCAGGAACGCCAATTGGATCCTCGGCACATTCACCTCCGCTCTCGACCGCAACACCTGACACCCTTTGCCCTTGACGTGATTCGTAGGTTGCTTTCTAGCAGAAGCCGCGGGCCCTATCAATAGCCAGACTCAGTGAGGCAATGCGTGAACCGGCGCAGAATTGGCGGCTGCCTTGCACGTCCTCTTATGGCGCACACCTGGTACCTATCCCGCGTGTCCTCGGTGGCCACGGCTCCAGCCATGCCGCGGGCGAGGTGAGCGGTGGGACACCGTACGTCCGGATGCACGTGGCGGCGGCGGATTGCAGGCGATGCCAGTGAGAGACGACCCATCCACGGAATTTGCCGCGACAGGACGTCTGGTGTATTACAAAGAGCGACACAGTACTCGCGGAGGCGACCATGGGCGAGGTGATGGCGGTGAGGCTGAGCGCCGAAATGCGGCGAAAGCTCCTGACCACTGCGAAGCGCCGGCGGATGACGGCCTCCGAAGCGGTCCGGGAAGCGGTTGAGAGCTGGCTCGAGCGTAGCGAGGAGCAGGCTTCGCCCGCAGCGCGGATTGCCGATCTGATCGGGGGCGTGCACGGCGGTGATCCCCAGCGCTCGGCTGGCGGCGGCGCACGGGTGGCGCGCGAGCTAGTGGCGCAGAGGGACAGGTGATCCTCGTCGACGCCGGGCCGCTGGTCGGCCTGGTTGACGCGGACGACCAGCACCACATCGCATGTGCTCGAGCCCTGCCGTCGGTCGATGAGCCGCTGGCCACGGTGTGGCCCGCCATCACCGAGACCATGAACCTCCTGCGCGACCAGCCGAGCGGCCAGGACGCAGCCTGGGAAATGGTCGAGCGTGGCGCGGTGCGAATCCTGCCGCTCTCCCCGTCCAATGAGCAGCCGAAGCTGTACCTCACCGTGCCCGGCGTGCGGAGGCGTGATCACCGAGGAGGTGTTCCTCGGCGGGAGCGTCCACTTCTGCCCCCGACGCCACCCGCTAGGGCGGTAGTCGTCGGTGCCGCGGGCGCGTTCCCAAGGCTTTGCTCCAGACACCACCTTGGAAACGCAAGATGACCTGCGGGTCCCGCCGGGCAACCGGCTCGAGAAGCTGGCTGGAGACCGCGAGGGACGGTGGAGCATCCGGATCAACGAGCGATGGCGGATCTGCTTCGTCTGGAGGGACGGCGATGCCCACGAGGTCGAGATCGTTGACTACCACTAGCCGGCGCGAGGGGTCTGGTGAGGCGACGCTCGCGCCTGTCCACCCGGGCGAGGTGCTGCTCGAGGAGTTCCTCGTGCCGCTCGGTCTCTCCCAGTACCGCGTCGCCAGGGACACCAGCGTGCCGCCGCGCCGCATCAACGAGATCGTCCACGGGACCCGCGCCGTCACCGCGGACACCGCCCTGCGCCTCGCCCGCTACTTCGGGACCTCGGACAGGTTCTGGCTCAACCTCCAGGCGCGGTACGACCTCGAGGTCGAGAAGGCCCGGCTGGGCGACCGGCTCCTCCGCGAGGTGACCGTCCTGGGCAAGGCTGGCTGAGGACCACGTCGACCTCAGGGCATCCTGCCCACTCCGTCGCGTCCACTTCCCTGGGGGGTGCAGCCGCGCGGTCGAGTCCGACCCGGAGGTGGAGCCGTGCTCGGGTTGACTGCCGGTCTCGGACCGTCGACCATGCCCGCATGGATCGACCACTGGTCGCGTTCGACATCGAGTCCGTTCCCGACGCCGAGGCCGGGCGTCGCATCCTCGGTCTCGAGGGTGACGACGCCGCCGTCATGGAGGCGATGCGCGCCTGGCGCTCGCAGACCTCCGACGGGCGCACCGACTTCCTGCAGCCGCCGCTGCATCGCATCGTCGCTATCTCGCTGGCGTGGCTCGACCCCGAGTCCGGCAACTTCAATCTCGGTAGCCTCGGGCGCTCGTGCACCGACGAAAAGCGGCAGATCGAGGAGCTGTTCGACATCCTCGCCAAACCCAAACGCGCGCCGCGCCTGGTGACCTGGAACGGCAACGCCTTCGACCTGCCGGTGCTGCGCTACCGCGCGATGCTCCACGGCGTGGCGGCGCCGTTTTTCTACCGCACCGACGGGGAGTGGAAGTACAACAACTACCACGGCCGCTACCACGACATGCACGTCGACCTCATGGATGTGCTGGCCGGCTACGGCGCTTCCGACCGCCTGGGGCTCGACCTGTTCGCCCGCCTTCAGGGGTTGCCTGGCAAGACCGTATCTCGCGGCGAGAACGTGCACTTCCATGTACTCGCCGGTGAGGACGAGGTGGTCCGCGCCTACTGCGAGCTGGACGCCCTCAACACCCTGCTGCTGTACCTGCTTTGGGCTCACCACCGCGGGCGGGTCGACGAGAGCGCACTGCGTCGGCACCTCGACCGCATCCGTGCGACCCTCAGCACTCCGACCGCCAAGCCGGCCTGGCGGGAGTACGGCGAGGGACTCGTGGCCTGGCCGGCGTGGTTGTCACCCCAGGCACCGTGACTCGTGGCCGGTGCTCGATACCCCGAGCGCCGAGCCAGACGCCCTCCGCGTGTCACGTCTGCAACGCAAGGCAGCGAGATAGGACGCGGTCGAGCATCTCAGGCGTGAGACGGCCAGTGAAGGTGTTCTGCTGGGAGACGTGGTAGGAGTCCACGAGCCACAGCCCATCGCCAACCGCCACCCAGGCGCCGTGCTGGAACGCCGGCCGTTGCTCACTGCCGCCGGTTCGCAGCACGGCCAACGCCGCATTGTGGGCGAGGCTTCCCAGGCAGAGCACGACGCGCAGCCGTGGCCACGTCGCCAGGTCGCGGGCGAGGAACGGCCGACACCGGCGCAGCTCCTCACCCAGCGGCCGGTTGCCCGGGGGTGCGCAGCGCAGCGAGGCGGTGATGCACACCCCAACGAGTCTCAGCCCGTCGCCGCGGTGGGTCGAGGCCGGCTGATTCGCAAGCCCGGCTCGGTGCAGCGCCGCGTACAGAAAATCCCCCGAACGGTCGCCGGTGAACATCCGACCGGTGCGGTTGGCCCCCTGCGCCGCCGGCGCCAGACCGACGATCGCGAGCCACGGATCGGGGTCCCCGAACGCCTCGACAGGGCGACCCCAGAAGCCATGCTCGGCGACCCAGGAGCGGAAGCGTCGCGGCACCACAGCAGCCTGCGCCTCCCGCCACGCCACGAGACGCGGGCAGGCACGGCACGCTGTCACCTCCTCACACGGCAAGTGTGGCTGCTCGTTCCTCCAGGCGCGATCGAAAACCGGTACCACGAGCCCTCCAGAACGCAAGCGTAGCAGCACGGCTGGACACCCGGGCCGTCGCCCACTTGGCAGGGCTCCTCAGTGGTTCAGCTCCAGCCCGAACGTCGCGCTCAAAAACACCGCCATCTCCGCCCGGGTCACGATCCCGTCCGGACAGAACAGCGTCGGCGCACACCCCGAAGTGATCCCCTCCGCCGCCAACTGCTCGATGAAGTCCCCCGCCCAGTGGTCGATCGGCACGTCGCCGAACACCAGCCCCGTCGAGGCCGGCGGCACGTAGTCGGACCCGTGCTCGGCCATCAGCAAGAACACCGCCATCTCCGCCCGGGTAATCGGATTCCCCGGACAGTACATCGCCGGCGCACACCCGCTGCTTATCCCCTCCGCCACCAACGCCTCGATGAAACCTCCCGCCCAGTGGTCGGCCGGCACATCGCCGAACACCAGCCCCGTCGCCGGTGGCGGCACGTAGCCGGACCCGTGCTTGGCCATCAGCAGCAGCACCGCCATCTCGGCCCGCGTCAACGTGGCCCCAGGGCAGTACCTGAGCGGCTCACCGCCGCACCCAGCCGTGACCTCGTTGTGGAAGATGGTCTCGATGAAGCGGTACGCCCAGTGACTCCGCGGCACATCGGCGAACGAGTCGCCGATGTGCACGGTCCAGGTCTTCACCACACCGGTCGAGAGGGTCTCGACGAAGGTCGCATCCCAGTGAGGCGCCGGACGCGTGGTCGGGGTGCTGAGACCGATCGCGTAAGGGTTGGCAACGCAACCACCGTCCGCCCCCGCAGCGACGGTGCCATAGTCGGCAATGCCGTCGAGCAGCGTGTAGATCGCGCCGCCCGGACCGCCAAATGCGCTCGCGACTCCGGTGAGGGCAACCACGCCGGTGGTGTCGTTGTGCCAAAGGGGCGCCACGCGAACTTGCTCTCCGGGCTCGAGAACACCGTTCTGATCGGAGCTGCCCGGGGTGTGGCTCGCCTCGTCCACGGCGATCGACACCACGGACCAGCCCGCAAGCTCGAAGGCGCCGATATCGATGTCACCGGCAGAGGGGCGCGGCGCGGCGGTGCCTGGCGCCTGGACCTGGTGCATCGGTGGGTGCTTTGCCGGCGGAAACAGTGGGGCGGGGAACGGGTACCCGGGCGGACCGGACGGCGCAGAGGTGCCCTCGTCGAGCAACGGGCTCCCAGCCGCCGGTCGCAGATCGTTGGCGGCCAGGTCCCAAAACCCCGGGTCGGTGCCGTACACCGTGCCGGTCCACTGCGTGGGCACGGCCGATGCCCCGCTCAGCACCCAATTCCGGCTGCCGGCGATTTGCTCCCCCGCCACCCAGCTCGCCTCGGCTGTACGGGTGACTGTGACTGCACCTCCCTCGCGGTGGAACACGTTGTTGTGCATCTCGATGCTTTCGATCCCGTCGAAGATGCGGAACGCCGCCGAGGAGCCGCACAGGAAGGTGTTGTTGACGAACCGGTAACGGCCGTTGGTCTCGCCCGTGCCGTCGCCGCCGACCCGCACCACGTAGAACGTGTTGCGCTTGAACAGGACGTTGCCGACCACGTCCGAGTCCTCGCGCTCGAGCGCCGGGTTGCCGCCATCCCCGCCGTCGGGGCCGATGAGCTCGAGCTCGTGGTAGAAGGCTCCCTCGATCCAGTTGTAGTAGATCTCGTTGCGCTCGGCGCGCGACTTGACGTTGTTGCCGCCGTTGCCGTCGTGTACGTAGCAGTGCTGCATGCGGAACACCGAGCCCGGATAGTGCACCTCGTCGGTGGCCATGTAGATCTGGTGCTGACTGGTACCGTTTCCGCAGTGGTGGACCTCGGTGTACTCGAGCAGCAGTGAGCCGGAGCCCTCGTCGGCGCCCAGGATCCCCTGCGCCGGGCAGTCGTGCACGACCACATCGCGGATCGTCAGGTTGTTGGCCTGGTGGAAAATGCATCGGGCGGTGCCGCCCGTGACGTCGAACCCCTCGAAGACGTAGTGGTCGGCACCCGGCCCCGTGTATGGCCACGGTGTCGTGAACGCCACCGTGTTCGTCCCGCCGGACAGCACCGGGCGGTTGCCCGAGACACGGATACCACGGATGGTGATCGGCTTGGCAGCCTCGCCGGCACGAGTGAACGTCACCCCACCGGGATAGGTGAAGTTGCCGTCTACCTCGACCACGTCACCGGGGTTGACGAGCCCCACCACCTGTTGGAGGCTCGTGTAGGTACGCCCCGGACCGACCTGCAGCGTGGCCGCCAAGGCCGTGCTTGCGAGGCCGATGCAAAGCGCCGACGCTGATCCGATCATCCGCATCATCGGGTGGGCTCCTCGCACCATCCTACTACCCACGGCGGCCACCCGCAGAGCCTTCACCGCGTACCGCCTGGTGACTGGGCTCCCACTTTCGGTGGTGGGCCACAGCCCCCGGAAAGGCGTTGGACCTCCACGCGGGCAACGAGCCGTTTCGGCGGCCAGCTCCTGGCCGCAATCGGCCCCGGGGAGTGGTCGGGTCGTCTCGCCGGACGGTCTCCGAGCCGCCCCCGGCGTCGACGATCCACGCCTGGTGCCTGCTCGCGACCGGTCAATCCGCGAGCTGCAGGTTGAACGTTACGCTCAGAAACACCGCCATCTCCGCCCGGGTCACGATCCCCTCCGGACAGTACAGCGATGGCGCACACCCCGAGGCGATCCCCTCCGCCGCCAACTGCTCGATGAAATCCCCCGCCCAGTGGTCGATCGGCACGTCGCCGAACACCAGCCCCGTCGAGGCCGGCGGCACGTACCCCAGTCCATGCTCGGCCATCAGCAAGAACACCGCCATCTCCGCCCGCGTGATCGGACTGGTCGGACAGTACATCGCCGGCCCACACCCGCTGCTAATCCCCTCCGCCACCAACGCCTCGATGAAACCTCCCGCCCAGTGCTCGGCCGGCACATCGCCGAACACCAGCCCCGTCGCCGGTGGCGGCACGTAGCCGGACCCGTGCTTGGCCATCAGCAGCAGCACCGCCATCTCGGCCCGCGTCA
>JAAYVZ010000058.1 GCA_012516935.1 Holophagae bacterium
CCGAAGTTCCCATGAGCTGGATAGTGTTTTGAGAGGATAAGGCATTTGGTATGAGGAGGTTGGGGTGTCTCGGCGATTGAACGATGTACCCATGTAGCGCTGTCACATATCCTTGACATATTGTGCCCTGTACACCATATTGTGACCATGTACATCGACGTGGTCCCCAACCGCACCTCGCCCCCGGCCGTCCTCCTCCGCGTCGCCACCCGACAGGGCGGCACGATCGTCAAGCGCACCCTCGCCAACCTCTCCGACTGGCCACCGGCGCAGGTCGAGGCGCTGCGCCGCGTCCTCCGCGGTGACCGCGTGGTCGCGCCGGAGTCGCTCGTCGCGATCCAGCGCTCCCTGCCCCACGGCCACGTGGAGGCGGTGCTGTCGACGATGCGTCGGCTCGGGATGCACCGGCTGCTGGGCTCGACGCGCTGCCGTGAGCGTGACCTGGTGGCGGCGATGATCGCCGAGCGGGTGCTCCACCCCGGCTCCAAGCTGGCCACGACCAGGACGTGGCAGAGCAGCACGCTGGGACACGAGTGTGGGGTGGAGGACGCCGACGTCGACGAGTTATACCGGGCGCTCGAGTGGCTGCTCGCGCGGCAGGAGCGGATCGAGGCAACGTTGGCCGCGCGCCATCTGCGCGAGGGAGGTCTCGCGCTGTATGACCTGTCATCGAGCTCGTACGAGGGGACGACGTGTGTGCTGGCCCGGCGCGGTTACAACCGCGACGGGGAGAAGCTACCGTGCATCGCCTATGGGATGCTGACGAACCAGCAGGGGTGCCCGGTGGCGGTGGAGGTGTTCCCTGGCAACACCGGCGACCCGACGACGGTGCCGGTGCAGGTCGAGCGGTTGCAGCAGCGTTTCAAGCTGCAGCGGGTGGTGCTGGTCGGGGACCGGGGGATGCTGACGAGCACCAGGATCGAGGCGTTGCGGGCGCACCCCGGGTTGGGCTGGATCGCGGCGCTCCGAGGACCGGCCATCCGGGCCTTGGTGGAGTCAGGGGCGATCCAGCGCTCTCTGTTCGACGAGCGCAATCTCGCCGAGATCACGGCGCCAGCGTACCCGGGGGAGCGTTTGATCGTGTGCTTCAACCCGCGGCTGGCTGAGGACCGGCAGCGCACGCGCACGGCGCTTGTGGAGGCAACGGAGCGGGAGCTGGAGGCCATCGCTCGCATGGCGGCGCGGCGGACGCGGACGCCGTTGTCCGATGCCGAGCTCGGGGTCAGGGTGGGACGGGTCATCAATCACTACAAGGTGGCCAAGCACTTCGATATCGAGATCGACCATGGGGTGCTGCGCGTCCAGCGTCGGCAAGAGGCGATCGAGCAGGAGGCGGCACTCGATGGGATCTACGTAATTCGCACCAGTGAGCCGCAGCCGACGCTGGCGGCGCCGGAGGTGGTGCGGGGCTACAAGTGCCTCACCACGGTGGAGCGGGCGTTCCGGTGTCTGAAGGGGATGGACCTCCGAGTGCGGCCGATCTATCTCCGCGTGGAGAACCACGTCCGGGCTCACGTGCTGCTCTGCATGCTCGCGTACTACGTGGAGTGGCATATGCGCCAGGCGCTGGCACCACTGCTGTTCCACGATGAGACGTTACCCGGCGAGCGGGCCACGCGGGATCCGGTCGCACCCGCGAAGGTCTCCGCGCAGGCCCGGATCAAGAAGGCGCGTCGCACCGACGATGCTGGGCTCGCGCTCCACAGCTTCGCGACCCTCCTCCAGGATCTCGCCACGCTCTGCCGCAATACCTGCCGGCTCCTCACGCAGCCGGAGGCACCGACGTTCGATCAGCTCACCGAGCCGACTCCGCTCCACCGACGCGCTCGTGAGCTGCTCCGCGCTGTTCCCATGTACCCACAAAGGTAGCCCCTGCCATGACGCTACCCATCAAGCACTTCCACTCGCAACGCCGCGGAACTTCGGGCTATACTCTCGGCGACGAGGGAGGGAGTCAGGCCCAATGAGCAAGTCCGTGCTGCACGATCGCGTCAAGAAGATGATCATCGAAGAGTTGAAGCTCGAGGACATGCGCCCCGAGGACATCGGCGACGACGTCCCGCTGTTCGGCGAGGGGCTGGGTCTGGACTCCATCGACGCGCTGACCCTCGTGGTTGGAATCGACAAAGCGTTCGGGGTGAAGATCAAGGACGAGGGCACTGGCACGCAGGCCTTCCGATCGGTCGACGCCATGGTCGAGTTTCTGAGGTCGCAGGGAGTCGGTGACTGAGGTCCCGTTCGTTGCGCACGCCTTTCCGTTTAGGCTGATCGAGCGAGCCCAGCAGTGCGGGGACCAGAAGGCGGTGCTGGTTCTCGGAACGGCCGATGGCTTCCTGCGTCGCACGGAGCCGTGGCCGCTGACCTTGGTGGTAGAAGCCTTGGCCCAGTCGATCCTACTTATCGACCCACCGCAGCGCTTCGAGCGCCTGCGCTTGGCCGGCCTGCACAACGTGGCTGTTCATCAACCGGTGACGGCGGGTGACAGGCTCGAGGTGGTGGTGCGGCCTCTGGGGGCGCTGGGGGAGCTGCGCCGGTACCGGTGCCGGGCGACCAGGGCCGGAGCGCTGGTGGCTCTGGCGGATGTCACCGTGGCGAGCTAGGATAGCAACGATACGGAGCGGGGGTTTGCCATGCAGATGCGTCGGTTCGATGAGGCTGGTGTGACGGTGCTGGAGGTCGAGGGTACGGTGCGCCTCGGCGAGTCTGCACAGCAGTTCGCCAGTGAGTTGGGGAACATCTTCGAGAGCACCCGGGGTGGGGTGGTCATCGACTTCGCGCACATCGATTATCTTGACTCGACCGGCATCGGCGAGCTCGTGGGCTATCTTCAGAAGTTCACACGCGCCAACCGGCGCGTCGCGTTGTTCCGACCTCACCACCGCATGGAATCGCTGCTCAAGCTCACGCGCCTCGACACCATCTTCCCCGTTTTCTGGGACCGCGATGAGGCGGTGAGCTTCGTGCAGGGGGCCAGCACCCAACGGTGAACCCGGCGTACCGCGCGCGTGCCCCCGTCCGGAGGCGCCCGCGGGTGTCGGTCGTCGGGCGGTCACCAGACACGCCACGAGTCGGGTTTGGTGGCAGCCGGCCGCTGGGGATTCGACCGCCGCGGCGGCACTGTCGGAGGAGTTGGGGCGACACGCGTTGGGGAGGGGGTCTCAGCCGGCCTCGAGCCCTTGAGCACAAGGGCGCGCAGCTCACCAAAGAGCGGGTAGTCGGTGCGGACCCGGAAGAAGACCTGCTTGCCGCGGGGCTGGCGCTCGCACAGCCCCATCGCTTCGTACAGCGCCACCTCGCGCTGCACAGCCCGCACCGGGAGGCCGCAGAGTCGGGCGATCTCCCGCAGGTAGAACGTGTTGGCGGGCTCGCCCAGGAGCAGCGAGAGAACTCGGATGCGGGCGTTCGGCAGGAGGAGCTCGAGCATCGAGATCAATGTAGACTATTCGAAGTCATATGTCTACTATTAGTCGTCAAATGCTTTGGTCGCCGGTCGTGACCCTGGTCACGGGCGCTCACGTGATCGCCACGTATGATCGAGCACGAGAGGTCACGATGCCGGTCGCCATCACCCGCCAGCTCAGCCCCTCCATCACCCGCTGCGAGCTGACGCACCTCGAGAGGGAGGCGATCGACGTCGAGCGGGCCCTGGCGCAGCACCGGCGCTACGAGCACACCCTCGAGGTGCTCGGGTACGAGGTGCTCTCCCTGCCGGCGGAGGCCGACCTTCCGGACTGCGTCTTCGTCGAGGACACGGCGGTCGTGGTCGACGAGCTCGCGGTCATCACGCGTCCGGGCGCGGTGTCGCGGCGGGCCGAGACCGCGGCGGTGGCGGAAGTGCTGGCACAGCGTCGGCCCCTGGTGCGGATCGAGGCGCCGGGCACCCTCGATGGCGGCGACGTGCTGCGCGTCGGCCGGCGGGTGTTCGTCGGCCTCACCGGCCGGACCAACGAGGATGGCGTGGCCCAGCTCCGTGGCGCCCTCGCGCCGTTCGGGTACACCGTCACGGTGGTGGCGGTGGAGGGCTGCCTCCACCTCAAGTCGGCGGTGACGCAGGTCGCACCGGACACGGTGCTCCTCAACCGGGCGTGGGTCGATTCCTCGACGTTCGCGGAGCTCGAGACGATCGATGTGGACCCAGCGGAGCCCTCGGCGGCCAACACCCTGATGGTGGACGGCGCGGCCCTGGTCGCCGCGGCCTACCCGCGGACCGCAGCGCGGCTGGCAAAGGCAGGCCTGTTGCTCGTGCGCCTCGACATGTCCGAGCTCGCCAAGGCCGAGGGCGCCCTCACCTGCTGCAGCATCCTCCTCAACGATTGAGTCGGCTGCGCCGTCTGCGCCTCCGGCGGCGAATCCGCGCAGCGGAACCGGTCCGGGAAACGGCCCACCGCCCCCACGGGAGAGCGACCGCACCTCGACCACCAGGGCGGCCTCGTGCATCCCCGACGCCGGTAGCGAGGACGCGTGCTCACCGTTCGATCAGCCCTCCCCTCATGAGGTCATGGCACGCGCACGAGTGGGAGGGCGTCCCATCCGCGAGCGAGACACTCGTCGACCAGCGCTCGCCTGAACCCTCTTCGGGCGCCGGTGATCAGGACCGCTGGCACGCGTGGCTTTCTGCCGCTGTTTACGGCCTCGCCGCGGTCCTGGTTGGGGCGGGAGCGGGCCGCCTCAGCGCACCATCACGAGCAGCGTCACGGTCCCGGTGCCATCCGCGAGGCCGGTGAGTGCCTTGCCCAGCACCGCCCCTGCCGGGGTGCGGCTCCCGGCTCGCATTGCGTGCCCGGCGGTCGAGGAGGCGACGAGCAGGTCGCCGGGGCGGATCGCGCCGTTCTCCGCCGAGGCCTTCACCGGCACCACGCCGACCACCGCCAGCGGCACCTTGCCCGCGCCGCTCTCGGCTTCCGCGTTGCCGCCCAGGAAGCCGGGCTGCGTCGAGTAGACGCCCACCACGCTTGGCTGGTAGGCCACGGTGCTGCGGGCCAGGGTGCCGTCGGCCGTGACCGCCAGCACGTCGCCGGGCTCGAGGCCGTCGCGCGCCGGCAGCAGCTCGGCGAAGTCGGCGCCTCCGGTCGCGTACCCGCCGTTGGCGAACACCTTGCCGGTCTGGTCGACGCGGAAGACCCGTGTCGAGCTCGCGTTCCACCCGTCGATGATGGGGCCGGTCGACGTGTTGTAGCCCTGCACCCCGGCACCCGATCCGTGGGCAACCCCGCGCACGCCGATGTTCGTCTCGCTCTCGCCCTCGACGCCGGCCTTGCTGCTGCTCGTGCCGTTGACGCCGATGCCGCTCGTGCTCTCGCCGAGCGCCCCGGTGCCGCTGTTGGAGCTGGCGTGCAGGCCCTTGCCGGTGCCGCTGACGGCCATGACGCCCTTGCCGCTGGTGCTGGATCCGGATACCCCGATACTTGTGGCGCTCTGCCCGAACACGCCGGCAAAGGAGCTGCTCGTCGTCTCGCCTATCACCCCGTAGCCGCCTCCGCTGTAGCCCTGGATTCCTGCCTTGGTCGCGCTGTAGCCGAAGATCCCCACACCGTTTGTCGACGACCCGGTGATGCCCCTTCCCGAGCTGCTCTCGCCCCACACGCCCTCAGCGGTCGTGCCGGTGCCCTTGAGTCCCATGCCGCTGCCGGTATTCGTGACCAGGAGGCCGGCCTGGGACGAGCTGACCGATCCAGAGTACGGCAAGGTCATTCCACCCGTCGCGTCCGTCTGCCAGACGAGGGAGGAACCGTCGGTGCCGAGCACCTTGCCAGCGGCCGCCGTCCCTGAGGCCGCGATCTTGGCCTGGGTGACCGCGCCGGGGCCGAGGTGCGTGGCGTTCACGACCCCGCCGGCGATCGTGTTGGCGGTCACAGAGCCGGGAGCCAGCATGATGTTCTTGATGCCGGCATCCCGCACGGACAGGGTGACGTCACCGCTCGTGCCACCGCCGGTGAGGCCCTCGCCCGCCGTCACGCCGGTGATGTCGCCGCCTGAGCCCGAGGCGGCCTGCCACGCCGCGCCTGAGGCCGTCACGGTCAGCACCTGCCCGGTGGTTCCGCCGCTCGTCGCCACCTTGGCCGTGGTGACGGCTCCGTTCGCGAGGTCTGCCGTGCCCACCGTGCCGTCGGCGATCTTGTCGGTGGTCACGGCGTTGGTGGCCAGCATTCCGTTGGCGATGCCGCCCGCCGCCACCGCGAGCGTGACATCGCCGCTCGTGCCACCGCCGGTGAGCCCGGCCCCGGCATTGACCGCCGTGATGTCCCCGCCGCCGCCCGAGCTGTTCTCCGCCAGCAGCTCGTCCCGGAACGCCATCTCGAACGTCGCCGGGTCCTGGGAGCCGTTGGCGACGCCGGAGCCGAAGGCGATGACCTTGCCGGTCCCGGAGAGCACCTGGACGGTGAGCCGGGCGTTGGGGGTCGAGAGCGAGGGGAACTCGCTCGAGAAGCCCTTCTGCATCTGCTCCCACTGGTGCAGCGTGTAGGTCTTGGAGGCCAGCTCGGCGCCGGTCGGGTCCTTCACCGTCACCTTGACCTGGCAGGTGCCGGTACCGGTCGTCTCGACGAACCCGTAGTTGTAGCGGAACGTCGAGGCCGACGAAGGTAGCGTCCCGTACACCCCCAGCAGCTCGGTGGCCTGCCCCGAGCCGATCGCGAACGAGGCCGGGGTGCCGGCGAAGTACTGGCCGACCGAGTCCTTGAGGTCGCCAGACTGGGAGTAGATGCGGGAGCCGGCGAGCACCTTGACGTTGGAGGTGACGCGGATGGCGCCGAACGTCTGCTTGCCGAACATGAGCTGGACGGCGTTGTCGTACTTTGCCGTGTCGCCGGGCTGGACGGTGTCGGTGAACGAGACCGGCGTGGGGTTGGCCTGGCGTTCCAGCAGGTAGAAGGTGACGTTGGCCGCCGTGGGGTTGGGGTTGTGGACGTAGACGGTCGTGTACCAGACGGCCGGCGACGTGCCCGGCTTCGCCCCCACCGACGGCAGGAACACGTCGGTGCCGGAAAAGCCGGCGGACGCCGCCGGGGCGCTCAGGGCCGCGCACGCAGCGACGACGATCCAACAGTGGAGCGGGGCATGACCTCGCATCAGAGCCTCCTTGGGTGGCCAGAGCTGACTCCTGTCGCACTGCGTGAACGTGTGTCGACTCTGAGCTCGTCGATCGGCAGATCCATGAGGTCGTAGCGCTGTCCGGGGGTGTTGAAGTACTTGGGGTTTACGGAGGGGGCGGTGCGGAGTCACCCCACGGAGGGTTGGTAGGACCTGAGTTGGGGAGGGGCTGAGGCGTGTGAGGGCGTGATTTCACCCCACTGTGAGGACGCGGAGATTTAGTCGCATAGTTGCTATGGTTGTGTTGTCGCTGAGTCCACAAAGTAGACGAGATAGTAGAACAGCGGCCCACAGTACGGTAGAATCGGCTCGCTGAAGTTGACCTCCGCAAAGGAGCCGCCGTGGCCACCATTCTACGCCCATACCTGTTCTCCTGGACCGATGTCGAGCGCTCCTCGGACCTCGACCGCTTTGCCATGCTGCTGGCCGCCATCCCGGACGAGGCGTTGGTGTGCGCCCTCGAGGCGCACCGGGGTCACGGTCGCGACAGGTACCCGGTGCGAGCGATGTGGAACGCGGTGCTGGCCGGGATCGTCCTGCAGCACCCGAGCGTCGCATCACTGCTGCGGGAGCTCGGGCGCAACGCCGAGCTGCGGCAGATCTGCGGCTTCGATCCGGGGCAGGGGTCGGCGGCGGTGCCGAGCCCGTGGGCGATGTCGCGCTTCGTGGCCAGCGTGGTTGCGCAGCGACGTCGGATCGAGGCGATGTTCGCCGAGCTGGTGGGGAGGCTGACGACGCTGCGGCCCGACCTGGGCGAGGAGCTGGCATTCGACGGCAAGGCGGTGCCGAGCTTCTCGACGGGGCGGAGGCGGGGGTCGTCAGGGGCGACCAGCGATCCCGAGGCGGCGTGGGGGACGAAGACCTCGCGGGGGACGGATACGGGCGGGAAGGCCTGGGAGAAGGTGACCCGCTGGTTCGGCTACCAGCTTCACCTGGTGGTCGACGCGCGGCACGAGGTGCCGGTGGCCTACGAGGTGCGGCCGGCGTCCGTGTCGGAGGTGACGCGGCTCGTGCCGATGGTGGAGGCGCTGGCGAGGGCGCACCCCGAGATCACGCGCCGGTGCCGGACCCTGGCGGCGGATCGGGGTCTGGATGCCGGTGAGGTCAACCGAGCGTTGTGGCAGGAGTACGG
>JAAYVZ010000059.1 GCA_012516935.1 Holophagae bacterium
AAAACACCGAGTGCGTCCCCCGCCTGTACTCCCTCATCCCACTGATGCTACCAAACTGAAGGCCCGAAGCTTCCGGCTTGAAGCCGGGGGCTTGACCCCTCCCAAGGCGGGACAGTCAATGAGTGCGAGTGGATTGCCGCGAACGTAGGCAAACAGGTTGAAGCTCTGAGGGCTTGCTGCTGAGCCTCTCACCGGATCGACGCTCAAAAACCTCCCCAACACCGCGGAGTAGGTACGGGCGTGCATGTAGTCGAGGTCGTCGAGTGTTGACGGGCTCCCGCCGAAGTCGCGCTCGTGGCTAGTGAACTTCATACGCTCGGCGTCCTGCGTCCGGCTTGTCGCCTCCTCGCCGTACGGGAAGTAGTCGTGGCGGGCGACCGTCATGCCGCAGCGGTCGGTCACCAGCCGGGGGGTGCCGAGGTGGTCGAGCGCGTAGTGCTCGAGGCCACCGTCGGCGCTCACGGTGGCGAGCAGCGCGCCGCCGCGCCACACGTAGTCCTCCTTCCAGCGCCACCCGCCCGAGCCGTCGTCCACGGCCTCGCGCAGGACCTTGCCCGAGAGATCGCGTAGCGTGAAGGTGGTGCCCTCGCCGGAGCGCCAGATCGCGACCCGCTCGCCGTCGGCGTCGTACGCGTACCGGTGCTCGACCCCGAGCAGCACCGAGCGCCGCGTCTCGTTGCTGCTCCCGTACTCGAGCGTGAGGGTGTTGGCGTGCTGCTGGAGGGACGTCACGTCGCCGACGGCGTCGTGCGTGCCCTTCCAGCAGGTGCCGCCACCCGGCGGGGTGCAGACGGGTGACAGGTATCTCATTTCGTGCATTGTGTTCTGCATGCACCTCGTATTCAAGTTTCTGCGGTTATGCTGGATAGGTACCTGACATCCCATATCGTTGATCCTCATGAACCAGGACTGGTCGCGGTCTCGCAGCAGCGGACCGAGTACTGGTATCGATGGAGAGTAGGTGCTCGACCATCCGCCTCACCGCGGCTGCTACGCGCGAACGAGCAGTCTGGCGCAGAGGATACCAGCGAGGCGGCCGGCCCCGACGTCGTCGGCCGGCGGTGGCGCGGGCGTGCAGGCGCTCCCGCGCATCGCCTGGGCCAACGCCACCGCCATATCCGCGCACGGCACGGACTCCCCCGGGCAGAAGTACGTCGAGCCGCACCCCTGCAGCATCCCCTTCGTGACGACATCGGCGACCGCCGTGGCGTCCGCCCCGGGGTTGCCATCGGAGAACGACGTCGTCGCCACCCGGATGCGGGGCTTCGGCCCCGTGCCGCTCGTCGCGGCCTGGCCGATCGCCAGCACCACCACCAGCAGCGCCACGGTCGGAGCCGTCCCCGCCATCTTCTGCTTTCGACTCATCGCCTCACATCCCTTCTCACTGCCTTGCTGCCCTACCGCTACCACCGCGTCCCTCAACCTGCCGACTTCGTCGCTCCTACTTCGCTGCTCACCGCTTCGATCCTTCAGGAATGAACGATTCGCGGTACCTGGTACTTATCTGGTACTTATCTGTGGTGTGGGTCGCCTGCACAACTTTCGCGCCAAATTCCGCGACACATGTCGATGCAGCATCAAGAATCGGATCGCGGGCCTGGTCGGTGGGAACGACAAGGAGTTGGAAGTCGCTCCAAGTGACTACATCAAACAACGCCGCGCCAGGCTTTGATCGCAGTCGGGGGAGGTCTCCGACCTCTTCCAATCTGACCATGACCAGTACTGCAAGAGAACCGTGTATTGCTGGTGATGCCGTGCAAACGACATCCACAACGAGGCGCTGGGGCGCTTGAGGATTGGTCAGAATCCCGGACTCGGAAAGTACGGACACTGCGACCGCCCGCAACTCCCGTTCGAGGTCTGATGGGGAGATGCCTGGAATCGGCTCGTACCTTGGCACGAGTGTCACCAGTGCCACCTGATCCAGTCCACGCAGGACCTCAGGGACAAGCTGGCTGGCCTCAGAGCCGATGGCCGCCAGCATGCCGCAAACCAGTGCAAGACCGTCAACGGAGAACCTTCGCATACTCACCTTCCTAGGGATTCCGCGGTCTGGGATCTGTCTTGGCCGCCTCTCTGGCAAAATCGTCGGCGTACTGTTCCGACGCGGACTGCTTGTAGGCTGCATTCCCTCCTGTCTGCCCGGCTTTCTTCGCCTCCTCTGCCTGTTGCAGGTACTCAGCTGGGTTCTCCAACGCTTGCTGGACATACCCGAGCTCATGGAGCCTGTCCTTGGGAGTCTCACTGCCACTCAGAGTAATCGTCGCCTTGGTGACTACCTGCGTCGTCGTTTGATAGTACTCTGCGGCCGCCTTGTCGCCAGCCGCCCCCCCACCGGCATCCTTCCAAACCGTCTGCATCTGGACTGCTTCTGCGTCCGTCAATCCTCGCCCGATTGAGATGTCGACGCTGGCAGGTGCCCTGGCGTCGGGGACGGGGCTGGCGGGCGTCCCGCGATTGATGAACAAGTCGCGCCCCTTTCCAGGAGCGAACTCCGCCAGGACCCTTGCGACCCGCCAGTTCCTTGCCGCGGCCAACTCGAAGGCCCTCTTGTCCGCGGGATTCTGGAAATAGACATCTCGGCCATCCGGATCGACGAGCACAACCGGGTTGCTTCTCGCGTACTGGTACTTGCCCCAAGTCGCGGGGACACCGGCCTTGCTAGGCACGGGATCGACCCCCAGGAACCTTCCCGTCACTGCGCTGTAGTACCTCGCGTGCATGTAGTCGAGGTCGTCGGTGAGGCTCGCGAGGTCGCCGAGGTCGCGCTCGTGCATCGTGAAGCGCATGCGCTCAGATTTCTGCGGGCCGGTCGCCTCGGTCGCCGACTCGCCGTAAGGGAAGCTCTTGAGCTCGGCGGCGATGGCGCCGCACCGGTCGGTGTGCAGGCGCGGCGTGCTGAGGTGGTCGAGGTGGTAGTGGCGGATCCCCCCGTCCACGCTCACCGAGGCGAGGAGGGTGCCGCCGCGGTACACGTAGTCCTTGGCCCACGCCCAGCCCGCGCCGGCGTCGCGCAGCTCGCGCAGGACCTTGCCGTCGAGCCCGCGCAGCGTCAGCATCCTGGTCGTGCCGGTCGTGGTCTCGTCGACCGCGACGCGTTCCCCGTCGGCGTCGTAGAGGTAGACGAAGCTGCGGCTGCCGGTGACCGAGCGGGCCCGCATCTGGTCGAGCGGGTCGTAGGTGTAGGTCTGGTTGGGCGCGAACGAGGCGGTCAGCGCCGTCTGGTTGCCGGCGTGGTCGTAGCTCCCGATGGTGAGCCGGTTGGTCGCGGTGTCCGCCGGGAGGGCGCGGTCCTCCGGGTTGGCCGCCCCGATCGTCCGGCGGATGTTGGTGGGGTTGCTGTAGCCGTCGTAGGTGAACTGGTCCTTCTTGGTCACACCGCCGACCAGCAGCTCGCCCTTGACGAGCCGGCTGGCGCCGTCGTACACGAAGCCGTCCGCACCGGTGGCCTTGGTGACAGCTGGGTGCCGGGGGCCCATGGAAGGCAGGATAGCACCGGCAGAGCGTGGAGGAGGCATGCCCGGCAGGCCTGCCGGGCCTGCCTCCTCCTGCCCGCGCCACGGCGACGACCGGCGAGGTGGGCCGGCGATCACACTGCCTCGGCGGCGCAGCATCGCGGCGGCGGTGC
>JAAYVZ010000060.1 GCA_012516935.1 Holophagae bacterium
GCCGCCGCCGATGCCGCCGCAGGCCGAGCCGCCACCACGAGCGGCGCGGCGTGACGGCTTGCCAGCGCCCGGCGGACGCGCTCGGCGATCGCCTCCGGCGTGAAGCCGAAGTGTCGTGCCAGCTCTTCGGGCGGCGCCGACTCGCCGAAGCGTGAGAGCACGATCATCTCGCCATCGCCGATCCAGCGGTGCCACCCCTGGCCGCGCCCGAGCTCGACGGCGACGCGCAGCGCTGAGTCGGGGCCGAGGACAGCCTTCCGGTATAGCTCGTCTTGGCGGGCCAGCGGCTCGAGGGAAGGGGCCGAGACCACCCGGGTCGGCACGCCGACACCCTCGAGCAGCTCGCGTGCCTGTAGGCAGGTGCTCACTTCCGAGCCGGTCGCGATCAGCACGACCTCCGGCTCGCCGGTCGAGGCCTCGGCACGTATGAACGCGCCGCGATCGACGCTGCCGGGAGCGGGGGGAGGTAGGATGGCCAGCTTCTGGCGGCTGAGCAGCAGCGCGCTCGGGCCGTCTCGGCGCTCCAAAGCGACCCGCCACGCCTCGGCCGTCTCGCGTGCATCCGCAGGGCGCAACGTTACGAGGTTCGGGATGATGCGCAGCGAAACCGTGTGCTCGACCGGTTGGTGGGTCGGTCCGTCCTCGCCCAGCAGCACCGAGTCGTGGGTGAAGACGTAGGTGACCGGAAGCTTCATGAGCGCCGACAAGCGCAACGCCGGGCGCAAGTAGTCGGCGAAGGCCAGGAACGTCGCTACGTACGGGCGCACCCCGCCGTGCAGCGCCATCCCGTTGGCGAGCGATGCCATGGCGTGCTCGCGGATGCCGAAGTGCACGTTGCGGCCGTCCCAGGCCCCGGCCGCGAGGTCCTTCTCGCCGGACAGCGCGGTGTTGTTGGAGGGTGCGAGGTCGGCCGAGCCGCCCACGAGCTCCGGCAGACGTGGGGCGAGCGCGTTGAGCACCTTGCCCGACGCCTCGCGGGTAGCGAGCGGCTTGCCGTCCTCGAAACCCGGCAGCGTCGCGTCCCAGCCGTCGGGCAACTCGCCGCGCAGGCGCCGCTCGAGCTCGGCGGCGAGCTCGGGGTGGGCCTGCCGGTACCGGTCCATCAGCTCGACCCATGCCTGCCGCGCCGCGGCACCACGTTCGCCGGCCGGGCGGAACGTTGCTCGCACTTCGTCGGGGACGACGAACGGCTCGTGCTCCCAGCCGAACGCGGCCCGCGTGGCCTTCCACGCCTCGGCACCGAGCGGCGAGCCGTGGACCGAGGCTGTGTCCTGTTTCGGGCTGCCGAAGCCGATGTGCGTGCGCACCCGGACCAGCACCGGCTGCTCGTCCGTCCGTGACGCCTCGTCGAGCGCCGCCGAGAGCGAGTCGAAATCGTTGCCGTCCTCGACGTGCAGGGTGCGCCAGCCGTAGGCGGCAAAGCGTGCCTCGACATCCTCGGAGAAGGCGAGGTCAGTCGAGCCCTCGATGGTGATGCGGTTGTCGTCGTACAGCGCGACCAGTCGGCCGAGCCGTAAATGTCCGGCAAGCGAGGCGGCCTCGTGCGAAACCCCCTCCATGAGGTCGCCGTCGGAGGCGATGACCCAGGTGCGGTGGCCGATGACCTCGAACCTCGGGCGGTTGAAGCGAGCCGCGAGGTGTCGCTCGGCGAGCGCCAGACCGACGGCGGTGGCGAACCCCTGACCGAGTGGGCCGGTGGTGGTCTCGACTCCCGGTGTGAGCCCCACCTCGGGGTGTCCTGGTGTGCGCGAGCCGAGCTGGCGGAAACGACGTAGCTCGTCGATCGGCAGGTCGTACCCGAACAGATGCAGAAGGGCGTACAGCAGCGCCGAGCCATGCCCGGCCGAGAGCACGAAGCGGTCGCGGTCGGCCCACGATGGGCAGGTCGGGTCGAAACGCAGGTGGCGTCGCCACAGCGCGTACGCCATCGGCGCCGCACCGAGCGGTAGCCCCGGGTGGCCCGAGCGTGCCTGCTCGATCTGGTCGATGGCGAGGATGCGCAGGGCGGTCACGGCGGCCTGGTCACGGGCATCGAAACGGGACATGCGACCTCCCAAACAGACCGGGATTCTGGCGCAGCCAGCCCGCCCTCGCAACCCTCGCGAGTTTCTCGCCGAGCCACTCTCACTGTGGTCCCTCCCAACTCATGTCCAGGTCGAGGAAGAGCGATGGCGGAGGCCGGGAGAGGAGGTGCGGGAATCGTGACGAGTGGGGAGCGGGCGGCAGCGGTGAACCAATACCCCTCGACCCAGAACCCGCGTTCGACAGTTGTGGAGGGTTTTGGGCAGGGGTTGAATACGCAAGTTGTTGAATTGGCGGGATGTCATTTTGCCAAGGATAGGCACAGACTGCGAAATGCATAGGCACACGCGATGGCTCACGGGTATTGACA
>JAAYVZ010000061.1 GCA_012516935.1 Holophagae bacterium
ATGTCGGAGTGGCCGAGCATCGCCTGCACCGCCCGCAGGTCGGCGCCGTGCTCCAGCAGGTGGGTGGCGAACGAGTGGCGCATCACGTGCGGCGACAGGTGGGTTGCGATTCCCGCCTGCTTGCCGTAGTGCTTGATCAGGAGCCAGAACCTCTGCCGCGTCATCCCCTCCCCGCGGTTGGAGAGAAAGAGCATCTCGGAGTGCCGCTTGTCGAGCTTCGGCCGGGCCATCCCCAGATAGCGCTCGAGCCACTCCACCGCCGAGGAGCCTACGGGCACGATGCGCTCCTTGTTGCCCTTCCCCCATACCCGCACGTACCCCGGGTCGAGCCGGAGCTGCCCGACTTTCAACCCGACGAGCTCGGAGACCCGCACCCCCGTGGCGTAGATCGTCTCCAGCATTGCCCGGTCGCGCAGCCCGAGCGGCGCGGCCACGTCGGGCGCGCCGAGCAGCGCTTCCACCTGTTCGGCCGAAAGGAAGTACGGCAGCGCCCGCATGAGCTTGGGCGTTTCAAGCTCGAGCGTCGGGTCCTGCTGCGTCTCGTTGCGCTCCAGCAGGTACCGGTACAGCCCGCGGATCGCCGCCAGCGCCCGCGCCGCCGAGCGCGCCGACAACCCCCGCCCGCGCAGCTCCGAGATGTAGCGCCGCAGGTCCGCCCGCTCGCACCCCGGGGCGTCGAGCCCCTTCCCTGCCAGCCACACCCCGAACGCCCTGAGGTCGTTCCGGTACGAGCTCACCGAGTGGGCCGCGAGCCCCCGCTCCACCAGCAGCACCGCCAGGTAGTCCGGCAGCAGGCGCTGAAAGAAGTCGGTCGCCGGCAGATCCTTCGCCACCACTGGATTGTAGCCGCGACCCAAGATTCCGCCACCGCTCACCCGGAAATCGGTGCTCCCACGCCCACCGTCGACCCGCTCTCAACCTGGACGTGGGCGTGGACGGCCTTTCCCCCTCCCGATCCAGGACCAGGTCCGCCTCCACGACCGGGTCTACGTCCCACCTGCCCACCCGGGGCGGCCCGGAAGTCCGCGCCCACTATCGAGGCGGCTCCGTTCGTGAGCGCATCCCCTCGCCCCACGGAGCGGTGAGCATTCCTGACTCACGATTCTCAACTCCTGACTCTGAACTCTCGACCCTCAACTCGTGGCTGCGAGCTCTCGGCTCTGGGCCGGGCGGGAGGGTGGCTCCCTTCGGCCCTCGACGCTCGACCGGGAGAGCGGCGGCGGGGCGGCCTATGCGAACTCGAAACCGAGAATGCCGGCGGTGACCGCCCACAGGCGCTGCCAGCGCGGCAGCTCGGTGCGGTGCGACCAGGCACGCACCGGGTCGGCGGCGACGCGGTCGAGGACGCGGCGGTAGACGCCGCCCATGACCCGCACGGCGGTGCGGGCGTCGCGGGCGACGCACGACGGCAGCGGGTTCGCGGCCACGAAGAACGAGCGGGCGCGTGCGCACTCCGAGGCCATGAGCGCACGGTACCCCGGGGTGTCCACGCGGCCCGCCAGGACATCGGCCTCGGCCACGCCGAACGCCTCGAGCTCGGCGAGCGGCAGGTAGATCCGGCCGCGCTCGGCGTCCTCGCCGACGTCGCGGCAGATGTTGGTGAGCTGGAGCGCTAGGGCGAGGCTGCGGCCGTGGCGGGTAGCCTCGGCGCGAAGCGTTCCGAAGATCGCCAGCGAGATATCGGAGATCGTCACCGCGACCAGCTCGCAGTAGCGCTCGAGCTCGGCGAACGTGCGGTAGCGCCTGATCCGCAGATCCATGCGGCACCCCTCGACGAGCCCGAGCAGCGCACCCTTGGGGATCGGCGCATGGCCGAGCGCTGCAGCGAGCGCCCGCGTGGCGTCGAGGCCGGGCCGCCCGGCGTAGGTGGCCTCGATCTCGGAGACCCAGGCGTCGAGGCGGCGCTCGACCTCGCCGGTGTCGGCCCCGTCACCGGCCTCGTCGACGATGTCGTCGGGGATCCGACACGCCGCGTACGCCGCGTACACGGCCTGCCGCTTGGCCGCGGGCAGCAGGCGGAACCCGAGCGAGAAGTTCGCCCCGCGGGTGTGCGCGATGCGGCGGACCGCCGCCTGATCGCTCACGCGGCCTCCCGGCGCCGGTGCCAGGCCCCCGGAAGCGGCCCCGTGTCCTGCCGCTTCTCCCCCCACGCAGCCATCACCAGCCGCGCCGCGCTGCGCCGCATCGCCGAGGTGGCGTTGAGCCGCAGCAGCAGCGTGCGAAAATCGCGGCCCGACGCGAACGCACAGAAACGGCGGAACCCCGCCCGCCCCAGCCGCTCGTACGCCCACCGCAGCGCCAGCGAGGCGAGCATCGGGCGGTACAGCATCCGCTCGAAGCGGGCCCGATCCCAGCGGCCGGCGACGCCGTCGGCGACGAGTGCGGCACTGCGCAGCGCCAGGCGGTTGCCGAGGCCAAACAGGAAGTGCTGCACGCCGGCAGCCTCGCCCACGTACCAGCGGCCGTTGCTGCCGCGCAGGGAACGCGGCGGCGCGAACGCCATCCGCTGGCCGCCCTCGTGCCGGTCCTCGACCGCAAACTCGCCCAGCTCGCGCCTGAAACGCTCCCACGCCACCCGGTGCGCCTCCGGCAGGGAGCGCAGCCGGCGCACCTGCGCCACGCCGAAGGTGGCGCGCCCGTCGTGGCAGAACAGGTACGCGTACCCGGACGGCGTGGCCTCGGGATCGAAGAGAACCGCTACGGTGTCGGGTAGGTCGGAGCGGAACACCAGCTCGCGGGCCACCCCGTCGGCTCGCCGCGGGCCGGTCGCGACCACCTCCGCGTCGGCCGGCGCGTCGCACCCCTCGTGCAGCACCACGCCGGCCGTCAGCGCCTCATCGCGCAGCCAGGCGTCGAGGCTCCCCTCCCCGCCGCGCAGGATGAAGTAGGTGTACGGCTCGGCGCTCGCGACCTCGTGCCGGCCGCCGAAGGCGTCGAGGAGCACCGCGTGGCGCACGGGCCGCACCGGTGGCAGGCTGGGGAAGCCAAGCTGCTTGCACTCGATCAGGGCGTCGGTCGGCGCCAGCCCGTTGTCCAGCACCTGCCACCCGCCGAAAAAGCGGCCGCCCCCGCCGACCCGGGGGTCGAACACCTCGACCTCGGCCCCCTGCCGCGCCAGCAGCACGGCCGTCGCGAGCCCGGAGAGCCCTCCCCCGGCGATGCGAATGCGCGACGTCACACCCGGATTCTACCGCCCACCCCACCGGTCGAGAGTCGAAAAGTGCAGACGACCGACCGTGGGGTGCCGGCAGGCCAGGCGCCTGCCGATCCTGTCGACGTCCTGCCAGCCGCGATCTCCCGACTCTCGACTATCGACTCTCGACTCTCGGCTCTTCACCTCGGAGCACCGCGAGCGTCCCGCTGAGCGGTCGACTAGAATCGGCCGGGGAGAGCGCTAGTGACGCCACAGGAGATTCGCAAGGCGCTCGCCGAGATCCTCCCCGGGGTCGAGCGGCCGGGGCGGTACGTCGGGCTCGAGGCCAACCAGGTGCGCAAGCCGTGGGAGAGCGTCGCAGTGCACTTGCTGCTCGCCTTCCCCGACGAGTACGGCATCGGCATGTCCCACCAGGGTACGCGGATCCTCTACCACGTCGCCAACCGGCGGCCGGACACCCTGGCCGAGCGGGCGTTCGCCCCCTGGCCCGACATGGCGGCGGCGACGCGGGCGCGCGGCGTGCCGCTGTACTCGCTCGAAAGCGCCCGCGCGGCGGCCGACTTCGACCTCGTCGGGATCACCCTGCAGTCCGAGCTCAACTACGTCAACGTGCCGTATCTGTTGGACCTCGCCGGGCTGCCGCGCTGGGCTGCCGAGCGCACCGAGGGCATGCCCCTGGTGGTGGGCGGTGGCCCCTGCACGGCCAACCCCGAGCCGGTCGCCGACTTTTTCGACGTGCTGGCGATCGGCGACGGCGAGGCGCTGCTGCCCCTGCTCCTCGACGAGGTGCGCGACGCCAAAAACCACGGCACGCCCCGCGCCGAGCTGCTGCGCCGGCTGGCCGGGCATGACGGCTTCTACGTGCCGTCACTGCTCCGCTGGGAGCCCGCCGGCCACCCGTCGCGCGGCGGCCGGCACCTGCCGGAGGTGCCTGGGATCTCCACCCACGTCCGCCGGGTGTGGGTCGACGACCTCGACCCGGCCGACATCCCTCCCACGCCACTCGTTCCTGTCGTCGAGGTCGTGCAGGACCGTGTGGGCCTCGAGGTAGCGCGCGGCTGCACGCGCGGCTGCCGCTTCTGCCAGGCCGGGTTCTGGTACCGCCCGGTCCGCGAGCACGCCCCGGAAGCCGTGGTCGAGCGGCTGGAGGCGCACGTCGAGGCCACCGGCTACGAGGAGGTGTCGCTGCTCTCGCTCTCCTCGGCCGACTACACGGCGATCGGACCGCTCACCGCCGCCCTCGCCGAAAGGTTCGCCGACCGCCGGGTCGGCGTCTCCCTGCCGTCGCTGCGCGCCGACGCGTTCTCGGTCGAGCTCGCCGACGCCGTCTCCCGGGTGCGCAAGGCCGGGTTCACGTTCGCGCCCGAGACCGGCTCGGAACGGCTCCGGCGCGTCATCAACAAGGACATCACCGACGCCGACATGCGTGCCGCCGCGGCGGCTGCGTTCGCGCGGGGCTGGGACCTCATCAAGCTCTACGGGATGCTCGGGCTGCCCACCGAGAGCGACGAGGACGCCGTGGCGCTCGGCGACCTCGCCGCCTCGCTCGTCGCGGAGGCCAGGCGCGCCGGGCGGCGCCGCGCCGAGGTCAAGGTCTCGGTCAACCCTTTCGTACCCAAAGCGTGGACGCCGTTCCAGTGGGAGCCGTTGGTTCGGGCCGACGACTACGAGCGCCGCGTGCGGGCGCTGCGCGACCGCTGCCGCTCGGTGCGTGGCGTCAAGCTGGGGTGGGGCGAGTGGGAGGACGCGCGGCTCGAGGCGGTGCTGGCCCGCGGCGATCGGCGGATGGCGGCGGCGATCGCCCGCGCCCACGACCTCGGCGCCGTCTTCGACGGCTGGACCGAGCAGCGGCGGCCCGCTGCGTGGGCGCAGGCGTTCGCCGAGACCGGCATCGACCTCGAGGCCGAGTGCGGCCCGCGCGAGCTCGACGCGCACTTGCCGTGGGACGTCGTCGACCCGGGGGTGACCCGGGCGTACCTGCGGGCCGAGCGTGCGCGGGCGTACCGCGAGGAGGCCACGCCCGACTGCCGGCAGAGCCGGTGCACGGGGTGCGGCATTCCGGGCGCCGGGCGCGACCTGCGCTTGGCCAGGAACGTCGAGACTCGGAAGTCGCGAGTCGAGAGTCCCCCGCCCGCTCGCCCGGCTGAGGGCCGAGAGCTGGAAGCTAGCCGGCGGCCAGCCGAACCACCAACCACCAACCACCAGCCACCGACCGTCGTGCGGGCTCGGATGACGTACGCGAAGACCGGAGACGCGCGTTGGCTGTCGCACCGGAACGTCATGGACCTGCTTGAGCGGGCGCTGCGCGCCGCGAGCGTTCCCGTGCGTTTTACGGAAGGGTTCAACCCTCACGTGCGTCTGTCGATGGGACCGGCGCTCCCGCTCGGGGCCGAGGCGCTGGCCGAGCCGTTCGACCTCGAGCTACGCGCTCCGTTCGAGCCAGGCACGCTCAGCCGCGCCAACCGGCTCCTGCCCGAAGGCCTCAGGATCACGGCGAGCGAGCTCCTGCCCGCTGACGCGCCCGGCCTCGGCAAGGCGCTCGCCGCCTACCATCTCCGGCTCACTCGCTGCCACGGCATGCCGAGCTGGCCGGCAACGCCGCCGGCTGGCCTTCCCGGACTGCTGGAGTGGAGCGTGACGGGCAACGATCTCCGCCTGCTCATCAACGCCCGCCAAGGCCGCGGGCCGACTCCGGGCATCCGTGAGCTGCTGACCGCGCTGGCGGGTGAGCCCGAGAGCGCCGTGCGGGTACGGGTTGTCCGCGAGCGCTGGGAGATCGGCTCGCGGCCGCTCGATCGAACCGCATGAGATCCGTCGCGTCATCGATACCGGCAACGGCCTGTCCGGTCTGCGGCCATGAGCGCTGGCAGGTGGTTCTGACGGCTCGCGACATGCACGGCGACGAGTGGTTCGAGATCGCCGGCTGCCAGAGCTGTGGGATGCGGCGTACGGCCGACCGGCTGTCGGAGGCCGAGCTCGGCCGCTACTACGACTACCCCGGCGGGCGAGACGCGGGGCGACGTTTCGTCGGTGCCGTCGAGAGCGTGGAGCGGGCGCTGCGCCGGCGGCGCACGGTGATGGTGGAGCGCTTGTGCTCGCGGCCCGGCCGCATCGTCGATGTCGGTTGCGGCCGTGGCACCATGCTGGCCGCGCTCGCGGCCAGGGGCTGGGAGGTCTGGGGGACGGAGCTCGACGAGAGCGTGGCAGCCACCGCGCGGCAAGCGCTCGGCGAGCGCATCCTGACCGGCAGCGTGGCGAGTGCTGGTTTGGCGCCGGAAGCCTTCGACGTCGTGACGTTCTTTCACGCCCTCGAGCACCTCGTCTCGCCCCGCGAGGCGCTGGCCGCGGCCGCGGAGCTGGTCCGCCCGGGCGGTCACGTCGTCGTTGAGCTGCCCAACTGGAGCTCCTGGCAGGCGCGGTGGTTCGGGCGTCACTGGCTCCACTTGGACGTGCCGAGGCACCGCTATCACTTCACCCCCGAGTTGCTCACCCGTCTCGGTCGCCAGCTCGGGCTCGTGCCGCTGCGAACCTGGCACTTCTCGCTCGAGTACGGACCGTACCCTTTGCTGCAGAGCGCCCTCGCGGCCGCTGGTCTCAATCACGTCCTGTTCACGCGGCTCCTCAGGCCTGTCGGCACGACCACCAGGCCTCGCCAGGCATTGTGGCTGCACCTGGCGCTCAGCCCCCTGCTCGGGGCCGGGCTCGTGGCCGCCACCGGAATTGAGCTCGCCGCGGCGGCAGCCCGGCGCGGCGGTGTGGTGCGCATGGTCTTTCAGCGTTCGACCCGGTAGACGGCCACTTCTGCTCCCGTCCACTCCAAGACGCAGCTTGCCAGCCACTCGGCGACCACCCGCGCTGCCCGCTCGCTCAGCCTGAAGTGCCCGTACACCCGGTTGAGACGCTGGAGCTCGCTGCGGTTGAGGACGACGTGCGTGAACCCGCGTTGCCTCACCTGCTCACCGAGAGCGGCCGCGCTCTCCGCTGTCTCCGCCCACGCGACCAGAGGGTGCGGGTCATAGGCGCTGATCGGTTCGTAGTCGCGGGCGAAGTAGTACCCCTGTGTCTCTCCCACCAGGAGCAGCCGTGTGGCTCGCTCCGGGGTGTGGCCTTGCACCCAGCGTGCCGCTTCGAAGTGGGGCAGACGCTCGGTGAGGAACCCCGCGGCATCCTGGCGACCAGCCAGGAAACGCCACGGATGCCCGTGCACGACGTCGACGACGGCTGCCAACCGCACCGCTCCCACGCCGGCCACAGCGACGACGACCGCTGCCGCCGCCCGGCGCCACCTCGTGGGCCTCGAGCCGAACGCCACGAGGCTCGCCGCGACCGCGGCGCCCACGACCAGCATGGGATAGGCGTACCGCACGATGAGCAGCGAACGCGACCAGGCGAAAGCCATGACGACAACCATCACCGCGAGCCAGCGGCCCGGACCCGCCCGTCCCAGTGCCCAAACGACTCCCACCCCGATCAGGAGGACACCGGGCAGAAGCTCGGCGCCGGCGCCCATCGGCTGGCGCTCGGAAATCGCCTCGAACAACGTCCGCAGTCCGTCCAGCCAACCACCGACGACTGCGGAATCGGCGTGCAGGTTGGCTTCGACCCGGGCCGCCGCCGAGGACGGTGCGGCGAGCGCTGGGTACAGCGGGTTGCCGAGCACCACCAGGTTGCGGAGGTACCATCCGCCACCGCCGACCAGGACGAGCGCCGCCAGGGCCGCGACCAGCGCCGGGCGCCGGGGACGCGACCGCAGCAGCAGCACCGCCACAACCACCGACCACCCGGCGACCGGCAGCAACGCCGAGTACTTCGAGCCGGCGGCGACACCAGCCAGAAACGCCGCCGCCAGCAGGCTCGGGCGTTGCAGCTCCCGGGCCGAGAACCCCACCACCGTGAGGGTGACGCAGCCGACGACGAAGAACGTCACGCCGAGGTCAACCCCCCCCATGCCCGCCATCACGCCCACGCCGGGCACCCCAGCCAAGATCGCGCCAGCCCACGCGCCGCCTGGCCGTCCCCACAGCCGCCTCCCGAGCGGCCCCAGCCACGCGAGCACGCCGCAATACAGGGCAAAGTGCCCGAGCTTGACGGTCGACGCTCCGCCCCAAGCCACCAGCGGTACGAAGCACATGTTGATATGCGAAGGCATCGCGCTGTGCACCGCGTAGGGGAAGACCACCACCCGACCGAGGCGCAGGAAGTGGGCCGGGAAAGCAGCGTGGTAGTAGAGCGCGTCGTAGAACGACTCAGGAACCACCGCTCCACACAGAACGAGGGCAGCCACCAGCACCACCGACAACCGTGCGATGAGCTCGGAGCGGCTCCGCGGCTCGGCCCGGCGCGGTGGCTCGCGATCACGGACGAACCGAACCCCGCCCAGGACGAGCCCACCGCCCACGACCAGACCCACCATGGGACGGTTCAACCACCCCACGAGCCCGAGGGCGAGCACGACGAGCCCGAGCACGCCCAACCCCACGGCGATGCGGGTCAGCCGGTCCTCGCTCGCGTCCAGAGCGGGACGCCACCAGCGCGCCGGCGCGCCGCCGATTCCCCACGCCGCCAGCGCGACCCCTCCCACCAGCACGAGATCGCGTGCCAGAACCAGCGGCCACGGCCGCCCCCACCCCTCGCCGCAGCCGACCGTCGCCAGGATCACTGCCGCTGCCATCCCCAAAAGGGCGATGACGGCGAGCCTGTGCCACCGAAACGCGTCTGGCCGCGCCGCCCCATCGACGGCGGGAGCCAAGCCCAAGGGCGGGCCAGCGCTCGGCAGCCCACGACCGAGCCAGGACCTCACGCCGACCTCAGCTCGGCGCCGACCCCGCGCGGGCTGCGCAACGAGGACGCCAACGCCTCGAGGCGCCCGGCGGCCGCCGCTCGGCGGGCGATCTCCCGGGCCGCCTGCAGCTCCCGGAGGTGCAGCCAGAGGCTGGCCACGACGAACTCCGGCCGCCCCCACTGGCGCAGGCCGGTGAGCTCGCCGGGGCCGCGTACCCGGAAGTCCTCCTCGGCGACCTTGAAGCCGTCGTTGGTCGAGGCAAAGAACTGCAGCCGCTGTACCGCCTCCGGCGGACAGTCCGGCCCGGTCAGCAAGGCGCAGTACGAGCGCCGGCGTCCCCGTCCGACGCGGCCGCGAAGCTGGTGGAGCTGCGCCAGCCCGAACCGCTCGGCGTTCTCGATCACCATGACCGAAGCGTTGGGGATGTCCACACCCACCTCGATGACCGTGGTGGCGCACAGCACCGCCACCTCACCGCGGGCAAACCGGCCCATCACGTCCTCGCGCTCGGCGGCGCTCACCCGGCCATGCACGACCTCGACGGCGACGCCGGGCAGCGCCCCCCGCACCGTTTGTACGTGGGTCTCGACCGCCCGAGCCGAAATCGCCTCCGATTCCTCGATGAGCGGAAACACCCAATACGCTTGCCCACCCTGCCCGACCTCGCGACGCAGGAACTCGACGAGCTTGGGCCGTGAGCTGTCGTCTCGCAGCACCGTCGCAACCGGGGTTCGCCCCGGCGGCAGCTCATCCAGGATCGAGACGTCGAGGTCGCCATAGACCGACAGCGCCAGCGAACGAGGAATCGGCGTCGCGGTCATCACCAGCAGGTGCGGCGCCGTGCCTTTGTCCACCAGCGCCTGACGCTGGGCCACGCCGAAACGGTGCTGCTCGTCGATCACCACCAGCCCCAGACGCGGAAACCGAACCGCCTCCTCGATCAGAGCGTGGGTGCCGATCACGAGCCCCTGCCGGCCCGCGGCGAGCATCTCTCGCACCCCAGCTTTGACGCGTGCCCCGAGCGACCCGATGAGCAGCCCCGGAACGTGCCTGGTGTGAGCGAGCAGGCGCGACAACGTGGCGTGATGCTGCTGCGCGAGCAGCTCGGTCGGCGCCAACAGCGCCACCTGGAGGCCAGCCTCCAGCGCCACCAGCGCCGCCAGCGTGGCGACCACCGTCTTACCAGACCCCACGTCGCCCTGCAGCAGGCGCGCCATCGGCTCGGAGCGCTGCAAATCGGCGACGATCTCCGCCACCACCCGCCGTTGCGCCCCCGTCAGCTTGAACGGCAGGAGCTGCCGTGCCGCCTCCCGTACCTCGTCGGTGACGGTGCACACCGGCGCCAGTGCCGTCCGCCGTCGCTGTCGCTCACGCTCCAGCACCACCGCGAGCGCGGTCAGCTCCTCGAGCGCGAGCCGTCGGTGGGCCGGCGAGCGGCGGGCCGCCAGCTCCGCTTGCGCCGCTGCGCTCGGCGCCGGATCGTTGGCGAACGGGAAGTGCACGCCGCGCAGCGCGGCACCGAGCGGCGGGAGCCCCAGGTCGGCAAGCAGGTCGGCCGGCAGGTGCTCCGGCACGTCCTCGATCGCCTCCGCGGCACGGGCCACCAGGGTACGCAGCCGCCTGGCACCCAGGCGACCGATGCGACGGTACACCGGCACCACGCGACCCATGTGGAGGGGTTCGTCCTCGTCGTCCTCCTCGGCCTCCCACTCCGGCGACTGGAGCTGCAACCCCCAGCCACGCGGCGCCGGACGCACCGGACCGTACAACCACACCCGCATGCCGACGCGCAGCGAGGTGCGGAGAAACGGCTGGTTGAACCACACCACCGCGATCGAGCCGCTGTCGTCCGACACCACCGCTTCGGTGAGACGAAGCCGGCGCACCCGCGCTTGCCGCTCCTGCAGCGCCACGACCCGCCCACACACGGTAACCATCCCGGCGCCGTAACCGACAGCGGCGATCGGCGTCGGGTTGGAGCGGTCCTCGTACCGCGTGGGCACGAGCCACATGAGATCTCCCAGGTTCGTGAGCCCGGCCCCCCCGAGCGTCTTTTCGAGGGCCGGACCGACTCCTTTGAGGCTGCGAAGAGGGCTGGAAACGGTCAGGTTCATTCGCCGCCCGGGAGCACGTGCACGCGCATGGCCACCAGGGCCAGTTGCACGATGTCCCCGTTGGCGATGGGGTGGGGCTCCATGGCGGCGAGCTTTTTGCCGTTGACGAAGGTGCCGTTCGTGGCTGGGTTGATCTCGGTCAGGGTGAGCATGCGGTCGGCCGCCTTGATGATCGCGTGACGGCGTGACACGGTGCGCTCCGAGTCGAGGCCCGAGAGGTCCACATCGGGGGTGACCCCGGTGACCGGGTCATGGCGCCCCAGACTCGTCTCACCGTTCGGGCGCAGGGGGAAAAACAGCCCCGATGCCTCGTGCGTCAGTAGCGCCCAAGCCATGATCCCCTGGTTGGCGGGAGCCCCGGTGAGGTTCGCCGCTTCGGCCGATTTGCCCACCAGCTCCTCGTACTTCCGGTTGGTCTCGCGCAGCCGGTCGGCCAGCTTCATCATCATGCGGACGGCGATCTCCGGCTTGCGCCGGAGCATGCTGTCGAGGTCGGCCGCGCGGAGCTGCAGCGCCTCGACGTCGGTCAGGCAGGTCGCGGTCGCCGAACGCTCGGGGTTTTCGTCGAGCAAGGCCATCTCGCCGAAGAAGTCACCCTTCTCCAACACCGCCAGCTCGCGTTGCTGCCCGCCGACGTTGCGCGAGATCATGATCTGCCCGCTCTGGATGATGTACATGTCGCTGCCCAGCTCGCCCTCGCGGAAGATCACCACGCCCGACTGAAAGCGCCTCAGGAAGTCGCTGATGCTCGGGCTCGAAGCCCCGCCACCGACCCGGACCTTGACCACCTAGCTACCTCCCATGGCCACCTGGCCGCTCTCGCTGTCCACCACCACCTCGACCCCCAGCGGGAACGGCATGTTCACCGCCCCGTGACCGAACGGCAGTCCCTCCACCACCACCGCGCCGGCCGGCATCGCCTCGACGAGGAGCCCCCGCCACCGGGACCGCCAGCCAGCCTCGCCCCGCCCGCACCGCGCCAGCTTTCCTGCCACCACCGCCTTGACCGTGCCGAGTCTAGAGGACAGGCGAAGCTGGGTCAACAAACGGTCCAAGCGGTACAACGGCTCCCCGACGTCCTCGAGGAACAGCACCGCCCCATCGTAGTCGGGCTCGAACGGCGTTCCGGCCAGGGCCGCCAACACCGCCAGGTTGCCGCCCACGGCCACGCCGCGCGCCCGGCCGGGCCGCAGGACCGCCCTCGAACCGAACCGCATCAGCGGCCCGCGGTGCTCACCGCGCAGCAGCGCCAACGTCGCCCGGGCGCTCGCCGGGCTGCGCGGCAGCGACTGCACCATCGGTCCGTGCACGGCGGCGACCCCAGAGCGCGACAACAAACCCGCGTGCAGCGCCGTCACGTCGGAAAAGCCGACGACCCACCCA
>JAAYVZ010000062.1 GCA_012516935.1 Holophagae bacterium
GACGAGCGGATCCTCGCGTTCCCGCGGTGGAGGAAGGCGGGCGAGCCCCCACCGGTCTGAGCCGGGATGGCTCCTCGTTCGGTCGAGGGCGCCGGTTGCGAGCACGACCCCGAGTGCCGGCTCCGCCGTCGAGCGCGTCACCGGTGGAATCCGGGCGCACCGTGCTGCCGCCGCTGGGGCACTGCGGGCTCGGTCCCGGGCGCGGGAATCGCGCTCCGGCAGTGTCAGTTGCTGCGGTGGGGGGTGATCATGACCCGAGTTCTCATCGCAGGTGTCTCGCTGGCGCTCGCCGTCGCGGCCTCCGCCGGCGTCAAGACGCAGATCGTGACGTACACGCTGGGCGACACCACGTTCGAGGGGTTTCTTGCCTGGGACGAGAGCAGCTCGGCCAGGCGGCCGGGGGTGCTGGTGATCCACCAGTGGATGGGCGTGACCGACAACGAGCGGATGCGCGCCGAGATGCTCGCCAGGCTCGGCTACGTGGCGCTGGCAGTGGATGTGTACGGCAAGGGTGTGCGCCCGACCTCTACCCAGGAGGCCGCGGTGCTGGTTCGGAAGTACAAGGATGACCGCGCCTTGCTGCGTGCCCGCCTGGCTGCCGGGCTGGCGGAGCTGCAGCGCCACCCGCTCGTCGACACCTCGCGCATCGCCGCGATCGGCTACTGCTTCGGCGGTACTGCCGCGCTCGAGCTCGCGCGCAGCGGCGCCAAGGTGGCGGGCGTGGTGAGCTTCCACGGCGGGCTCGATACACCGACGCCGGCCGACGCCAAGCGGATCACCGGTAAGGTGCTGGTGCTACACGGTGCCGACGACCCGTCGGTGCCGTCGGAGCAGGTGCTCGCGTTCGAGCGTGAGATGCGCGATGCCGGCGTCGACTGGCAGCTCGTTGCCTACGGCGGCGCCGTCCACTCCTTCACCCAGAAGGAGGCGGGCAACGACAACAGCAAGGGCGCGGCGTACAACGAGCGCGCCGACCGCCGCTCCTGGGAAGCGATGCGCGCCTTCTTCAACGAGCTCTTCGGGACGCCGGCGGCTGGGACCGACGCTGCCCGACCGTGAGAGCCCTCGCCTTTGGCGGCGCCCCAGTCTGGCGTCGCACCTGTGAGTGCGAGTGAGCTCGTCGTGATCGCCGAAGCCGTGTGCCCGTGCTCGGGGCCCGGGTTCGCGGCCGGGGCGCAGGTTCTCGTCCCCGTCGGACCGACACCTGGCAGCCGGTTGGATCGAGCTGCCGTGCACGATCTCGGTGCGGAACGGGTTTCGAACCGTCGTCCCGAGGCCGCGTGAGTCGGCGCGGGTCACCTGGAGGCTGCTCCTCGGGTTTGGTCCGATGCAGGCACGGATCGGCGTCGAGAGGGGAACGCTTGCCTCGCTGCCAGTGGGCAGCGAGGCGCTCGGTGCGGGCGTGCTGCTCCGGAGCGCGCTCGGGATCCGCTGACGTGTACGGCCGCCTTGCGGGGCGGCCGTACTCTCGACTCTCGACCAGGCAGGCGGGGGCTACACGACGCCCTTTTCCTTCAATGCCTGGAGGTCCGCCGCTGAGTAGCCGAGCGAGCCGAGGATCTCGCCGGTGTGCTGCGAAAGCCGCGGCGGCGCCGCATCGAGGGTGCCGGGGGTCTTCGAGAACTTGGCAGTCAGCGAGAAGAACGGGATCTCGCCGATCCCCTCGACGTTGAGCGGTTGCAGGGTCTGGCGGTGCTTGCACTGCTCCTGCAGCAGCGCCTCCTCGAGGCCGATGACGGCGCCGGTCGGCACGTCGACGGCGTTGAGCACCTCGACCCAGTGGGCGGTGGGGTGCTGCCGGAGCTTCTCCTCGAGCAGCGGGGTGAGGAGCTTGCGGTTGGCCTTGCGGGTATCGCGCTCCTTGAATCGTGGGTCCTCGACCAGCTCGGGCACCCCGAGCGCCCTGGTCAGGTCCTCCCACTGCTTCTGCTGGTTGGCGGCGATGTTGACGCAGCCGTCGGCGGTGGCGAAGGTGCCGGACGGAGCGGCGGTGAAGTTGTCGTTGCCCATGAGCACCGGCTGCTGGTGCCCGATGAGGAGGTTGGCGGCCACCCACCCCATGAGCGGCATGATCGAGTCGAGCAGCGCCACGTCGATCATCTGCCCCTCGCCGGTGCGCTCGCGGTAGTACAGCGCCGCCATGATCGCAAACGCGGCGTTCATACCGCCGACCGTGTCGCACACCGGAAAGCCGCAGCGCAACGGATTCAGGCGCTCGTCACCGTTGACCGCCATGACGCCGGAGAGCCCCTGGATGATCTGGTCGTACGCCGGCTTGAAGGCGTCCGGACCGGTCTGGCCGAACCCCGAGATGGCGCAAAAGATGATGCGCGGATTGATCTCGCGCAGCACGTCGTAGCCGAAGCCGAGGCGGTTCATGACGCCGGGCCGGAAGTTCTCGACCACCACGTCGGCGGTCGCCACCAGCTTGCGGAACACCTCCTTGCCTTCGGGGGATTTGAGGTCCAGGGTCACCGACTTCTTGTTGGCGTTCTGGGCCAGGAAGCTGGTGCCCATGAGCTGCTTGTTGAGGTTCGGCTGGTTGCCGAGCTTGCGCGCGAGGTCGCCGTCCTTGGGGTTCTCGATCTTGATCACCTCGGCGCCCAGCAGCGCCAGGTGGAGGGTCGAGAACGGGCCCGACAGCACGTTGGTGAGGTCGAGGACGCGGATGCCTTCGAGTAGCTTCATGAGGGTCTCCCTAGTTGCCCGCAGGCTTGTAGTCGACGATCGAACCGGACTTGAGGACGAAGCCCGGCAGCTCGCGGCCGAAGAAGGCGCCGACCGCACGCGCCACCTCGAGGAGCTTGCCGAGGTCGATGTCCCGGCGCAGCCCCATGCGCTGCAGCGAGTGCACGAGGTCCTCGGTCGAGACGTTGCCGGCTGGCTGCTTGGTGAACGGGCAACCGCCGAGCCCGCCGAACGCCGACTCGAGCGAGCGCACGCCCGAGCGCAGGGCGGCCCAGCAGTTGGCGAGCCCGAGCCCATAGGTGTTGTGGAAGTGAGCGGTCATCTCGACGTTCGGATCGAGGGCACGAATGGCGCCGAACAGCTCCTCCACCTGCATCGGGTTGGCGTGGCCGGCGGTGTCGGCGAGGCTGATCGCCGAAACCCCTGCCGCGAGGTACTGCTTGACGAGCCCGAGCACGCGGTCGGTCGGGATCGGCCCCTCGAACCCGCAGCCGAACGCCGACTGCACCGAGACCTGCACCTTCTTGCCGGCAGCCATCGCCTGCGTGGCCATCGGGATGATGCGGGCGAGCGCCTCGTGCGGGCTCATGCCGGTGTTCTTGCGGGAGTGCGTCTCGGAGGCCGAAACCCCCATGCAAAACATTTCGACGCCGCAGGCCATCCCTCGCTCGAGCCCCCTCTCGTTGAGCACCAGGCCCGAAAGCACGGCTTTGCCGGGCCGCTTGCCGGGCGCCGAGAAGTGGGCGAAGAGCCGGTCGGTGTCGGCCATTTGCGGCACCTTCTCCGGGTTGACGAACGACCCGAGCTGGATGATGTCGACGCCGGCCGCGCCCAGGCTCTCGACCCAGGCCACCTTGTGCTCGAACGGCACGGGCTGCTTCTCGACCTGCAGGCCGTCGCGCGGCCCGACCTCGTGGATGATCAGCTCCTGCATGTGTGTCTCCTTGCCGGCCCGCTCGCGTCTGAACCAGGTGCCGCGGGCACGGGGCGAAACCCCAACCGGAGTGCCGAGATTAGGTACCTCCCCGGCGCCTGTCAAGACGGGTAGGACGCGCGCCGGGCGCGCGAGCGAGTTGACCTCTCCGCTCCCTGGCAACTGGTTTCGTCGCCGGTTCGAAGGAGCCCACCTCGCCGTCGCAGGTCGATGGGTGCGCTACCCAGCCGCTACCACCCGAGGCGCAGGCGGAGGCTCCCAGCGTTTGCGAGCAGGTCGCGGTGGTCCCGCCGGGCTTTCGGGAGCGCCGCCAGGTGGGCGCCGGCGACCAGGACGGCGCCGGCCACGCCGCCCGGGCTCTCGGTCAGCTCGTGGTGGTGATGAGAAGCTCCAGCGTCTGACGGGCTTCGCGGTTGCGCGGCTCGTAGCTGAGGATCCGCTCGAGGCAGCGGCGCTGCTTGTCGGGCTGCAGGCGCAGGCTCCAGTAGTTGGCCAGGGCCAGCCAAGCGCTGGTGTGGTTGGGCGCCATCGCGGTCGCCTGCTTGAGCCGTTCGAGTGCGCGCGGGCGCCACAGCGGGTTGTGCATCTCGAGCTCGGCGAGCACCGTGAGGGCGGTGGCGTCGGGCGCCACCTCGACCGCCTTGGCGAGCAGCTTGTGGGCCTGGCGGGGGTCGCCGCCGTCGCGCAGGACCTCGTAGGCCTTGGTCTTGTGCTCCTCGGCCTGGTCGTAGTCGAGCTCCGGTTCCTGTGGCAGGGGGGTCCTTTGCGTGCCGCCCGAGGCCACGAGCTTCCGTCGTGGGCGAGGGTCGATCTGCGTCAGCAGCTGCCGTAGACGGGGGTTGGCCGGGGGAAACGCCGGTTCCGCCGCCACGGCGGTGGTCGAGCGCTCGTAGGCGAGCCCCTGGACGACGAGCCAGGTGAGCGCGCGGGGAACCTCCCGCGGCTTCTGAGGGACGGCGTCGCGCAGCTCGGCGAGGGTGCGCGGCTGGGTGAGCTGGCTCAGCAGGAACTTCTCGATGCCCCCGAGCCCGCCTTCGAGTTCTGCAAGGGCGGCGTGGGGGGTCGCCATCCAGGTCCGCTCGCCCCCGGTCAAACGCTCGAACTGTCCGGTGTCGGGGGCGTGCTGGACGGCCGCGGCGAACACCGCCGTGGGCTCGTAGTCGATGGCGATGGCGTCGCCCGGCAGGTGCCGGTCTTCTTCGGTGTCGTAAGCACCGCCCTCGAACGTGAGCCTGGCGGCGAGGTGGAGCGTGAGCAGCTCCAGCTCCTGGCAAAGCCGGTCGGCGGTGAGGAGGTGCCGCTCCACGAGCATGGTGCCGAGACGCTGGTCCTGGGCCTTGAAACGCAGCGCCTCGTCGAGGTCGCGGCGGTGGATCTGGCCCCGCTCGACCAGCCACGAGCCGAGCTTCTCCTCTTCGATGCTCGAGGTGATGGCCATCATGCGGCCGTGCTCGAACCACACGAAACGGTGCACTTTGCCCTGCGAGATGGTGAGGCGGCCCCGGTCGCACCGGCCGATGAGCTGCGGCACCAAGCGCGGTAACTGGAGCGGGGCGAAGCTGCCCCCTGGGGGCAAGGAGTGGTCCGGCATGGTGCGGGATTGGACCATCCCGAGCGGAGGTGAGTCAATAGCCATCGAACGGCCCGCCCCCGACGTTGCGCGCTCGGAGCGCGAGGCGGGTCGTGGTCGGATGCTGGGCTTCCGAGCAGGTCATCACCCGCGAAGAAGGCTCTGGACGCGTCGGTCACGCGCCCAGAGCCCCCGGTCGTCATCGGTGGGTTTAGCGGACCCGTACGTTGGCTACGGGGTCGACTCGAATGAGATGCCCTTCTTGGCGGCCTGGACGCGAATGATCGATTCGACCTGGACGTCGAAGCCATCGCGGGGCCCAGCCTTTTTCTGCTCGGCCTCGATGTAGGCGCGGCGCTTGGCCAACAGCTCGGCGACTTGCTTCTGTACCGCGGCGCGCTTGGTGGCCTGCTCCTTGACGTACGCCTCGCGCTGGGCCGGGCTCATCGACTGCATCTCGGCCGGGAGCTGCTCCTTCGTGAGCTCACCGACCTTGATGTAGCCGGCGTTCACCGCGTCCACGAGGTCGCCGCCGCCCTGCACGACCTTGCCGGTGGCGGCGTTGAACGCCAGCCGGTCGGCGGCCGCCGCCGAGGGCGCCTTCTCGGCCATCGCCTGCTTGGCGCGCACCGCACCCTTCTCCTCCTCGTCGCCGTACGCAACGATGGTCTTGCCCACCTCGGCGTTGAGCTTGCCGATCTGTTCGTCGAACGGGGTGGCGATAACCCGGACACCGCCCGACTGCGCGATCGCCACGTACGAGCCCTCGGCGAGGCTCGCGATCTCCTTCCAGATCGGGGTCGTCTCGCGGTAGTCGCCGACCTGCACGGTGTTGATGACGATATCCTTCCGGGCCGCGGTCTGGCAGCTCTTGGTGTACGGCGTGTCGTCCTCGTAGTCCATGTGGGGGGGGCAGTCGCCGACCAGGAAGATCGTCTTGTAGACGTTGCGGTCCGGGCTCCACGAGATCTTCGTGACCGCCTCGTCGAGCGCCTGGTTGACCGACTCGGGGGTGTCACCGCCACCCTCGGCCTGGAACGTCTGCAGGTTGGCGTACACGGCGTCGATGTCCTCGGAGAGGTCGAAGATCTTGGTCACGTAGTCGTCGCCGCGGTCGCGGTAGGCGAGGAGCGCGATCTTGAGCTTCGGCGTCGGTTTGGCGGCCACAAGCTGGTTGGCGATCGACCAGATCTTGGCTTTGGCACCGGCGATGAGCCCGCGCATCGAGCCGGTGGTGTCGAGCACGAAGCAGACCTCGATTTGCGGCTGCTTCGCGGCCGGTTTGGCCGGGGCCGGAGGCGCGGCGTGCGTCGCGGCAGCGGCCGTGGCGGTGATCAGGGTTGCGAGGGCGAGGGTTCGGGTGCGCATGGTCGTCTCCTTGCTGCGTTCGGTTCACTCGGCCACTTCGTACACGACGTCACCCAACAGAAGCTGCACCTGCCGGCCCACGGACAACCACGCTGGGGCGTCTGGGTGCTTGGCGAGCAGCTCGAAGTATTCGGGAGAGCCGAGAGTGACCTGCACGCGGCGGGCGCCCGGCTTGCTCTGCACCTGGGTGTCGATCCACCAGGCACCGTTCTGGATGAAGGTGCGGTTGCGCAGGTACCGCGTCGCCTGCTGTTGCAGCGCCTGCTGCACGCGCTCCGTCGACGCGGCGGTCGTGCCCGGCAGCGCCATGTCGCGGCGGGTGGTCGGCACCGGTGCGGCGAGCGTTCTGGACTCCTTCATCGCGTCCATCGCCATCGCGCCTCCCACTGCGCCCGCGCCGCTTTTCTCCGCCTGCACGGCATGGAACGAGCTGCGGACGGCCTCACTGGCCTCACGGTCGCGGTCGATGACCTGGAGGCTGCGGCTGGCTACCGGTACGCCCCGGTCCTTCTCGTCCTCGACGATGAGGTATGCGGTGTACGGGGTGACGATCCCGTACCGGCGGGCGAGGTCGGTGACCTCGTCTTTGAGCTCCGCGCTCTCGCCGTGCAGGCGGATCTGGTCGAGGAGGTAGCCCACCCGCCGGGTCGCCCACAGCCGCGCCAGCGCCTCGTTGCCGGCGGCGCGGCGGGGGAACGCCGCCTCGGTCGTGAACGAGCGGGGCTTGCCGTTGACCGAGCCCGAGAGCGTGACCGCCGTGTCACCCCAGCCGGAGTAGCGGCCGAGGATGACGAGCTGCTCACCGCGGAACAGGTCGGGCAGCTCGGCCGGGGCGAGCTTGGAGGCGCGGGCCCCACCGCTGAGCCTGAGCTTGAGGTCGGCCAACACCGGGGTGTTGATCTTGGTGAAAAAGCTCGAGATCTTGAGCTCGATGTCCTCGTCGGAAAGCACGTACTGGCTGGCGGCGCGGGTCGTCTCGGCGAGGCGGTCGAGCAGGTGGGCATTGACGTCGACGCCGATGCCGAACGAAAACACCCGTACCAGCCTCTCGCCCATCGCCTTGCGAACCCGGCCGACGATCTCGTCGTCGTTGGTAGAGCCGATCGTCGGCATGCCGTCGGTGAGGAACATCACCACGTACGGCCGGCCGGTCTTGGCCTGCGCGGCCGCTGGCTCGAGCGCCCGAGTCAGGGCGTCCTCGATCGCCGTGCCGCCGATGGGGCGGAACCCGTCCACGAACTGCTCGGCCCTGGTGCGATTGGCGGCGCTGGCTTCGACCAGACTCTCGAACAGCGGCTCCGCCTCGGTCGAGAAGCGCACCACCTCGAAGCGGTCGGCGGCGTTGAGGTTGGCGAGGCAGAAGCGCAGCGCCCTCCGGGCCTGCTCGAGCTTGCCCTTGGCGGCCATCGAGCCGGAGGTGTCGAGCACGAAGACGATGTCCTTGGCCACGACCTGCTCGCGGCCGGGATCGGCGTTGGGGGAGGCGAGCAGGGCGAAGACCCCCCCGTCGGCGTCGCCGTCGTTGAAGGTGAGCACCGACAGCCCCACCTCGTCGGTGACCTTGGGTGCGTAGTAGAGCTGGAAGTCCGTGTCCGGGCGGATGTTACTCGCCTCGAAACCGACCGTGGCGCGGGTGCCGCCCTGGCGCGAGATCTCCACCTCGTGGCTCGGGGAGAACAGCGTGCGGATGCCGTCCTTGACCTCGAGGTCCACCTTCACCGACACCGACTGCAGTGGCTGGGCCGAGAACTTCTCGGTGTTGAGCGGGTAGGTGTACTCGACCATCCCGCCGTCGGCGCGCAGGAGCTGGCTGTACGAGAGCTTGATGCGCTTGGCCGAGCGCGGCTCGATCGGGAAAACCCGCACCTTGTACAGCCCCTGCCCGGCGTACTCGAGCAGCGCCGGGTCGCGCATCCGCCGCACGATGTCCTCGTAGATCCGCCGTGCCTTCACGGCGTCGAGCAGCTCGGCGTCCACCATCGTGCCGTTGATGTCCATCGAGAAGCGGTCGATGTGGGCGCCCTTGGGGATGGGGAACAGGTAGGTGCCCTCGAGCCGGCTGTCGTTGGGGTTGAAGAACACCTGGTCGACGGAGGTGGTGGCGAGCTGGTCGGCGATCTTCACGGTGACGTGGTGGTAGCGCACCTCCATCGGGGCGAACGCGTAGTGCCCGGGCGGCACGCTCGGTGGCCGGTCGATGACGATGAGCCCGTCGGCCGCGGCCCCGAGGGGCAGCGCGAGGGCGGCAGCGAGCAAGCAGGCGATCCGTCGGGTGGTGTCCATGGTCCGTGTCCTCCGTGTGGGCGAGCCGTGCATGGCCCATTAGACACCGATTGCCCGGGAAGGTTCCCACCGCCCGAGCGGCGATCGGAGGGCGATGGTCGGTGAACGGAGACAAAGGCGCGAGACTGGCGCCAGCTTTGCAGTGAAGGTCGCTGTAGAATCCAGGGAACATGAGAGGTCAGCGCCACCATGACAGCACCGTCGCGGCTGCGACCAGCTCCATCTGGTACCCGACCGGGGCGATGCGGTGGATGCGGCGGGGGACTGGCGGCCACGAGAGGGACTACGACCACCTCGGGACGCCGCGGTTTTTCACCGACCGGGGCAAGCGCGAGGCGGGGTACCACGTGCTGTTCCCGTTCGGGGAGGAGTCGCCGGACAAGCCGAGCGCGACGGCGGGCGTGCCGCTGAGCACGCAGTGGGACAGCGAGCGGCTGCGCTTCACCGGCCACGAGCGCGACCTCCAGGCCACCCTCGACGCCCCGGCCGACGACCTCGCCACCATGCACGCCCGGTACGATAACCCGAACCTCGGGAGGTTCTTGAGCGTGGATCCGGGGCGACCCAGATTGACCGAGCCGCAGAGCTGGAACGGCTACCTCTACGGCGTCAATAGCCCGCTCGCAAACGTCGATCCCGATGGGTGCGACGCCATCGCAGTTGTTTTTCCGGAGTATCTGATCGCGACGCCCATCGGCCGCGTGTCTCACCTCCGTCATGCAGGCATCGTGCTCATCAACAACAAGAACGGGGTGACGCGGTACTACGAACACGGTTGCTACGACAAGCAAGGCAAGGGCGCTGTGCGAAGAACACCGGTGCCGAATGTGGTCATGGACAAGGGCGGCGTGCCAACGGCGAAGTCGATGGGCAGGCTGCTTGCCGCGGTATCGCGTTCAAGTGGTCAAGGCGGTCCCGTTGAAGGTGCGTACTTCAGGAACGACAACTTCCAAGGTGTCCTCGAGTTTGAGAAAGTCGCGGACGAAGGGAAGCCTACTACCTAGCAGCACGATGGAGAGCGAAATGAGAGCATTCAGGCTTCTTGCGTTTCTCGGGGTACTTTGGGGTTGCACTCCCAAGGCGCCTAACCGTCCCACTGGGGTTCCGGCCTCCGCCTCTTGGGCTGGTGGCTGGGACGGGGGCGCCTGGGTCGAATGCAGGCTCGAACCTGGCGCGGCAGCGAACCAATGTCGCGTCTATGACGAGATCTCAGGGCAAGTGCTTCTCGATGCGCCCTTTGTGCTCCGCAGCTGCGGCAAGCCGGCGCGGATTGAGGAACTAAGATACAACGCGTTCGACGGCACATCGATCTACTTGTCAACTGGTGACGTGCTTGATCCGGTCGTACGCGGAGGAGATTGACGATTGACGAAGGTGGCCTGATACGTACCTGGTGTGCGCCAGATACGTACCTGGTATCGCGTTTCGTGGATTGTGAGTGAGAGAGATGCGGGAGCGGTCGTCGCGGCGCCGATTGGACGGTCGTGCCGCGAGGCGGCGGTGAACGGAAAGAGGTGAGCGATGTCGAGAGCTTGGTGGAACGTGGGCGTAGTGGCAACGGCAGTGGTTGGAGCGCTGGCCATGGGCGCCGCGGGCCCAGCCGCCGCGCTGGACTTCGGCCGCCGCATCGCGGGGACGCCTGCGCGGTGAGCGTTTCGAGCGCTCCCTGTTGCATTCTGTCGACCAGCCTCACGATCGGGCCGGCGACCGGCGCGTGCACGCAGGCAGCGGCGCGCGCGTGGCACTGCAGCTTCGCGTGGTACCCGACCGGGGCGATGCGGTGGGGGACCGGCGGCCACAAGTATCGAGAGGTTGCTCCCGGCGCGGCGAAACCAGGGGACGTCGTTGTCTACTTCGACGAGAATGGCAAGGCAGTGCACTCGGCGCGAGAGCCTGGCGCGCTGCCCCCTCAGAACTAGGTCTATTGTGGAACGGGTACTCCTCCGGAGGCGAGTATGACGGGAAACGGACCCATTCGCATTGCACTACTGGCCATGTGCCTGGCCTCGACTTCGGTATCGGCGCAAGAGGCGACAGCAACGAGTCCGTCAAAGCTCTCTCGAGCAGCCGTTGGACTGGGATCGTGCGACGGCGAGGCGGCAACGGAGTATCTCGAGTACCTCTTCGATGCTGGCCAAGAAGCGATCCCGTATCTCGTAGCGTCCTTCGGGGACAAAAGACCGTTTCTTGGGTCTTGCGGATCGAAGGTGCTAGATAGCACGAACTTTCCTGCCGAGCCGAGTTTGTCTCGGCCGCCCTCGGCACTACCCGAAGTCCGCGAGGTGGCTCTCTATGTCCTGCTCGGCATTCTGAAAGGGAGCAAATACTTCGCAGGTGACTGCCGGATTGAGAGGGGAGGGGGAGTGGAGAGTCGCGAGGTTTCTGTCGCACTCGGTGAAATCGCAGTCCTGTATGTTCAGGCTCAGATCTGGGAAACCGCTCTCGAGACAGAAATGGTTGAAGGCATTCTGACTGCTCACGCCCTCCGATTCCCTGCGCACGGCAGTGGGCTGAGAGACCGCCCTCAGCATACAGGGAGTAGGTAGGGTAGGTTCGCGTAACGGATCGGTATCAGACAGATGGATCCCAGATGGGTAGGATAAGTACCTGATCACAGAGGTCGCATTGTGTAACGGAAGGCACAGGAGACCAGACGCTTGACCCTATGCTGTAGCCCCGCCACGCTGACCCGCGCCGCCATCGCGCACGGTTTCGATCCCGGGCGCGGTGGCCGACCGAGTCAGGACACCCTCCCCGGAAAGGGCTCGAACGGCAACGGTACCGTCACCGACCCGAGCTCCGACGCCTGCGGCTACCTGCTCAGGAAGTACGACGGCAGCGCCACGACGTTCAACCTGCGCGGCCTCGACGGCGCGTTGCTGCGCGAGGTCGAGCCCGAGGCCGGGGCCTCCGAGTGTGTCAAGGACGATATCTTTCGCGACGGCCTGCTCCTGGCGAGCCAGCACCGCAGCGAGGGCCACCAGTACTACCATAGCTTCACCGGCCACCAGCGCGACCTCGGCAGCCCCACCGACACCACCGATGACCTCGACTACATGCATGCCCGCTACTACGGGATGAAGATGGGGCGGCTGCTGAGCGTGGACGCCGGCGGGCCGGATGCTGGGCTGCCAGGGAGCTGGAACCGCTACTCCTATGCCTACGACAGCTCGACCGAGCTTGCGGACCCGGATGGGGATGCCCCCACCGGGGTCCTGACTCTGCCGCTCGCGGCTGGAGGCACCTCCGCAGCGGCAGTTTGCGGCGCGCTCCTCGCGACCGGCGCCTATGGTTCAAGTGCTGCGGTGATGATCTACTTCGTCGTCGCGCACGCTGAGCCGCTGGGCCCAGCTCAGGTCGAGCAGATCCAGGCGGTCTACCGCCATCCGAGCCCTGCGGCGGCGCGACGGAAGCGCGAGAAGGCGGCGAAGCCGGTATCGAGCCACCCGCCTGCCGATGCCTCGGGAGAGACAACTACCCCACCGCCACCTCCGGCGGACCAGGGAGGAAGTGACACGGGAGGCAGGCGAACGACCCGGAAGGCGAACCCTGACCGCCAGGAGAAGGCTCGGAAGATGCTCGACGAGCTGGAAGAGAGGCTCAAGAACGCGAAGACCAACGCCGAACGCCGGGAGTTAAGGCGGTTCCTGAAACTCTGGCGCAGCAAGCTTGCTGAATCGGAGGAGCATGCTCGCGTCTACCAACACAGCTAGGGGGTCGAGGTGAATAGTGTGGTCCGCCATCGTCTGAGGCGTTATGCGCTCATCCCTGGAGAGGGACTCGGCCCTCTACGTTTTGGTTCTAGAATCGATCTCGCCGCTCAACTCCTTGGGACACCCACAGAATCCAAAATGGTCGCAACGGACTACCTCGAGCTCTTTTTCTCGGATTCTCTTCTCCTACTCTTCTTCGACCGCGAGGACAGTTTCCGGCTGGCATCGATAGAAGCAAAGACCGAAAGCCCCGTCTCGCTCTTCGGCCTCCCACTACGCAAATACCTGAAGGAGAGAGTGGAGGCACTGGTCAGAGAAAGGGCTGGCCTCTACGGCTTCGAGGCGAAAGCGTCCCTTGACTTGGAGACTCACTGGTACGAAGGCTCGCTCACGTTTCCGGCGCTCGCAATCGACTTCCACTTTGAACCTGGCGGCAAGCTCGACGCCGTCAGCTGGGGTCCCTTTGTCGATGCGAACGACCGAACCTTTTGGCCTACCTGATGGAACCAGATGGACGGGTACCAGGTGTTATAGAAGTGCTATTGTGTAACGGAAGACACAGGAGATCAGACGCTTGACCCGATCCTGTAGTTCCAGCCCGACGACCCGCGCACCCATCGCCTACGGTCCCGATCCTCGGCACTGTGGCCTACCGAGGCAGGACCCCCTCCCCGAGAAGGGCTCGAACGGCGACGGTACCGTCACCTACCTGAGCTTCGTTGCCCGCGGCCACCTGCTCAAGAAGTCCGGTGGCGGCATCACGACCTTTTCCCTGCGCCGCCTCGACTGTACGCTGCTGCGCGAGGTCGAGCTCAAGAGCGGGGCCAACGCCTGGATCAAGGACTACATCTTTCGCGAGGGCCTGCTTCTGGCGAGCCAGCACCGCAGCGGGGGCTACCAGCACTACCACCTCGACCGGGATCGTATTGAATGCTCGTCTGCGAGGCCCCGTGGATGATTTGCCCTGACCGAAGATGGGTGTGAGTTCATGAGCTGCGGGAGCAGTTAGAATCGGGGCTGTGCGAGGCTCGCGCTGGGGGAAAACCGCTGTGGCTGGCTCTTGCAGCAGCGGGTGGCCTTGGCCGCCAGTGGCCACGAACGCGGATGAGGAGCTGCGATGAAAAACCGCGATGATGAAGAACGAGGCGAGGCGGCGTCGCGGATCCCCCTGACGAGCCACACTGGGCGGCGACAAGGCATGCGTGACTCGCACGCCGCGCCATGGTTCCCTACAACCGGGTGCCGCTGCGGCTGTCGGGCACGTCCGATCCGAACCCACGAGGAAACCCAGGCATGAGCGAGACCAAGCGCGCGATCCGCAATCCGGCCGCTGCCGCAGCCGATGCCGTCTATCTCCCGCAAGCGCAGTCACTGACGCAGGCAGGCTTCGATGCGGCGCTGGCCGAGATCTCGGGTTGGCCAGGTTACGCGGTGACGCCGCTCGTGAGCCTGGATGCGCTGGCAGCCGGACTCGGCCTTGGCGCGATCCACATCAAGGACGAAGGCCAGCGCTTCGGGCTCAAGAGCTTCAAGGCACTGGGGGGGGCCTATGCGGTCGCGGAACTGCTTCGCCGGCACCTGGCCTCGGCAGGCGGCCCGACGAGGATCTCGTCGCGCGAGCTCCTCTCCGGGGCGTTCGCGGAGCAACTGCACGCGGTCACCGTCACCTGCGCCACCGATGGCAACCACGGGCGCTCGGTCGCCTGGGGCGCACAGCTTTTCGGCTGCCGCTGCGTGATCTTCGTCCCCGCGCTCGTGAGCCAGGTACGGCGCGATGCGATCGCCCGCTACGGCGCCGAAGTGCGCGAGGTCGAGGGCAATTACGACGCTGTCGTGCGCCACGCCGCGGCGACCGCGAAGGCTGAAGGCTGGACCGTCGTCTCCGACACCTCGTACCCTGGGTACCGCGACATTCCGCTGGACGTGATGCACGGCTACGGTGTCGTCCCAGCCGAGATCGAGGCGCAGCTCGCCGCGCCGCCCACGCATGTGTTCGTGCAGGCCGGGGTCGGCGCGTTGGCGGCGGCGGTCTGCGCGCATTTCTGGATGCATTGGGGCCGCGAGCGGCCTCGCTTCGTCGTCGTCGAGCCGCTGCGCGCCGATTGCGTCTACCGCAGCCTCGCCGCCGGCCGGCCGACGGTCGTCGATGGCGCACTCGACACGGTCATGGGAGGCCTTTCCTGCGGCGAGATCTCGGAGCTCGCATGGGACGTGCTGCGCACCGGCGCGAACGCCATGGTCGCGCTCGACGACGCGTACGCGCTGCAGGCGATGCGGATGCTCGCGCGGCCCGCGGGCGGCGATCCGGCGATCGTTGCCGGCGAGACCGGCGGTGCTGGCCTGGCCGCCCTGATCGCTGCGCACGACGATGCGTCGATTCGGCAGGTGCTCGGGCTCGACGGCAACTCCCGCGTGCTGCTGCTGAACAGCGAGGGCGACACCGACCCGGAGATCTACCAGGAGGTGATTGCAGGGGGCAGCCCGGCGGGACACGCCTGAGCCCGGATGCTTTTCGCCCGAGCGCCGGCGAGCGGGGTGGTGACCGGGAGCGCCGGGCGCCCCTGACGCTCGCGGATGCGGCCTTTGGCCAGCGGGTGGGCTGGGGGCGACCGGAGCGCGGCCTGGCAGCGCGGCCGGCGGCCGGAAGGGTCACGGGATCCGGACGCGGCCTCTGCTAGGGTTGCAGAAGACCGGCGCGGGACCGGACGACCGGTCCCGCGGCCCGGACCGGGAGGAGAGAAACGATGCCCAGACGACTCCGGAATGCTCTCGGCCTCGCCGCCCTCGCGCTCCTCCCCCTGCTCGGGGCGTGTGCCGCACACGTCGGGACGACGGCCTCGGTACCCAGCCTCCCCGCCGGGTTCGTCTACGTGGACGAGCTCATCCCGGATGCGATCCTGGACGTCCGGTACTGCTCGACCGACAACTTCGTGGGCCGCCGGATCGATGGCTACCTGGCGCCCCGGATCATCCTGACGCGCGAGGCTGCCGAAGCGCTGGCCGCCGTCGCCGCCGAGCTCCGCGCGGAGGGCCTGCTCCTGAAGCTTTTCGACGGCTACCGCCCGCAGACCGCCGTGAACCATTTCGTCCGCTGGGCGGAGGATCTGAGCGATCAGGAGATGAAGCTCCGCTACTACCCCGAGGTCGACAAGCGCGAGCTGTTCGCGCGCGGCTACATCGCCGAGCGCTCGGGGCACTCGCGGGGTAGCACCATCGATCTGACGCTGGTCGACGGGGGCACCGGCGAAGAGCTGGACATGGGCAGCGGCTTCGATCTCTTCGCCGAGATCTCCCACCATGGGACGGACCGGATCAGCGCCGCGCAGACCCGGAACCGCGAGCGTCTGCGGGACGCCATGCTCCGGCACGGTTTCGTGCTCTACCCGTACGAGTGGTGGCACTACACGCTGGCCGCCGAACCGTTCCCCACGACCTACTACGACTTCCCCGTGCGGTAGCGCCCCCAGGCGCGGACCCGCCTCCAGCTGCCCCGCTGGGCTTGGCCGGGCTCGAGCTTGCCCCGGGCGTCGAATTCAGACCCGAGCTGCCCACGCCTTCGACAAGGAACCTCTCGAAACTCCCTCGAAGGCCTTCGATTGCCTCCTGACCGCGCGTATCGTCCGCTCGCGTGAGAAAGCAAATCCCTGGCCATCATCGCGTCACCGGCCTCACTCGCGAGCTGCCCGCTGAGGATCGACAACCCCCGAAGTACCGACCCGCGGCCAGCCGGAGGGCTTCTTCCACTTCCGCGACCAGATCGTCGCCGCGGACGGGACCGTGGCGAACGAAGGGACGCGCGAGTTCCGACGCGGCTTCGGCACGGCCTACGCGCCGCGGATCATGCGCTCCGTGCCGGCCTGACGGGGCTCAGGAGCCGCCTGCGGCGGCGTGCGGGCTGACGTAGTCGCCCACCGTTGTCCGGAAGGCGACGTTCAGCCGGTTCCAGCCGTTGATCGCGATGATCGCGACGGTCAGGTCGACGAGCTCCCTCTCGTCGAAGTGGCGCCGCGCCTCGGCGTAGACCGCGTCCGGTACCTCCTGTGTCGCCGCGATCTGCGTCACGGCCTCGGTCCAGGCGAGCGCGGCCCGCTCGCGCGGTGTGTAAAACGGCGCCTCCCGCCAGGCGGTCAGCAGGTAGAGGCGCTGCTCGCTCTCGCCACGCGCCCGGGCGTCCTTGGTGTGCATGTCCAGACACCAGGCACAGCCGTTGACCTGTGAGGCACGGGTCTTGACCAGCTCGAGCAGCGACTCCTCGAGCCCGCTGTGGTGAACGTGGTGTTCGAGGTGCAGCATCGCCTGCAGCGCGGCCGGCGACGCATCCTTGTAGCTGAGACGCTGTTCCATTCCGAGGACTCCTTTCCCGTTGCCGAGACGTCCGGCGCACACCTCGTACCCCGGGCGTTCAGCGGTCGAGGTCCGTGAGCAGTTCGCGCAGGACGACGGCCTGGTTTTCCGTTTCGGTCCGGGCGCCGTAGACCAGGGTGATCGGCCGGCGTCCGGCGGCGGCGAGCAGCGCGCGCAACCCCGCCTGTCGCGCCGGGTCGCGCAGCCAGGTGAGGTAGCGCTCGCGAAACTGGGGCCAGCGCTCGGGCACGTGGCCGTACCAGTGGATGAGCGCCGGCTCCGGCGCGAGATCGCGCGCCCAGAGGTCGAGTTCGAGCTGTTCACGGCTGCGCCCGCGCGGCCAGTGGCGGTCGACGAGCACACGGAAACCGTCGCGGGCACCTGGCTTTTCGTACGCCCGCCGGAGGGAGATCCGACGGCGTTTCGCCGTGGTCATCGGTGTCAGCCCTCGGCCGGCAGACGACCGCGGACGCTCGCGGCGTCGAACGGTCCCGGGGCGGCGATCAGCGCCCGCGCGGCATCGACCTGCCCCCAGGTGTTCCAGAGGAGAACCCCCCGGACCCGTCCCCCTTCGAGGTAGTACACGACCCCTTCGCGGTACGGCGTCACCCACTGTTCGACGGTTTCGAGGCGGGCATCGAGGATGCCGACCGCTTCGTAGCCGAGGTCGAATAGGTCGGAGTAGAAGAAGGGGAGCTCGGCGTACGCCGTTGCCTGGCCGGCCATGTTCAGACCGGCCAGACGCCCGGTGGTCACCGCTGCGTTCTCGTGTTCGACGCGCAGATGCCGGCCGAGCGCCGGGGCCGGGAAGGTGGCGACGTCGCCAGCGGCCCAGATGTCCGGGTCAGAGCTGCGCAGGTGGTCGTCGACGACGATGCCGCCGAGGTCGAGATCGAGACCGGCGGCGCGGGCGAGCTCGATGTTGGGCAGGATGCCGAGTCCGGCGACGACCGCGTCGGCCGTGAGCGTGCTGCCGTCCGAGAGCGTCAGCTCGGTCTCGTTGCCGGCGACCCGGCTGCCGGTTGCTGTGACCCCCGCGCGTACCTCGACCCCCTTGTCGCGGTAGTAGTCGGTCACCGACGCCGCGAGCGCCGCCGGGTAGGCGCGGGCACCGATCGACGGCTCGGGGAAGAGCATGGTCGTCCGGCAGCCGGCGAAGGTCAGCGCGGCGGCGATCTCGCTGCCGATGAAACCGCCGCCGATCACGGCGATCCGCGCCCCCGGGCGGGCCGCCTCGCGCAGGCGTCGGTAGTCGGCAAAGGTCCGGAAGTAGATGAACCCGTCGCCGAACGGTAGGGTCCGCGGCGTGCCGCCGGTGGCGAGCAGCAGCCGGCCGTACCGCCAGCGATCTCCCCGGTCGTCGGTGACGACGTGGGCGCTGCGGTCGAGCGCCGTCGCGCGGCGTCCGAGCTCGAGCGTGGCACGGGCCTGCTCGATCGGCTTCCAGATCGACTCCTCAGCAGCGTCTTTCCAGAGTGCTTTGCTGAGCGGCGGGCGATCGTAGGGCGGGTCCGCTTCGGCCCCGAGGATGGCGACGGTGGCTTCCGGGCGGGCGCCGCGAATCGCCTGGGCCGCGGCCTCGCCCGCCATGCCGGCGCCGATGATCAGAAAATCGACTTCGTGTTGCATCGTCTCTCCCCCCTGCGACGGAACCGTCGGAACCGGAAAGGCGCCTGGCGCCGTCACACCGTCGGGCGCCGTCGTCACGCGCGGCACGACGACCGACTCTCTTTCCGAATGGTAGCGCAGCGTCGGGCGTTGAGGCGGGTGGGGGCTTTCGGGCAGGATACGCGTCGGCGGCGGGGTGCGATGCCGTGCCCCGGTCGCGAGAGAGGGGGAGGGCTGTGACGGGAAAGACCCGGCAGAGCGGCGCCGAGCCTCCGGTGGGCTGCGTTTTCACCGTCGGGCATTCGACGCGTCCGCTTTCCGAGTTCATCGCCTTGCTCGCGGCGCGCGACATCGAGCTGCTGGGCGACATCCGCACCGTTCCGCGGTCGCGGCATAACCCGCAGTACAACGCCGACGCGCTCGCCCGGGACCTGCCCGCCGCCGGTATCGCCTACCTGCCGCTGCCGGCGCTGGGTGGGCTGCGCCGTGCGCGGCCCGACTCGCCCAACGGCGGCTGGCGCAACGCGAGCTTTCGCGGCTTTGCCGACTACATGCAGACACCGGAGTTCGCCGCGGCGCTCGCGGAGCTCATCGCCACGAGCCGCACCCGGCGGACGGCGGTGATGTGCGCGGAGGCCGTCCCCTGGCGCTGCCACCGCTCGCTCGTGGCCGACGCGCTCGAGATCCGCGGCATCCCGGTCATCGAGATCCTCGGCGAGCGGAGCGAACGGCGCCATCGGCTGACGCCGTTCGCCCGGGTCGAGGGGACCCGGCTGACCTACCCGCCGGCACCCACCCCGTAGACCTCTCCGACGACGCCACGACGTCCCGACACAAGCAGCCGGAGCGTCGTTCTGGCGTAGCTGCTGAGACCGATTTCTTTGCAATTGAGAGGGTTTTGCGCTTTTGAGACGAGCGACAGTTCGGTCATCGCACTTATCAGCGAGCTTCGGAACCGCGTGCGGGCATCGAGGAGCTCGGCTGGACTCTCGAGTTTCCGGGTGACGTCGGCGAACCGTGTCGGGCCTTCCGGGGTGCTACGCTGCGTCGGTGAGCGCACGAAACCAGCGGCGTCTCGGCGAAGCGGCGAAGCGCAGCAGCCGACCGCCTGCGCGCCCCGGCGGACCTGGACAGCGGCGGGCTGTGCTGCCGAAGCCACGGCCGACGGAGAGCGAGCGCGCCGAGGTCGTGATCGGGCGACTGGACGAGGACGGGCTGGGCGTGGCCCGGCTGGGTGGGCACGACCTGCGAGTGCCGTTGGCGCTGCCGGGAGAGCGGGTGCAGGTCAACCTCGGCCGTCGCGGCGCCGGCGCTACGTACGGTCGGCTCGAGCGCGTCGTGCTGTCCTCCATCCACCGGGTGCCGTCGCCGTGCCGACACCTTGGGAGCTGTGTTGGCTGCCCGCTCATCGCGATGGCGTACGAGGCGCAGCTCGCCGTCAAGCGGGAGCGCGTGCGCGAGGCGATCGGCCGCCACCCGTGCCTGGTGGGCGTCGCGATCCCCGAGGTGTGGGCAGCGCCCGAACCGCTCGGCTACCGGACCACCGCTAAGCTCTCGTTCGCTCGCACGCGCTCGGGCGTCATCGTCGGCATGAACCGTCCGGGCTCGCGGCTGGTCGTGGACACCTCCTCCTGCCCGGTGCACCACCCGCTGGTCAACGCGGTCGCCACGGCGGTACGCGAGGAAGCGGCGCGGCTGCGGCTCGAGGTGTTCGACCCGGAGACCGCGCGCGGGCTGCTGCGCTTCCTGGTCGTCAAGGTCTCCCCGGCTCGGCACTCGGCCATGGTCGTGCTGGTGGCCTCGCGCCGGGATCTCGGCACCCTCACCCGGCTCGCCAAGGGGCTCGGGGCCCGGGTGCCGGAGGTGGTCTCGGTGTTCGGTAGCGTCAACACCTCCGACAGCGGGATGGTGTTGCGGCGGGAGATGTTCCGCATCCTGGGCGCGCCCGACCTCTTCGACCAGGTCGGCGACGTGCGGCTGCGGATCTCGCCGGCGGCGTTCTTCCAGGTCAACCACGCTCAGGCGGCGAGGATCTACGCCCGGGTGCGCGAGTGGGCAGCGTTGACGAAAGCGGAGACGGCGCTCGACCTCTACTGCGGGATCGGGCCGATCGCGCTGCACCTGGCGCGCGCCGCTGGTCGCGTCCTTGGGATCGAGATCGTGCCCGACGCGGTGCGCGACGCCCGCGCCAACGCCGAGGCGAACGGGCTCGCCAACTGCTCGTTCCGCGCCGGCGATGCGGTCGAGCTGCTGCGCTCGGTTGGGGGACGGGCTGAGCGCCCAGCGGTTGCGGTGGTGAACCCGCCGCGGGCGGGGTGCGAGCCGCCGGTGCTCTCGGCGCTGGCCGAGCTCGGTCCGCGGGCGCTCCTGTACGTCTCCTGCCACCCTGCAACGTTGGCTCGCGACCTCGATATCCTCTCCGGGTATGGCTACCGGACCGCTGAGGTGCAACCGGTAGACATGTTCCCCCAGACCGCCCACGTCGAGTGCGTGGCCCGGCTCGAGCCGGCCAGGCGGCGCTGAACCAACGCCATCTCTGGGCGTAAACAAAGCGATCGGCAGGTGGAAGCCATGACGAGCGCGAGAGGGACGGTGGTGGACAGTCAGAAGCGTTCTGCTTGGCAGCGGTTCCCGTCTTCCAACCTGGACCTGACCGGGAGGAAGCCGTCGGCGATCTCGTGTAGGGGAGGGGCTCGCCCCTCCCGGCCGTTCCGTGATCGGTTGGAGACGAGGTCCGAACCCAGGGACGGTCCAGCGCCAGGACCACGTCCAGGTCGAGGTCGAAGGTCAGGTCGAAGCTCGCGGGGGCTGAAGCTCTTTCTGGCGACAGGGTTGCTCGGGCTCACGACGGCCGCGCGAGCCCAGGACCCGACCGTGCTCTCGCCGATCGGGCCCGTGTCGCCGGCCGTCCGCCCGTTCGAGCCCGAGACCACTGGCGAGACGCTGGACGCCACCATCGAGCAGCAGATCGACACCTGCGTCATCAACGACATGCGCGCGTTCTCGACCCGGGGAGCGGCGGTGGCGGTTCTCCACAACGGTACGACGCTGTACGAGCACGGCTATGGAGTGAAGAACGAGGTCACCGGCGGCGCCGTGGGGCCGCGGACCGTCTTTCGCATCGGCTCGATCACCAAGCAGCTGACGACGGCCGCGCTGCTGCAGCAGGTCGAGGCAGGGCGGCTCTCGCTCGACGACCCGGTGGAGCGCTGGGTCGGGCGCCAGGTCTCGTCGCGGGTCTGGGGCGGCGACCTCACCGTGCGCCAGTTGTTGAACCATGTCTCGGGGATCCCGGACTTCGCCTTTGACCTCCAGGGCCGCTCGGACGACGGGGCGCTCGCAGCATGGGCCGAGGCGACGCTGCCGGCTGCGCTGTGGTCGCCGCCTGGCGTGTTCTGGAACTACTCCAACCCCAACTTCGTGCTGGCCGGGCTGGTGGCGGAGAACGCCGCCGGCGTGCCGTTCCGTACGCTCGTGCAGACCCAGGTCTTCGACCTGGCCGGGATGACCGCGACGACGTTCGATCCGCAGCGGGTCGACAACGGCGGCGACTTCGCCTGGGGACACTGGCGCAACCCAGAGACCGGCGAGCGCGTGATCTACCACCCGGCCGACTACACCAACGCGGCGATCGCCCCGGCGGGGTACGCGTTTTCCAACGCGCCGGACCTCGTGCGCTGGGCGCTCCTGCTGATGGACGGCGGGGGCGCGGTCCTGAGCCAGGCCTCGGTTTCGGAGATGCTCGGCTCCCGCGTGGGCATGGACTACCGCCCGGACCAGCAGTACGGGCTCGGCGTGTTCCGCGAGGAGTACGGTGGGCTCGAGGTCTTTCAGCACAGCGGGTTCATCCCGGGGTGGGGGGCGATGCTGCTGTGGGTGCCCGAGCGACGCTTTGCAGTTGCGGTGCTGGGCAATGGCCCGTCGTCGATGGCCCAGGCCGCATACTGCGTCACGACACGAGTGCTGGGCCTCACGTCGGGTGCCCCGCCCAACCGAACAACCGACCCTTCCAAGTGGGACGGCTTCGTGGGGACATACCGGGGAAGCGACGTGCTGGGCCGGCCGTTCGAGATCGCCGTGTCGCGAGGAGGATCGCAGCTTTCGGTCAGGATCACCGGGCTCGGCGCGCCGTTCCCCGTCACCCTGCCCCTGACGCAGCAGAACCCCGACGTCTTCCTCATCGACGCCGACGGCGAC
>JAAYVZ010000008.1 GCA_012516935.1 Holophagae bacterium
CTCGCGGCGGCCCGCGGCAAGGCGCTGGCGCCGGCTGGTGAGCTCGAGGTCGCGGTGGTGCCGGATAGCCGAGTGTGGGACGGGCGGTTCGCCAACAACGCGTGGCTGCAGGAGCTACCCGACCCGCTCTCGAAGCTCACCTGGGACAACGCGGCGCTGCTGGCCCCGGCTACGGCGGCCAGGCTCGGGGTGCGGCACGGCGATGTCGTCACGCTGGCGCTCGGTCGGGAGGTCGAGGCTCCGGTGATCGTGATGCCCGGACAGGCTCCCGGGACGGTGGTGCTGCCGTTGGGAGGGGGCCGCACAGCGGCCGGGAAGGTGGGCGACGGCGTCGGGTTCAACCCGGCGGTGCTGCTGGACGATGACGGCAGCCTGCTGGGGGCGGGGCTGCAGGTGAGGGTGACGGGCCGCCGGCACCTGCTGGCCTGCACCCAGGACCACCACGCGATCGACCGTATCGGCTTCCGTGGCCGCGAGCTGCGCACCCCCGAGATCGTACGGGAGCAAAACCTCGGCGAGGTGCACGAGCCCGAGCACGAGCCGGCGCACCCGCCGCTGTTTCGCTCACCCGAGCTTGCGGGCCGCAACCAGTGGGCGATGGCGATCGACCTGTCGGCCTGTATCGGCTGCAGCGTCTGCGCGGTGGCGTGCCAGGCCGAGAACAACATCTCGGTGGTGGGCAAGGCCCAGGTGGCGCGCAGCCGAGAGATGGCGTGGGTGAGGATCGACCGCTACTTCGTGGGCGACGAGGGCAACCCGCGGGTGGCGTTCGCGCCGGTGGCGTGCCAGCACTGCGAGCAGGCGCCGTGCGAGCAGGTCTGCCCGGTGGCGGCCACGGTCCACAACGACGAGGGGCTGAACCAGATGGTGTACAACCGCTGTGTCGGCACTCGCTATTGCTCCAACAACTGCCCGTTCAAGGTGCGGCGGTTCAACTTCTTCAACTACACCAACGACCTGCCACACCTGCGGCGGATGGCGTTCAACCCCGAGGTGACGGTGCGCTCGCGCGGCGTCATGGAGAAGTGCACGTACTGCATCCAGCGCCTCGAGCGGGCGAAGATCGCCGCCCACAACGAGCGCCGCCCGATCGCCGACGGTGAGATCGTGCCGGCCTGTGCGCAGGCGTGCCCGACCGGGGCGATCGTTTTCGGTGACCTCGCCGACGCCGACAGCCGGGTCGCCAAGCTGCACCGCGAGGGCCGCGCGTATGTGATGCTGCCGGAGCTCGACCTCGGACAGCGCACGCACTATCTGGCGCGGCTGCGCAACCCATCCCCTGACCTGGAGGAGGCCTGATGGCAACCGAGATCCTGGATAACACCGCCGAGGATCCAGGCCGTCGCGCACCGCTCGTCCTCGGGGGGCACACCTTCACCACCCTGACCGAAACGGTGTGCGAGGTGGTCGAGCGACCCACCCCACGTGCGTGGTGGGTGGCGTTCTCGCTGTCGCTGGCGCTTTCCGGGCTGTTCTTCGCCCTGCTCGGTTACCTCGTCGTCACCGGGATCGGCGTGTGGGGGCTCAACATCCCGACGGCGTGGGCGTTCGACATCACGAACTTCGTCTTCTGGGTGGGGATCGGCCATGCCGGGACGTTGATCTCGGCGATCCTCTTCCTGTTCCGCCAGAAGTGGCGCACGGCGATCAACCGCTTCGCCGAGGGGATGACGATCTTCGCCGTCGTCTGTGCCCTCGTCTTCCCGACCATCCACACCGGCCGCCCGTGGTTCGACTACTGGCTGATGCCGATCCCCAACCAGATGAAGATGTGGCCGCAGTTCCGCAGCCCTCTCCTGTGGGATGTCTTCGCGGTCTCGACCTACTTCACGGTCTCGCTGCTGTTCTGGTACGTGGGGATGATCCCCGACCTGGCGACGCTGCGCGACCGGGCGAAGACCCGGCTCCGCAAGGTGCTGTACGGGATCTTCTCCCTCGGCTGGCGGGGCTCCGGACGGCAGTGGCACCACTACGAGCGGGTTTACCTGCTGCTGGCGGCGCTCGCCACGCCGCTGGTGCTGTCGGTGCACTCGGTGGTGAGCTTCGACTTCGCGGTCTCGCAGCTCCCCGGCTGGCACACCACGATCTTCCCGCCGTACTTCGTGGCCGGGGCGATCTTCGGCGGCTTCGCCATGGTCCTGACGCTGCTGATTCCCATCCGGGCGTGGCTCGGGCTGCACCACATCGTCACCGCCCGACACCTCGAGAACATGGCCAAGATCGTGCTCGCCACCGGCATGATGGTGGGCTACGCCTATGCCATGGAGCTCTTCATCGCCTGGTACTCGGGCAACCCCTACGAGCGGTTCGTGTTCATCAACCGGGCGTTGGGGCCGTATGCCTGGGCGTACTGGACGATGATCGGCTGCAACGTGCTGGCGCCGCAGCTCTTCTGGTTCGAGCGCGGGCGCCGTAACCCGCTCGCCTTGTGGGTCGTGGCGATGCTGGTCAACGTCGGCATGTGGTTCGAGCGCTTCGTCATCATCGTCACCTCGCTGACGCGGGACTTCCTGCCCTCGAGCTGGGACTACTTCCGCCCCACCTGGGTGGATCTCCTCACCCTCGCCGGATCGTTCGGGCTGTTCCTGACGCTCTTGTTGCTGTTCATCCGCTTCTTGCCTTCGTTCGCGATGGCCGAGGTCAAATCGGTGATGCCGGAGGCCGGCCTCGAGCACGGCCGCCACCGCGGCCATGGCCAGTACTGGGGCGAGATCCCGCACCAGCACGACCGCCAGTTCGAGGGAGGCACGCCATGAGGTGGAAGCCGAGGCTGGTCCCCGAGCTGCCCGACGAGGGGCAGCTTTGGGGGGTGCTGGCGGAGTACGACACCGTCGATACCTTGCTCGTCGCGGCCGAGAAGGTCCGCGAGGCCGGGTTCTCCCGCTGGGACGTCCACACGCCGATTCCCATCCACGGCCTCGACGAGGCGATGGGGATCCGCCCCAGCCCGATTCCCTGGCTGGTCCTGGGGGGTGGTGCTATTGGTGCGGCGGCGGGGCTCGTCCTGCAATGGGCCACCAACGCCTTCGACTACCCGTTCCTGATCTCGGGCAAGCCGCTGTTCGGCCTACCGGTGGCGATTCCGGTGACCTTCGAGCTCACCATCCTGCTGGCTTCGTTGGGAGCGGTCGCCGGTCTGTTCATCTTCTGCGGCTGGCCGCAGCTTCACCACCCGTTGTTCTCGGTCGCGAGGTTTCTGCGGGCCTCGAACGACAGGTACTTCATCTCGATCGAGGCAGCGGATCCGTGCTTCGACGAGATGAAGACGAGATGGATGCTGGAGGACAGCGGCGCCAAAGCGGTCGAGGAGCTACGGGCATGAAGGACCTTCCCCGTTGGGTGAGGCCGCTGGCCTTGACGATCACCGTGCTCGCGCTGTTGCCGCTCGTCCTCATCGGGCGCGCCCGGCTGGTACCGAAGTCGAGCCCGCGCATTCACCTCATCCAGGACATGGATGCGCAGCCGAAGTACGGGCCGCAGGCGGCGAGCCCACTGTTCGCAGACGGCCGGGCGATGCGGCCGCCGGTGGCCGGGACGGTGGAGCACGGCGCGGTGGTTGACGACCCGGCTCTGACCACGGGGTGGGTGGGCGATCGCTGGATCGAGACGATGCCGGTGTCGGTCGACGAGACGCTGCTGCGCCGCGGCCGCGAAAGGTTCGACATCTACTGCGCGCCTTGCCACGGCCTCTCGGGGTACGGCGACGGCCCGGTGTCGAAGCGCGCCGAGGCGTTGGCCGAGGGAACCTGGGTGATCCCCAGCTCGCTGTACGCCGACCAGAGCCGCAGCCTGCCAGCCGGGCAGCTTTTCGGGACGATCACGAGCGGCGTGCGCAACATGCCGGCGTACGGCGCCCAGATCGGCGTCCACGACCGCTGGGCGATCGTCGCCCACGTGCAGGCGCTGCAACGCAGCCAGCCCACGAGCGGGGTGGACCAGCGGGTGGCGCTCGAGTAGGGACGAGACATGAGCATACCGGACATCTTCCAGGAGGAGCGGCGGCTCGGGGTGGGGGCGGAGAGGCTGGGGCGGATGGCGGCCGGCGTGGGGGTCGCTGCAATTGCGGCCAGCCTCGTCCTGGCGGCGGTCACCGCGGGCGGGGTCAGGCGGCTGGCGTTCGCCTACCTGACGAGCTACGCGTGGGCGCTGTCGCTGGCGTTGGGGGCGCTGTTTTTCGTCATCCTCCAGCACCTCACGCGCGCTGGCTGGTCGGTGGTGGTGCGCCGCCTGGCCGAGGGCGTGGCGGCGACGTTGCCGTACTGGGCGGCACTGGTACTGCCGGTGCTGGTGAGCATGGGGGTGCTCTACCGCTGGAGCCACGGCGATGTCGTCGCTGCCGATGTGCTTCTGCAGGCCAAGTCGGCCTACCTCAACGTGCCGTTTTTCGTCGTCCGGCTGACGGTCTACTTCCTCGTCTGGCTGCTGCTCACCCGCTTTTTCGTCGGGCGCTCGCGGGCGCAGGACGCCAGCGGTGACCCGGCTGTCTCGCTTCTGCTGCAGCGTCGGGCCGCGCCGGCGATGATCGCCTTCGCGCTGACCATCACCTTCGCCTCCTTCGACCTGCTCATGTCGCTCGACCCGCACTGGTTCTCCACCGTCTTCGGGGTCTACTACTTCGCCGGCTCGATCGTCGGCGTGGTGGCGCTGCTGACCGTCATGGCGCTGGTCCTGCAGAGATCCGGGCTGCTGCGGCATGCGATCACCGTCGAGCATTACCACGATCTCGGCAAGCTGCTGTTCGCCTTCACCGTGTTCTGGGCGTACATCGCCTTCTCCCAATACATGCTCTGCTGGTACGCGGCGCTGCCCGAAGAGACCGGCTGGTTCGTGCGGCGCCAGACGCACGGCTGGGGTGTCGTCGGGCTGGTGCTGGTGCTCGGGCACTTCCTGCTGCCGTTTTTGGCGCTGCTGTCGCGCACCCCCAAGCGTACCCCGCGTCTGCTGGCTGTCGCCGCCGGATGGATGCTGCTCATGCACTGGGTCGATCTCTACTGGCTGGTGGTGCCGGAGGTGAGCCGCGAGGACGCCGTTCCCCGGCTCGTGGACATGACGGTGTTCGTTGCGGTGGCGGCGCTGGGGACGGCGTTCGTTATCTGGGCGCTGCGCCGGCACTCGCTGGTGCCCGAGCGCGACCCACGTTTGGCAGAGTCGCTCGCCTTCGAGAACGCCTGACGCGCGTCTTTCTCTGCGCTGCCACGACCAAGACCGATCATCGCCTGTGCGGGGGGTGGTAGACTCGTGGACGCCGTGAGGCGACCGATCATCATCGCCATCGATGGGCCAGCGGGGGCCGGCAAGTCCGCGACCGCCAGAGAAGTGGCGCTGCGGCTCGGCCTGCCTTACCTCGACACCGGGGCGATGTACCGGGTCGTCGGCGTCGCGGCGATGCGGCGTTGCATCCGTCCACCGCTTCAGCCCGCCTGCGAGGAGCAGCTCGTGGAGCTGGCTGGGCTGCTGGAGATCGGCTTCACCGGCGATCCCCGTGACCAGCGGGTGCTGATGGACGGTGAGGATGTGACGAACGAGCTGCGGACGCCGGCGGCCTCGGTCATGGCTTCGGTGGTGTCGGCGGTACCTGGTGTGCGGCGCGAGATGGTGCGACTACAGCGACAGCTCGCGGCGGCGACCGGGGGCGTGATCGAGGGACGCGACATCGGCACGGTCGTTTTCCCGGACGCCGACGTCAAGGTATTCCTGACCGCCTCGCCCGAGGTGAGGGCACAGCGACGCTTCGACGAGCTGGTCGGCAAGGGTGTGCGGACGAGCTGGGACGAGGTGCTCGAGCAGCAGAGAAAGCGAGACGAGCGCGACTCGACGCGGGCCGACTCGCCACTGCGGCCGGCCACCGGCGCCCACATCCTCGACACCTCCGGGCTCACCCTGGAGCAGGTCGTGGAGCGCGTGCTGGCCTTGGTGCCGTGACCGGTACGCGGGTCCGTCGACGGGCTGGTGTCGCTACCTCGAAAGCTGCTCGGCCCAACGTACGGTGATAGCCCCGCTGGCCTCGACGAGCCAGTCGAGCGGCATCGTGGCGAGGATGCCGTCGTCCTGAATCGTGGCCGTGGTCCGGACTATCGGAGCCGGCTCCTGGCGTGAGGGAGCCCGCAGGGTGACGGCGGTGTCGGGTGCGGACCCCAGGGAGCTGTCCACGCACCAAGTGCTGTCGCAGACCGAGAACGAACCGAGCCCGCGGAATCCTTTCAGATCGAGCACCAAAGTGCGGGGCCACGGTCCGCGGTCGCGGACGATCGTGAGGTGGCCGGTACCGCGGCCGCGGGTCACGGTGATCCTCAGAGAACCGCCCTCGCCAGGCTCGACGCCGATTGCATCGAGACCCGGCAGCTCGACAGGGGCGCGCCAGAAGAGGATGCTGTCTCCGATGCGGACCTCGGTTCCGGGCACGCGTCGCCTGGTGTCGGGCGTCGGCTCGACCTGGCCGAGCGCTAGAGCGGGCAACCCGATGGCCCACCCGAAAACGGTAACGATACCCAGGATCGACGCCCTGCAGATGCTCCTCACGACCCCTCCCGGTGGTCGGGCAGGATCGGACACCTACCCGCCACAGGGAGCATACGGTCGACAGCGGCGATTCGTTGTGGCGCGGCGTTGAGATCGGCGGGCCGCAGGAGCGGCGAGCGCCGCCGGGGCGGTCTCGGTACGGTCGACAGCGGCAGCGCCGAGGCCACGGTTCGCCGTCGGGGTCCGGTTCGGGCGCCGGCAGGAGGGGACGCCGTGGCCACCGCCTCCCTCGTCGGCACCGGCGCCGACCTCCGCCCGACCGGGTCGTACCGACCGTTGTTGGCCCGACGCCGCGACGTCTCCTGGCGAAGCTCAAGCGTTTCAGCACCCTGAGCAGCACACCGTTATCGTCCACCGAACCTCTTGACAGAAAGCTCTTGTGTTCCGTATATTTTGCTGCTTGTAGAACATGCGTTCGGGTGCCGGGTCCCGGCATCGTGAGGAGGCTCAGTGGTTAACAGTCAGGACAACGAGCACAACCAGGCGAGCAGCCCCCACGACGCGGCGTCGGCCCGCTCGCAACTGCGCGAGCTGGTCGAGGAGTCGTTCCACACGCTGCGCGAGGGGGAGGTGGTGCGGGGCACGGTGGTCGCCGTGACCGACTCCGACGTCGTCGTGGACATCGGCTTCAAGTCGGAGGGCATCATTCCGCGAGGTGAGTTCCTGGATCGCGAAGGCCGTGTGACCGTCAAAGCCGGCGATGAGGTCGATGTGCTCGTCGAGCGTTTCGACGAGATGATCGGTGAGATCAAGCTGTCCCGCGAACGGGCCGCGAAGATGCGCGTGTGGGACGTGCTGGAGACTGCGTTCCGCCAGGGCGCGCCGGTGCGTGGGAAGGTGGTCGAGCGGGTCAAGGGTGGGCTGGCCGTCGACATCGGTGTGCGGGCGTTCCTGCCCGGGTCGCTGGTGGATGTGCGGCCGGTGCGTCGGCTCGAGGACTACATCGGCGAGGAAGTCGAGGCGCGGATCATCAACTTCGACCCCCGTCGAGCCAACGTCGTGCTCTCGCGCAAGGCGTTGGTGGAGGAGGAGCTCTCGACCCAGAAGGATGCCACGCTGGGTCGGCTCGAGGAAGGCACGATCGTTACCGGCTCGGTCAAGAACATCACCGACTACGGCGTTTTTATCGACCTCGGCGGGATCGACGGGCTGCTGCACGTGACCGACATTTCGTGGGGGCGCGTCGGCCATCCCAACGAGTACTTCAAGGTCGGGGACGAGGTGAAGGTCGTGGTGCTGCGGGTCGATCGCGAGAAGGAGCGGGTGTCGCTCGGCTACCGCCAGCGCTTCGAGGACCCGTGGACGCACGTCGAGGCCCGCTACCCGGTATCCAAGAAGGTCAACGGCAAGGTCACCAACGTGGTGGATTACGGTGCTTTCGTCGAGCTCGAGGAGGGCGTCGAGGGGCTCATCCACGTATCCGAGATGTCGTGGACGAAGAAGGTCAAGAACCCGCGCTCGATCGTCCAGCCCGGGCAGATGATCGACGTCATCATCACCGAGGTGGACATCGACAAGCGGAGGCTGTCGCTGTCGCTGCGCCAGGCTGAGCCCAACCCCTGGGAAGACTTCGCCACTCGGTTCCGGATCGGCAGCCGGGTCAAGGGCGTGGTCCGCAACCTCACCGACTTCGGAGCATTCGTGGAGCTGGAGCCCGGCGTGGACGGCCTCGTGCACGTATCGGACATGGCCTGGACGCGGCGCATCTCACACCCTTCGGAGGTCGTGCAGAAGGGGCAGGAGGTCGAGGCCGTGATCACCGCCATGGACGTCAGCGCGCAGCGTATCTCGCTGTCCATGAAAGAGCTGTTGCCGAACGAGTGGGACCAGTTCGCATCCACGCACCAGGTGGGTGATGAGGTCGAGGGCTTCGTCACCAACATCACCGACTTCGGCCTGTTCGTCGAGCTCGCACCGGGTGTCGAGGGGCTGTGCCACGTCTCGGAGATCGAGCGCCGGGGCAACCAGCCGCTTGCCAACCTTTTCGAGCGTGGGCAGAAGGCCCGTACGCGCCTCATCCGGGTGGACTGGAACGAACGGCGCATCGGGCTGTCGCTGCGTGGCATCGCCCAGCCGGAGGCCGAGGTGCCGGTCTTGCCCTCCCCCGCCGCCGAGGCGGAAGAGGTGAGGGTGGACGAGCTGCCCGAGCAGGAGGTCGAGAAGGTCGAGCAGGAGACCGAGCCGGTCGAGCAG
>JAAYVZ010000063.1 GCA_012516935.1 Holophagae bacterium
CCGTACCCCCGGCGGCGAGCGTGGGATCCCAATTCTCCTGCACTCCGGGCGGTAGCCGAGCGAGTCCACCACGGCCAGCAGTCCCCTCGCCCAGCTTGGCGCCGCTCGTGCCTTCCACCTTTTGGTGCGGGTTCGTGGCGGGGTGCTGAGGTTGCACGCCACCCGCCTTCCTGGGGTACCCTGGGGAGGCTCCCCCGTTGGTGGCGCGTCTCGCCGCGGAGAGGGCGGACAGTACTTGGCGGGGTAGCGTTTTCGGGGCGAGTTGGAGGGGAGCACGGTGGTCCGGCGAATTCTGGTGGTCGAGGATGAGCGGCGGCTCGCCGAGCTCGTCAAGGCGTTCCTGAGTGACAGGGGCTACGCCGTCCTGGTGACGTTCGACGGCCAGAAGGGGGTGGAGACGGCGCTGCGGGAGAAGCCGGCCGTGGTGCTCTCGGATGTGCTGCTGCCCAAGCTCGACGGTTGGGACCTCTGCCGCCGGATCAAGGCGGAGCCGACACTGGCAGCCACCAAGGTGATCCTGATGACGGCGGTCTACACCAAGGCTCGCTACCGCATCGACGCCATCGAGGCCGGCGCCGACGACTTCGTCGCCAAGCCGCTCGATCTCGAGGACCTGGCGGTACGGATCGGCAGGGTGTTCCATCTCGACCGACCACCGGTCCCGACACCCGAGCCGGCCCCAACGACCGAGCGGTCCGAGCCGGAACCGATGTCACGGACGCCCTTGCCGGCGATGCCAGCGCCTCGCCGACAGCAGCCTGTACTCGATGTCGAGGAGGCTTTGGCCGGCCTGGCCCCGAGGCCGCGGGTGGCATCCGGGCAGACGCCGCCCGTGCCGCCCGCGTCCAGCGCCGGCGGCGACTTCGATTCGCACCTCGTGGTCATGCGTCGGCGGTTCGCAGCCGGGCTGCCGGCCACCCTTTCCAAGATCGAGCGGACGTGGGTTGCCGCGGCGGGGGGGCACGAGCAGGGCCGGTGGGAGGAGCTGGCACAGGTGGCGCACGACCTGTCGGGAAGCGCCGGGTCGTTCGGCCTACCTGCCGTCGGCGACGCCGCCCGTGAGCTGGAGGAAGCGGTGCGCACGCACCTCGCCGCCGGTGGACCGATCGGAAGCCGGGCGCGGGCGGCGATCAAGCAGCACGTCGAGCGCTTGGGGGCGTTGATCCACCTGCTCTGAGGCGCTACCGCACCTCGGCGTTCGTTCGGCAGCGAGAAGGTATGGCCACGTCTTTTGCCGGGGGGGTGGAAGCGAGCGTATCGGCCGGACCAACGGCTCTCAGCCCGGTGACACCAACTCATTCGCAGCGGACGCCGCCGATGAAGTCGGGACCCGAGCCGGCAAAGGCGAGGCGCAGCACGTCGGCTGAGCAGGACTGGTCGAACAGCGGTGTGGGCCGATCTCGGAACGCCCTCAGCGTGGCCAGCTCGCGCAGTTGGTTTCTCCGTCGGATCGGCAGCACCCAGGTGCCGGTCATGGTTTCGCGCTATGCTTCTCGACGAGTGAGCATGCCGCTGCCTGCACCTCCAGACCGGGCCGCCAGTCAGCGATGGAGGACCGGTGCGCGTACCTCGCGCCGGCTGGCAGGAGCCCGGTTTCGAAGCTGGGTGAGGCGATCGCTGCTGGTTGCCTCGGGGTTGGCCGCCACTGCCTGCGGCAGCGCTCCGTCGGCTCGGCCGACGACCGGCAGCCCTGCAGTCGAGCTCGTCGGAAGCGCCACGATTCCCACCGGGACCGAGTTTGCCGGCACCGAGGTAGGTGGCCTCTCCGGCCTGGCCTACGACCCAGGTACGGGGTGCTTCCTGGCCGTCTCCGACGACCGCAGCCAGCGGGCGCCGGCGCGGGTGTACACGCTCGCACTCGATCTTGCGCGCGGCAGGCTGGGAGCTGATGGTGTCCACGTCGTCGGGGTGACGGTACTGCGGGACGCGGCCGGGGCCACCTTCGCGCCGCGGTCGGTGGACTTCGAGGGGCTCGCACGGCTAGGCGACGGTACGTTGTTTCTCTCCTCCGAAGGCGACGTGTACCTGGGAACTCCCCCGTTCGTGGGCCGCTTCTCTGCCGAAGGGGTCGAGCTCGGGCGTCTCGCGCTGCCGGAGGTGGTGATACCGCACCCTGAGCGCGGCTGGGGCGTGCGCGACAACCTGGGATTCGAAGCGCTCACTGCAGCGCCGGACGGCCGCTCCCTCTTCCTTGCGACCGAGAATGCCCTAGCGCAGGACGGCCCCAAGGCCGATCTGACCACCGGCACGTACTGTCGGGTCTTGCGTTTTTCATTGCCTGACGGTGGGCCGACCGGGCAGTGGCTCTATCCGGTGGCCCCGGTTCCGGCGCCTCCCGACTCGCCGCGCGGGTTCAGGACCAACGGCCTTTCGGACTTGCTCGCGCTGGATGACGGGCGCTTCCTCGCCCTCGAGCGGGCGTCGGTCGACGGTCGAGGGTATTCGGTGCGCCTGTATCTGACTTCGCTCGCTGGCGCTACCGACGTCAGCGCAGTGCCGGCCCTGACCGGGCAGGACGTGCCCGTCGTCCGCCCGATGGTGAAGCGGCTGCTGCTGGACCTCGGCACCCTCGGGCTTCGCTTGCAGAACCTGGAGAGCATGGCGTTCGGTCCCGACCTGCCGGACGGTCGCCGCGCTCTGGTGGTCGTCGGCGACAACAATTTCGGAGCTCGCGGTGACACGACCCAGATCTTGGCTTTCGCGGTGCGAATCGAGACACTCGATCGGCTGCCTCCGCGCCAAGCGACGATCCCAGGCATCCAGGGGGCCGGCCACGCTTCGCCGTACTTCGGCGAGGAGGTAGTCGGTGTCGCCGGCGTGGTCACTGCAGTGGTCGAGCCTGGGGCCGAGCCGGGGTTCTGGATGCAGGCACCCGTGGACGACGGCAACGAGCGGACCTCGGAGGGGATCTTCGTCACCGCTGGCGGCGTGCGATCGCTTCCGGCGGTCGGCGACGAGGTGCGGGTCGAAGGCATCGTGGAGGAGGCTCTGCGGGGCCGAGACCTCCCGCTCACCAGGCTCGTGGCGACGCGGTTCGAGGTCGTGGGTCGTGGGAGGGTGTTGCCGGAGCCGGTGATCATCGGACCGGATGGGCGTCAGCCGCCGCAAGAAGTGATCGAGAACGACGGGTTCACGGTCTTCGACCCGGTCGAGGATGGGGCCGACTTTTTCGAGAGCCTGGAGGGGATGCGCGTCGCGGTGGGGGATCCTCATGTCGTCGGGCCCACGTCGGCCCGCGGCGAGTGGGTGGTGACGGCCGGCCCGCCGCCGACCGAGCGGCGTACGGCACGAGGTGGGATCGCCATCGCTCCCGACCGGTTCAACCCGCAACGGCTCATCGTGAGTGCGCGGTTGGTTTCCGCCGCACCTCAGGTGGCCGTGGGTGACCGGTTCGCCGGGCCGTTGGTGGGCGTGATCGACTATGCGTTCGGTACCTATCGGCTCGTGCTCACGGATCCCCCTCCGGAGGTGAGGACAGGGGATCGTCAGCCCGAAACCACCGCGCTCGTGGGAAGCAGTGATCGCCTCTCGATCGCCTCGTTCAACGTCGAGAACCTCGCCCGAACCTCACCGGAAGAGAAGTTTTCCCGGGTCGCTGCGATCGTCGCCACGCACTTGCGCGGTCCCGATATCGTGGCGTTGCAGGAGATCCAGGACGACAGCGGGCCGGCGGACGACGGTGTCACCACTGCCCGCGGCACGCTGGCTCGGCTGGTCGAGCGGATCGTTCGCGCCGGCGGGCCGCATTACGAGGCGCGGCAGATCGACCCCGAGAACAACCAGGACGGCGGCGCGCCGGGAGCGAATATCCGGGTCGCGCTGCTGGTCAATCCCGCTCGGGTCCGCTTCGTCGACCGCGGGGTCGGTGGCTCGACCGACCCGGTGCGGGTGATGGAGGGTCCGCAGGGGTTGGCGCTCGCGCCGAGCCCTGGCCGGGTCGACCCCGATAACGCGGTGTGGCGGCCGGATCGTGCCCGCGGGGTCGAACGCTCGCGCAAGCCGCTCGCCGGAGAGCTGCTCTTCGGCGACCGGCGGGTCTTCGTGGTCAACGTCCACCTCAAGTCCAAAGGAGGCGATGCCCCGCTGTTCGGCCGTGTGCAGCCGCCCTCGCTGCCGAGCCAGGTCCAGCGCGACGCCCAGGCCCGGGTGGTGCGCGACTTCGTCGCCGGTATTCTCGCCCGCGACCCTGCGGCCGCCGTCGTCGTGCTCGGCGACTGCAACGAGTTCCCGTTCGCGCCGCCGATCGAGACGCTCATATCGGCGCCGCTCGTCGATCTAGCCAAACGCCTCGACCCGGCCGACCGCTACACCTTCGTGTTTCAGGGCAACTCGCAGGTGCTCGACCACATCCTGGTGAGCCCGGCGATCGCCGGGGACGCCAAGATCGATGCCGTGCACATCAACGCCGACTTTCCCGATCGCTCCCGGGCCGCCGACCACGACCCCCTGATCGCGACGCTACGCCTGCGCTGACCGCCGCCCGGCGCGGCGATGTCGGCGGGCCGCTACGACCCACACCGCGGTCACGACGCCGAGGCTGACGAGGCCCGTAACCCGGGACCAGCTCAGGGTGCTGCCCAAGGGGGGGCACGGACCTCCGAGCCGCCTCGGGGTGGCCGATGGTTGTTGGAGCCGGTTGTAACCCTACCGCCGAAGCTCGGCGAGGAAGGCGTCGCCGTAGCGGGCGAGCTTGGTGTGGCCGACGCCAGACACGCGCGCCAGCTCGTCGCGTGTTCGCGGTCTGAGCGCCGCCATCGCCGCCAGGGTGGCGTCGGAGAACACGACGTACGCCGGCACCCCCCGCTCCTCGGCGAGCCGGCGGCGCAGGACCCGCAGCCGCTCGAACAGCAGCTCGTCGACCTCCCGCCCGTCCGCCGTGAGCCGTTCGCGTGTGCGTCCAGCGGTCTTGCCGGGCTCACGCTCGCGGGGTACTGCGAGCTCGAGGCGCTGCTCGCCGCGCAGCACCGGCCACGCCGCCGGTGTCAGCTTGAGCGTCGAGTAGGCGGTGATGTCCTGGCGCAGCAGCCCGCGGTGGATGAGCTGCCGCACCAGCGATAGCCACGCCTCGACCGAGTGCTCGCGCCCGATGCCGTAGGTCGAGAGGCGGTCGTGGCCGAGCTCGCGGAGGCGAGCGGTGTCGGCCCCGCGCAGCACCTCGACCACGTGGCGGGCACCGAAGCGCTGGCCGACACGGTAGATGCACGAGAGCAGCTTCTGCGCGTCGACGGTTGCGTCGTAGCGCCGTGGCGGGTCGCGGCAGATGTCGCAGTTGCCGCAGTCGGCGCCGAGCTCCTCGCCGAAGTAGCCGAGCAGCGCCCGGCGCCGGCACTGCTCCGACTCGGCGAGGCCGATCATGGCATTGAGCTTGTGCAGCTCGACCCGGACCTGGTCGGCATCGGTCCCCTGCTCGATGAGCGTCCGTACGGTGACCACGTCCTGCATGCCGAACAGCAGGTACGCCTCCGCCGCCATGCCGTCACGGCCGGCCCGCCCGGTCTCCTGGTAGTAGGACTCGATGCTCTTGGGCACGTCGTGGTGGACGACGAAGCGCACGTCCGGCTTGTCGATCCCCATCCCGAACGCGACGGTGGCGACGACGACGTGCAACCGATCGGCGAGGAACGCGTCCTGGACCGCCGTGCGCTCTGCGGTTGACATCCCGGCGTGGTACGGGCCGGCCAAAATCCCGGCCCGTACCAGGCGCTGCGCAACCTCCTCGGTGCGGCGCCGGGTGAGGCAGTAGACGATCCCGGAGTCGCCCTCGCGGGTCTTGAGGAACGCCAGGAGCTGCTCGGCGGGACGGATTTTTTCGACCACGGTGTAGCGGATGTTGGGGCGGTCGAACCCAGCGACGAACAGGCGTGCCTTGCCGAGGTGGAGCTTGGCGACGACCTCCTCGCGGGTGGCCTCGTCGGCGGTGGCGGTGAGCGCCATCAGCGGCACGCCCGAAAACTGCCCGCGCAGCTCGCCGAGTGCCAGGTACTCGGGGCGGAAGTCGTGCCCCCACTGGCTTACGCAGTGTGCCTCGTCGATGGCGAACAAGGCGAGCTCGATCCCCCGTAAGCGCTCGAGGAACGACTCGGTCATGAGCCGCTCGGGCGAGACGTACAGGAGGTCGAGCTCGCCGGCGTGGAGGCGAGCCAGCGTCCGGCGCGCTGCACCCTCGGCGA
>JAAYVZ010000064.1 GCA_012516935.1 Holophagae bacterium
CAAGAAGTCAATCTATTTACGGATACGCTCTAAGGCTCTTCCGCATTCCCCTGGCCGATGGGACGCGGTGAACCGTGAGACTCCCCCCTCTGTCCAGCACAACGGACTCAGGAAGCTCGACGCCATCGTTGATGATGTTGTGATCCGTTCCGATCACGTGAACCTCGTGCCCACGACTGGCCAGACGGAGCGCGAGCTTGCGGGGGTTGAGCGTCCCCGGTGACCCCGCTCCGGTGAAGAACTGCATGCAGTAGAGAATCCTCAGGTTCGCCTCCAGGGGCCAGGCCCTCGAACCGTCAGGAGTCCGGTCGCGGGCGCTCCCACCGCGAAATCAGGCCGAGGGCGGCTCCGGTTGCCCGGAAGCCGGTGCTCTGCCTGCCTGCCACTTTCGCCACCACTGGTCGATCTCGGCTCCGGTCGCGCACCAGGGCCTTAACGTCGCGAGCCTTCTGAGAAGCTCTTCGTACACCCACTGCCAGTCCCAGTACTCCGGCTCGTTGAAGTAGTTGTTGTGCCACGACAGCGTCACCAGGCCGCCGGACTCGATGACCGGCTCGATCGTCCGCCACGCGCGCTCGAGAGCGGCTGTCCCGCCCAGGCCGAGACACCGGAACAGCGTTGAGTCCATGACCGTGAGCGGTAGCTCTACGAGGCCGCTGTTGTCTGGATGGGAAGGCTCCACAGCCCAGAACGGTTGCTGTGCGCCGTCACGAGGTCCAAGCGTCTCGTTGAACCCGAACGTGGCGTCGTACGAGAGGCCCGCAGCAACTTGTGCAGCCCAGGTCTCTCCCTCTGTCAAGCGGAGCCAGTGGTTCCGGATACCGACCACCTTCGCTCCGAAAGTGTTTTCAAGGGCCAAGCAGCTCTCCCGATACGCATCGGGATCGTTGAACCTGTAGTAGCCGCCGTGCAATCCGATCTCGCATCCAGCATCCAGGATCATCCGCGCGATTCGCCGCATCTCTGGCTGCTGGATACGGAACCGAGCCCCGTACCTTCTCCAGTAGTGGTCGTGCAGAACGAAAAAGGTCGACTTAAAACCCCACCTGGCCTCGATCTCGAGGATGGTAGCGAAGTCTCTCGTCGCGGGTTTGGGCTTGAAGAGAGCACGCGCCACCCTGGCGGCCGCCAACCGCGCGCTCCCGGTTTCGCCGCCGAAGACGACTCGCCGGATGTGATTGAGATCCGCAATAATCCGCCACATCTCCCGGTCATGAATCTGGTCGATGTCGTGTGAGAGAAAGAGCGCAAACGGGGCGCCGTTCGGCCACAAACCGGGGCGCGCAGGGGTCCTCGAAGAGCCCGTCATGGTCGCTTGTACCGGCCCCTTCCCCGTGGTGGCCATCAGAAGCGGTTCCTGTACTTCGAGATCGCCCCGAGGAACATCTCGAGCGCTAGCCAAGCCTTCTGGACGCTGAATACCCGCGTCAGCGTGCCGCCGAAGCCGCGGAAATACCGCTCTACAGGAGGGATCACCGAGCCTTCAAAGTCAAAGACCTGCAAACCCCTCCTCTTCGCCTCGAGGATTGCGTGCCACATCGCGAGGGCACCGGCACCGTGGTGCGCTCCGTCAGAGTATCCCCCCATTAGGTAGTAGGCGGACCGAGGACCGAGAACAACGTACACGCCGGCTGCTGCCTTGTCTTGCTTCCAAGCGACCTTACAGATACTCCCGCCTGAAGGGGGCATTGCGCCGAGGATGGCGTCCATCGCCTGTTCTGCGAAGCGTTTCCCGTTTCTAGAGAAGGTGCCCCGCACGAGGCCACCGATCACACCAGGGTCGGTGCAATCTCGGACATCGATGCCATCGGTTTCTGCCTTGCGGAGGTTCTTTCGCCGCTCGGTCGACATTGCTTCCAGAAGGTCGTCTTTGGACCGGCTCAGGTCCAACAGGTACGTGTAGTGTGGCACAACCTTGTACCCTCGCCAGTAGAAGGGCAGGCAATCGCTGACGCTGAGGGCGAGGCCGAGGGAGACGACGGCCGCGCGCTGGCAGTCGAGCCAGGCGACCATCGCTTCCATGACGTCCCGTTCCTCGTTGGTGTGAGCAGCGGCGTTGGAGGCCCGAGGCTCGAAGAAAGGACCAATTTGCGGCGTGAACGGCGGGTTGCGGAGGATCCTCAGCCCGAGCTTACGCTGCTCCCAGACGCAGAAGCCACCGCGCAGCGTGCCGCCGGCATCGAACAGCCCCACCCGCCGGATCCGCGGCTCGAACAAGCGCGTCCAGCGCACCGAATCGAACAGACACCCGTGCGCCGCCGCCAATCGGTCCCACTCAGGGAGGTGCGATCCCTCGACAGGCTCTGCGAAGAAGCCCTTCTTACCCACCGATCCTACCCTACAATGCTACTCTCATTGTTGTCCGCAGAAACCACGCGAGCGTCACTGGAGGTGCGAAAGCAATGAGCCTGTCCTCGCAAGGAGCGCAGCGGGAAGGTCCGGGTTCCCCACCGACAACCGCACAATGTGATGAAGCGCCACCAGTGTGCGTGTCGCGCCGCCGTAGGCCTCGACCAGGACCATAATGAGCCGCCGCGCCAAGGTCCTCACTCACGGCCGGACACCTGACGCCGACTCCCGCGCAGCTCCTCCAGCTCTCCCATCGGGCCCCTCGCTGCCGAGACCGCAATATGCCTCAAAGAGCACGGGCTCCATCAGTTCCCAGGCATAGCGCCTCTGTATGGCTGCCCGCCCTGCCTCTCCTAGCCTCCTCCTCAGGCTCTCGTCATGAGCCAGGCGCCCTACAGCCTCGAAAAGCCCGTTGCTGTCGCCGCATTGGTATATCAGTCCACACTGCTCCGACGAAACTACCCTGGCAATTTCCGGGAAGTCTGGCGCTACCACCGGGAGGCCATATCGCATGTAATTGAAGAGCTTGTTCGGCAGACCACAAAGCATGTTCGATGGGGTCGGCTCCATTGTTATCAATCCGATTTCACAACGCTCGATCGCCTCCCCCACCTTGGGGTACTGCAACCAACCCGTTCGATCGACACACTCGATCAGGTCGCTTCTCGAAAGCTCATGCTCGAGCCAAGCGCGTTCCTTTCCATAGACATCGCCCACGATTAGCAGTTTCGCGTTGACACCCGCACTTCGCAGCCTTTCAACGACTCTCACGAGGCTCTTGAGGCCCCTCGAGAATCCCAGCGATCCCTCGTGGCACAGGAGATACTCTTTCCGCGGCGGCGGGTCGGCTCCCCTGAACAAGCCCAGCACTGGGGAATTGTGAAGCACCGCCACCCTGGCGAACCGGTGCAGAATCAAGTAATAGGCTCGCACGATATCGTTGGCGACGAGGACGCGGTCGGTCCTCTTCACCAGGAAACGGTCCAGGGCCACCACGACCCGCCAGAGTACCCACCGAACAAGCCCCCTACTGCCGATGGTTATCTCAGCTGGATTGAACTCGTGCGCGTCAAAGACCAGTCGTGCCCCAGTCCGCCGGGCTACAAGCCAACCGATCAGCCAGGCATCGAGCTCCTCGCACTGGAACACCTCGGCATCGCACAAGGTGGCCACATGATAGAGCGATCGCCATGTGCCCCACCGATTGAAGCGCGAGCGCCTCCGTTCGACCTTTCTGAACTCGATACCATCATCGAATCTGTGGTCGGGTTCTCCAGGGGCGGCAATGACGACTCTCTCGAAACGCTTCCTAAGTGATCTGGCAATCTTGTAGTAGATGCGTTCGTCGTTGGCTTTTCTGCCACTCGACAGGATGCACACTTGGGGGCGTGTCGACATTCTCGGACAGTCCTTCCTGTCACTTACCATTACGCCATCACGCCGCGACTACCCGAAGTCAGCCGACCGCCTCCCGAGCGTCAGTTTCGTAGCGCCATCCTTCGCATGGGCGGCTCGAGCCAAGTCACGCCGGAAGGGAAAGAACCTCACTATAGAGTTGGAGCATCTTCCTCGGATACATTCGCCGGTCGAAAACCTTCTCTGCCCGCACCCTTGCCGCGGCTCCCATCTGCCGGACGCGTTCCGGCGCTGATGCGAGGATCAGCATTGCCCGGGCCAGCTCGCCCACCGAGCCCGGCGCCACGAGCAGCCCTGTCTGGCCGTCAACAACCACCTCCGGAATACCCCCAGCACGGGATCCAACTACTGGTAGCCCGCAGGCCATCGCCTCGACGGCCACGTTGGGAAGCCCCTCCTCCCGACTAGGGACAAGGACCACATCGGTCTTGCCATACTCCCCAGGCAGGTCCGCTGGGTTGACCGTGCCAGCCACGCACACGCTATCCGGGTGCCGGAGCCCTGCTCTCCACGACTCGCTGCAACCGGACACCGCCTGGGGACCGGCGAAGACCAACGAAGCACCCATGGCGATGAGCTCTGGCTCCACCATGGACCAGGCGCCCATCAGCGTGACGCCGCCTTTGGTGTCATTCCGCCACGGGTGATAGGGATACGAAGGCAGCCCACCAAGATAGAGGAACCGGATGCCTTGACCCTGCTGTGGGTCGGCCACATCCCGAAGTGATGGGGAGAAGCGCTCGAGATCGACCCCGCGGTAGACCGTCTCGACAACCGGAATGCCCGGTGCCAACGACATCAGGACCACCCGAAGTGCTGCGCTGTTGCAGGCAGCACCGTCGATGCGCCCCTGCCATCCGCGTATCACCGGCAGCCTGCCCTCCGCCGGCAGGAGCGCGTTGAGGTCAGAGCCTGTGGCCTGGACGACGTGCCTCTTACCGTACCGTCGAGCCCAGGACCCTGCTGGAACGCCTGGATTGAATACATCCACCGAGTGAATGATGTCGCACTCACTGAGGAGACGCTTGAGAAGGCGGAAACCGACCTCGCGGAAGAGTAGGAGAGTCCATGGATCTGTCAGGCGCCTCATTGACAACGACCACCCGCCGGGAAACCCCGGAACGGCGAGCGTGTGAACCCTCCCGAAGTCCCTTCCCTCAGTCGCCAAGAAGGGCCAGCCAGGGCGCCAGAGTCGCAAGAAGACGACATTCAGATCAACAACGCCAGCCAACGCCTCCGCAGAGTACTGGTTGAACACCTGCCGGTTCGGCCGGCCCAGCGTGGGGAAGCCGGCCACCGCAAACAGGATCGAGAGGCGTCGGGTCACTTTGCGCCTGCTCTGTGTGCTCGAAGCTGGCGCTTGCCCTTGAGTAGCGTGTAGGCGGCGCGCAGACGATTCAGCGGGCGAGACGCGTAGGAACGAAACCGATCTGCTGCTGCAAGGATCTTCGTCCTGCCGTGAACCCATCCCAAAGCCCTGAGTTGGCAGATGTGGAGCGAGTGGTACATGGCGCTAGCCGGGTAGCACACGCCACCCGGCTCGGGAACCCAATACGATGACCACCAGCCCAAGTCGAACCTGCCGATTTCAGTCTCGATCGCTTGCACCCCCATCTCGGACAGCTCGAACGCCTCCAAGTTGCCCGTCGCGCTGGCCAGGTCCTGCAGACCCCAGATCGCATAGACCATGCCGTTCAGGATGTGATGAAGCGGCTTTGTGGTCAACTCCTCGAACCAGACAGAACCTGAGGCGGAAAAACGACCTATTACCCCTCGATCTTCAACGCTCCGGCGAAACGGCCCGAGGCATGCCAAAGCACCAACCCGGTACTCCTCCTCACCCGTCGCTTGCCACGCGCGGCAGAGGACGCTCATCGCCTCGCCCTGGCTCATCGCCGACAGCAGCGGTTCGCGCCCATCGTCGAGGAGGTGCAGCTCCGATCCTTCCCAGCAGCCTGCAAGAAGTCGTCTAGCAATCCGGAGCATACGGTGAAGGCTTCCCGAATCTCCGTCCACAACGAAGTGATGCCACAAAGCAAGGGCACAGGAGGTCATTGCGGTGGTGAAATAGCGGGGGCGTCCGTCCACCGGATGTGGCCACATCGGAACGCCCTCGAAATCGGAGGTGGGATAGTGGCCCTCCCGTAGCCTCGGACGGAAATCTAGCGGGTACGCGCCCAGCAAGTCCCCCCGTCCGCCGGTCTTCTCCATTTGCAGGGTCTCTTGCCAGTACGAATCCCACGCGCGTACGTAGGTCAGAGCCTTCCGCACTTGCTCACGGTAGAGCCTGACGTTCATTGCCAGACTGGCCGCACTAGGCACCTCTGAGACTCCTTTGAACGTCGTCCAGGTGCCGGGCGAGCACACTGACAACCCTGGTGACGCAGAAGCGATCCCGGACAACCTCCAGAGCCCGCCGGCCGAGTTCTGCACGCAGACCGGTTTCCCTCATGAGCCGCTGCATTACTGTCTCGATGGCTCCTGGGTCTCGATCCGACACCACCAAGCCGCAGCCTCGCTCGCGTATGAACCTCGCAAGGTAGTACTCCTGAGGGCAGTGAACAAGGACTGGAACGCCACTTGCCAGATACTCGGGCATCTTGGTGGGAAAGATGGTTGCCAACTCGTCTCGGTGAACACTAGTCTCGTCCGGCCAGTTGAGCCCCACGACATGCACCGCCTGCCGCCGCAGAAACTCGAGGTACTCGGACCTGCGCGCCAGGAACCGGACGTCGAATTCGCCGTCCACGAACCGGTAGAAGCTGGCCTTCGGCATCGGACTCGTCACGACGAACCTGGCACCCGCCATTCTGCACGCATCAAACAGCCTGACGAAAGACCTGTCGTTGATCGCGTAGACATTCCCTGACCAGCATGCCGTTGCCGCGAAAGGCGTGGGGTCGAAGCTCACAGGCAGGTCTTCGGAGTAGGGATGAGGAAGCTCGATAAAATCGGTACCGTACTTGCGGCCGTAGTGTTCCTTCAGGCCACCCGTCAGAGGCAAGGCCTGCCAGGGCCGCCTGAAGATCGCGCTTTCCACCTCTCTCGCCATCCGCTCGTAGGGGGTCCCGGAAAGCGACTCCTCCACCGTATCGTGAAGGTGGACAAGGAATGGGATTCTGCACGCTTCCGCCACGGCAATCGCCGCACGCACCATGGGGAGGTCGGGGAATACCGCCAACACGGCACGGCAATCGTACTTGTACACGAGGCGCCTGAGCCCAAGGGCGGCGACTCTCCACTCGAAAGAAAAGGCCAGTCGATCGAGCCTATTGCCGAACCGCAAAGAAACCTCATGGCGGGGATGTGTCGCTTCCTGGTCGGCTGTCTTGGCCGAGCTGCGGAGCCAACGACAGGTACCCACGACAGCAGAACCCCGCTCGAACCTATCCAGGAGCTGCTTCATGATCGTACCTACAGCACCTTGAACCGGAGGGTAGCCAACGGACGCCAAGAGAAATGGCTTATCTCTCTTCAAAAGACTCACTTGACCCTCCGCTCGGCTACCGGGTTTTTGCTCCTGCACATTCTCATGATATCGCATCGCCACGGTTCTCACTCGGCCGCCAGACCCCTCTCACCGCGGCCGGAGACGCCTATACCACGCCACGAGAGGCTTGACCAACCTCCTGACGAATGGCGACCTGACAAGCGAATGGCTGTAGTAGTGGACTCTGACAGACCGGAAGAGGAAGCTCTCCTTGAAATGATCGAGAGTCGGTCGGTCCGGGTCCGGGCCACCGTTCACGACGCGACGGCAAAACGCGTCGCTAACCGCCGCTTGCAGTACCACGTGGTAGAGGGCGTCGACAGGACGTTGGCGGAGCCACGATGAGTGGCTCTTGACCGCGCCAAAGATCCAGGAGTCAGCGACTCTCAAGACATCGATGTACGCAACCAACCGTTCACCTACCCTGGCACCCCAGAACACGTGCCCGAGGTGGGCGAACAAAGCCCTCATGTCCCGTGCCCACCTGCTTGAGTTGCGAACGTAGTACTCGGGTGGGAGGAAGTCACGGCGGTCACCAGCCAGCTGGAACCTCTCCGCCTGGGAGATGTTGATCTCCCTCATCGCGTGGAGCACATCGTCCTGAGGTTGAAGAGGCTCAACCGTGCACTCCCTCAAGCCAATCCGTACCTTGTTGCGCTTCTTTGCAGGTAGTGCGGCAAGGCTGTACTGCCCAAGCTCTTGACCGGACAGGACCATCCAGTCGACGTATTGGTTGCCCTGGGCTTCCTCATTGACCTGGTGGGAGTACCCGCCAGGTGCCCAGAGTGGCGAAGGTCTGGCGCCCCCGGGTGCGAACGGTCGGAACTCATGAACTGGCTTGCAGTAGAAAGGGGCAGCACTCACCCACCATACACCGTCATGGCGATGCACGCGCTTGCCGAGCCGTTGCTCCTCCAGTGCGAATTCCTCCTCGCTTATCATCTTGTCGGCTCCCCGGCTGCGTGTTTGGCCCCGCCCTCGACCGAGAAGGTCGGTGAAGGACCTGCTTTGCGGCCCAGGCACCGGACCTGGCTAGCCAACGCCAGCGCCCGTCTGGCGGCCCCGACGAACCAGGCGCTGCTCGAGAACCACGGGATGCCAACCGCGCTGAAAAAGAACTGCTCCTTGTAGTGGTTGAGGCTCTCGTGCTGGGGGCGACCGTTGATGATTCGCCGACAACCCGGGTCGGCGGCGGCCTGCGACAGGACTGTGAAGTAAAGCGCGTCCATCGGATAGTACCTGTAGAAGGCCGGGTCGGCTTTGGTCTGTTGGATCACGCGTGTGTCCTCGACCTGCAATGTGCGCAGGTACGCCGCGAGCTGGCCTTCCACGAACGCCCCCCACCACTCCCGGCCTTCGAGCGTGAATTCCCGCCGGATTTGGGCCCTCCATGCATCGGCTTCCTTTGTATAGCGGTGGACGGGTGTTTCGGCGCCGAAGTGCGCCTCCTGACGTTCTGCCTGGAGGATGTTGATCTCTCGCATTCGTTCGAGAAGTGAATCGATGACCGTAAGTGGCCTCACCTCGCAGCGCCGGAGGCCCCGGCGCACTTTGCTTCGCAGGTTTGCGGAGAGCTTGCCTAGGTCGAATCCATCCAGCCCCGACCGATCCAGCACCATCAGCGGGAGCAAACGGTTGGCTTTCCCGTCGTTCACCGTCTGATGGCTGAATCCAAGCAGGCTACGAGCTCTACTCGGTCGCGCCGAGCCGGGCTCCACTGCCTTGTAGACCCACGCCGGCTTGCAGTAGAAGGGGTAGACCTGCTCCCACCACACGCCGTCGTGCAGGTGAATGCGCCGACCGACCGCGATCTGTTGCTGTACGTACTGCTCTTCGGTGAGCATTGCCTACGCTCGCGCTCCTTCATGCGGATTGAGACCGGCCATGGCGGCCTCGGCCACGCTGAGTTCGACACGGAGGCGGTCCGCCGCGCCGCAGAGGTGGAACAGGCCCCGAGTGACCTCGAAGGCAGGCAGGATCTCGGGGACAAAGGTCAGCGTTCGTGGAGCAATGATCCCGGCAATCTCGGGTACGTCGGCGTCGCGCCAGAGCGTGAGCAGGGGTGGAGCCGTCCGGAAAGAGGTGGGAAGGTCGGAGACCACGACCTGCTCCACATGCTCGTCCATGACGCCCGCAATCAAACCCACGAGGGCGGCATCACCCTTGCCATACACGATGAGCGGGATCTGCTCGTTTCCAGCCTGCTCCCGGACCCACTGCGCCGCTCGCAGGACATCCCACACCCACATGGCGGCTAGCGTGCGACCGAGAAGTGCCGCCGAACGCTCGATCTCGGCATACCTTGCCGTGGGTAGCGGGCGTTCGGACAGGCGCGGCGACACCGCCGCCACGACCCACTCGGGGAGGAGGGGCAGCAGCTCGTCGAGGTCGGGAAACCCGACTTGATCCGCTGCCCTGCGAACCCAGAGGACTATGCCGCGTGCCTGCTTTGACCGGCTCGGCTGGACAAGATCGAGGACGACCCGCAGCCCTGCCTCGGTCTGGATCTCCCACTTCTCGTACCGTGCCAGCGTGCCCGCGAAACCGCCGCTGCCGATCAGCTTTCGCGCCGCGAACGGCGGCGGGGTGTCGGGGACCCAGCCGAAGACCCTCGTGCGGAGCACGTCCCTCAATCCAGCGGCACGCTCCTCCCACGCGCGTCGGCTCGCAGGCATAGTCGGGCGCGACGGGCAGATCCAGGCTTCGTGCACGCCGTAGTTGAGCGCCCGCGCCGGGGGCCGCTCAACGCAGCGCAGCACTGAAGGCGGTGAAGGCAGCGGTGTGAGCTCCCGGTAGTCCGAATCGGAGAGGCGATCGGCCAGCCCCAGCCACCTCGCCATCCATCGCCGCGTCTCCTCCAAGAAATGCGGAGGATCGGTGTGCCCCGCTCCCGATTCGACAAGCCGCACACGGGGACCGTCGAGGCGCGTCTCGGGGCAGCACTCGTAGGTTCGCTTGACACGCCGGTAGGCCCCGCGAAACCCCGAAGGCGGGAAGATCGGATCCTTCCTGCCCCCGAGGATGAGCAAGGGACGGGGGGCGATGAGCCCGAGGATATCCGGAAAATCCAACCCGAACACGTTGGGGAAGAAGGTGCAGTCGCACTGGCCCTGCACGAGGCGCTTGCAGATCTGATCGGCGATCGTGTAGGTGGAGCACGAGGCGGCCGCGACCTTCACCCGCTCATCGAGAGCGGCGAGGTACTGGGTCATCACCCCACCGCCCGAGATACCGGTCACGCCGATGCGGGTGGCATCGATTTCCGGCCGCGTCTCGAGCCAATCGATGGCCCGCATCGCGTTCCAGACCTCCACGCCGGCAGGGGTGTACCCGAGGGATAGCCAGTGCCACATGCTGAGCCGGTTCGTGCCCAGGTGGATCCCGGGAATCTCGCCGAACTGCAGGGGGTCGAGGACGAGGAGGGCGAAGCCGTGGGCGGGGTACCAGAGATAGCGGTCCTGGAAGCCCGTTTTCGCACCATCGAGCGACGGCCAGTGGCCGTTGAGATAGATCACGCAGGGCCAGGGTCCCCGTGACTGTCGCGGCAGATAGAAGTTGGCTGTAACGAGAAGCCCAGGCAGACTCTGGATGACAAGTTTCTCCACCGTGAACCTATCTCTCTGCAATTGACCGGTGCTCTGGGGCTCGAGGTCACTTCGGAGCCGCACAGGCTCAAGCCCGAGCATCCAGGCGAGCTGATCACGGCGCGTGTCCCGCCGATTCAACCAGTCTTCGAGTGAGATCTTCTCATCGTGGCATACCTCAGAGATCCGGAAAACCTGTCTTCGGAGGTGGCGCTCCGCAGAACGCTGGCGCGAGGCACAGCCAGCGTCAGAGTACAACGTCTGCGCTTTGCGAACCCAGCGCCGCGGCATGAAGGACGACACACTCACTGATAAAATAGAGTTTCCGGGGCAACAGCAGACCCGCTTGACCCACCAGGTTGATCCGGCAGGACCAGCGGCTGTCTTGGTCGCTGTCCGCGGACCGGTGGCAGCCCACCCAGGTGCTCTCCAGCGTCGCGGCTCGTCGACACGTTCTCGCTCTCAGTTGAGGCTCATCCGGCAAGGGGTAGAGGTAGCGTCGCCGCCAGGGCAGTCATGCTTCCGGACTTGGAAGAAAACGATAAGGGGCGGCGATGGCAACGACGAGTTGCTCGTATCACACGATGAGGTTGCACGGCGACCGGCAGGTGCGGACGGAGTACGCAGGGGGCGTGGTGCGCCTGCACGGGGAGCTTTAGCCGTGTGAGCGACGGTGCCGGCACTGTCGAGCGGCGTGGTTCGATCTGACAATGAGGTGTGGGGTGGGACCTGGTCAAGGATGCCTTCAAGACGCATCTCACCCGCTGGCTGAAACGGCGGTTGCTGCGCACTGTCCGGCTGATTGCCGTCGACGAGTTCGCCGCCCACAAGGGCCATCGGTATATGACGGTGGCCCTCGATCTCGAGACCGGTCAGATCCTCCGGGTGGCCCAAGGCCGCGACGCCGGGCCGCTCATTCCCTTCCTCCGCACCCTCGAGCCGGCTGGCCCACACCTGGACGCCGTCGCACTCGACATGTGGCCGGCCTACCGGCTGGCCGTGCAAGCCGTCTTCCCTCGCCTCACCATCGTGCACGACCCTTTTCACACTGTCGCGCTGGGCAACCGTGCCATCGACGGAACCCGACGCGAGCTCTCTCACGCCACCAACATCCCAACCCGCAAGGTCATCAAGGAAAGCCGCTTCCTGCTGCTGGGTGGCGGCGAGACGCTGCCGGACACCGCCCGCAGCCGCCTCGACGACCTGATGGCGCTCAATCAACCGTTGTACGAAGCCTACCTCTTCGAGGAAGACTTACGTCAGCTCTGGCACCAGCCCAGCGCCGATGCCGCAGGGCGCGTCCTCTTCGCCTGGATCGCCCGTGCCCAAGCCACGACGCTGCACCACTTCGCCACGCTCGCTGCCACCCTCGAAGCCCACGCCCTTCAGGTGCTCTCCTGGTTCGAGCACCCCATCTCCACCGGCCCTCTCGAGAGGCTCAACAACAAGATCAAGGTCCTCAAACGCCAGGCCTACGGCTTCCGCGACCTCGACTACTTTGAGCTCCACCCCTCCTTCATTCACGAAGCTCCCTCATCATTGCCAGGAGGAACCCTAGTTGAAGAGCTCGGGCCCAGCAGGTGCGGCGTCCTCACCCATTGCGGCCCACCAGGCGCCAGGTGACTACGCCTTCGCCACCGAGCAGTGCCCCGATGCCAATACGCGAGGCCCAAGAATGACGAAAGCAGGATCATCGGGCCGATATCCCAGAAGGTCATCGTTACGAACCCCAAGCCGACTACGAGCCACACTGCGACCTTCGCGAAAGCTAGCCTGTTCCTATCTCCCTCGGCCATTCCACAGGGAAGATGTCGCATTGAGAACTTCGCAGCACGCCCAACCCCAAATATAAACGCATAGTACAGGGCTGTCCCCACGATCCCCGTGGTGGCTGGAAGCTCGACGAGGTCCGCATGACCTATCAAACCCCGACCGGTTGCAGCCCGAAACTGGTTCAGTCCCACTCCGATCAGCGGCGAACCCTTGAAAACATGCCAGCCGCTCTCGAAGAGCTGGACTCGGGCTTCTTTCTCCTGCAGTTCCTCGAAGCTCTCTGACCGTCTCAGCCTCTGGCCCAAGAACGTCTCCGCCAGCACAAGCGTCGACACCTGGTAGAAGAATGCGCCCACGAGGAGCAGCCCGACCAGAACCGACGGGTGCCTCCGGATTTCGCGGAGCTTGCAGAACCAAGCCCAGAGGACCATGAGCCCAACTATCCCCACGAAAGCGCCCCGTGAACCGCTCGCCACGATCGCAGCTACTAAGAGTGCGGCATTGACCGTTAGTGCGACATGCACAACTGCTCTCCGCCAGCACTCCCAAAGGAAGAGCGTGGCGAACAGCCCCAGGAGACAAACGTGGGCCAGGCCATTCGGGTTGTCGAAGACCCCCGATGCGCGGGTCATCGCTCCTGGAGAGAGGGACTCCATTAGCTCCCCGGTCAATAGGCCATAACCGGCGCCTGCAGCGGAAGCCACCAGAAAACCTGTCATCACCGCTTCGATGCGACCGGTTCGCCGGACGATCCCCACGACCAGCACCATGAGGACGAAGAGCTGAGCAATTCGCCGCCAGTAGCGTAGAAACAACGGCTCGTCCACAACCCATGGAAGTGCAACCAGTGAAGACAACACCAGTCCGAGGTAGAAAAGTAGCTCGGCCGGCGGCCTCAGGTCTCGCGCTCTCAGCTTGGCTAGGGCCGATGCCAGCAGCACGCCGATGCTACCAAAGGTCACCACTCGCTGGATACCTTCGATCTGCGTGAGAAACTGCAGTGCAAACACGGCCAGACCTGTCGTCCACAGCAGCAGAGAGTACGATCGAGTTCGTCCTGGCAGAGGAGCCTGACGCCAGTAATGGGAGCCTGCACGAGTGCCTACGACTCGCGGCTGCCCCATTACCGCCGACACGCCTTACCCCCGAAAACCGCCATAGTTGCCGCCAAGACTGTGTCCATCACCATTCCGCCTGCTTTCGAGACCTGTAAGAGGGCTCTGAGCTTGCCACCGCACCTCCCAAGACAGGTTGCTAGCTAGCGTAATGCTGATCTGACAACCGTACTGGAGCTGAGTGCCCTCAGCAGCTCGTCGCCCTGATTGCTACTTTCCAAGGCACGCTTCACCTCATCCTCGATCCAGCGATAGGTCCTTGCCATCCCTTCCTCGAGCGAGACCTTGAACCGCCATCCGAGTACCCTCTCGATGAGGCTGTTGTTGGAGTTGCGCCCCCGCACACCCTGCGGCCCATCGATGTGATTGAGAGTGACTGAGATTCCCGCAGCCTCAGCAGCCATGAGAGCAAGCTCGTTGATGGTTACCATTCGATCCTGCCCCAAATTGATCGGCTCAGTGAAGTCGGAAGCCTGGAGCGCGATGATCCCTTCGACACAGTCGTCGATGTAACAGAAGCTCCGCGTCTGCTCTCCGTCGCCCCAGATCTCCATCACGTGGTTACCCGTGAGTTTCGCGACCGCGGCCTTCCTGCACAGAGCCGCCGGAGCTTTCTCGCGGCCGCCGGTCCAGGTTCCTCGCTCACCGAAGATGTTGTGAAAACGCACGATATGCGTCAGGAGGCCATAATCCTCCCGGTAGTGCGTGCAAAGGCGCTCAGTGATGAGCTTCTCCCAACCGTAGGCATCCTGGGGTTGAGCCGGGTATGCAGCTTCCTCTTTGAGGGGCTCGACGTCGGTCTTGTCCTGCAGATACTCGGGATAGATGCACGCCGACGACGTGTAGAGATAGCGCCTACAGCCGTTCAGTCGCGCGGCTTCGAGCGTTTGGGTGCTGATGAGAATGTTGTTGTGAAGGATCTGGCTATGGTTGCAAGAGATGAAGCCCATGCCGCCCATGTCGGCAGCCAGCGCGTAGACTTCCTCGATGTTCCGCGTAGCTTGCAGGCACGCGTCCCAACGCCGCAAGTCGAGGAGCTCGAATTCGTCCGCTTCAGTCGAACCAAACTCCGGGTACTTGAGGTCGACTCCCCTGACCCATGCGCCGCGCTTCTTCAGCTCAGCCACAAGATGACTGCCAATGAACCCACCTGCGCCAGTGACAAGAACCCGCTTCCCTTCGCTCATCCTTCCTCCTCCGTTATCAACACCCCAGTCTGTAGGTGCTGCACAGCTCCCTCTCAACTGCGTTCTTCCGAATCACCCAGACAGTGCCCGCACCCCTGCGGAGTAGCCCTCTGCGACCAACCGCTGCAATGCCCGAGCCACCCGCTCGCTCGCTCTCCCATCGCAGGGGCCGAGCTCGCGGTCGCGCGTCAGGCGGCGGCCAGCACTGTGCACGGACGGGTCAGCCAGGTACACCGCAATCGCTCGCATGGTTTCCTCGAGACTGTGAGTAACGGTGACACCACCAAGCTCGATCATGGTGCGCTGATGAATGTAGTCACCGATTCTCCTTGCTGAAGCCCACCAGGGCCACTGCGAACCGACATCGAACAAAGGCAGGACGACGGGACGGTCCTGGATGATGGCGTCGAGGCTAAGTGTCGAACCTGAGTTGATGCAGACCGAGCATCCCCCGATCAGGTTGGCCAAGACCAGCATGTCCTCACGTTCTGTCGCCCACGGCAGGCTGCTCCGGACCATCAGAGGGAACTGCACCGCTACCCGGCTTGACCGTAGCATCTCGAGTCGGGGGAGCCAGCTCATATCTGCCATGCTCCCCATGACATTCTGTGGGTGTGGTCGCACCACGAGCTGCATCTCGGCGCCAAACTGGTCTGACTCGACCAGCCTCGCTACATGCTCAACCACCTCGATTTCCGTCGGAGCAAACACGGGAGAACTCATGCCGAATAGCAAGTATGGCCGCTCGCCCTCGAGTCCGAGCCGCTCGAGTGATTCCACGATTCGCGGCCGAGTGACACCGTTGATGTGAGTGTCGAAGTGTGTCACACCAGTGCACATCACGCGCTCACCACCTACCCCGTAGTAGCGGCCAAGCTCCTCCGCCATGATCGATCCCCACGCGAGGAAGAGGTCAGGTATGACGAGCCATCGTCCTTTCGAGGTGATGTTGTCCCAGCTCAGGAGCTGGCCCACCGTCGGAATACCTAGACATTGTGCCTCGAGCAGAACTGAAGCCTCGAGATCGTTGACCGGATAGGTCGAAACCACAACTGCCGGCCGCAACTTCTTGACGGTCTCCCCCACGACTCTGCTTCTCAGTTTCCCACGCTGCCAATTCACGAGTGCCCTGCGCAGCCTAGCGATCCGACACGCGGCCCGGTTCAGGACGAAGAACGCGCGTGACGCCAACCCACGCGCGTCCATGCGCCTGACCGACCGCAGGTGTTTGGCACGAAGGGCTGGGTTTCGGCCTACATCCTCAAACAGGTAGGGGCGGATCCAACCGGACAAGCGGCCACCACGCAGCGCACCCGTCGAGATGACCTCGACCCGAAAACCCATCTCCTCAGCAATCGAGTTCAGATGTGCGGTATCACCCTCCGGAACGAGAAGAACAACGGAGAGGCCCTGTCCCCTGAGGAGCGGAATAACCCGCGAATACACGACCATGCGCGCCGCGAAGCCGTGACTCACCACGAAGCAGATGTCAGTCAAGCTACCTCAATCGAAGAAGGGACCGAGGCGATCGACTGACGGACTTCGGAGGCTCCCCCTAGGACCTCCACGACTCGCCCCGCAAGCCAGTTCTCGACCGTGGCAAGCGACTCATGGGTGTTGCCGCCGATGTGTGGCGTTATGATCAAGCCGCCGTGCGCCCGGGCCAACTTGACCAACGGATGGTGGCCCATGCCCTCCGATTGCTCCCCGGCAAGCACGTCGAGCGCCGCACCACCCAGATGCCCGCTCTCCAGCGCGTCGTGCAAAGCCACCTCGTCCACGAGCTCACCCCTCGAGGTGTTGACGAGCAGCGCCCCGCGCCGCATCGCGCGAATTCGGGCACGATCGAAGAACCCCCGCGATTCCGGGCGGACGTCGACGTGCAGCGTCACGATCTCCGACCGACCTAGGAGCTCGTCCATCTCGACCCATTGCGCCCCGGCTTCAACGTTGCCAGGTGAGACCTCCGGATCAGTCGTGAGGACCTCGGCGCCAAATGCCAGCAGATACCGAGAGACGATGCGGCCAAGTCGTCCATGGCCAACCACTCCGACCGCACGCCCGAAAAGATCGTGGCCCCGGAAGTCGTCACGGCACCACCCACCCCCCAGGACGTGCGCCACGGCGGTAGGGAGGCGCCGCAGCAGCGCCAGCATCAGACCGATCGTGTGCTCGGCCGTCGCCCGAATGTTGCGAAGAAGCTCCACTTCGCCCTGCAGTGAAACCACGGCGATTCCTCGTCGCCGAGCAGCATCAAGGTCAACGTGGGTGAGACCGGTCGTCGGCGTGGCCAGGATTCTGAGATGACCGCCAGCATCGAGAACCTCCTGGTCGATATGGTGTCGCAAACGCACCCATAAGACGTCCGCCTCGCAAACGGCGGCTAGCAGGCTTGAGCGATCGAGGTTGGCCAGCTTGACCTCTGCCACCGCCTCGAGCACCTGCAAGGCGCTCACGGGGAATCCGATGCTCTCAGCAATCAAGACCACCGGGCGGGACAACCCATTCATCCGGACTCCCTCAGTCGCCTCAGCATCTGCTCCGCCAACCAGAGGTCAAAGGGAGTGTCGATGTTGAGTGCGCGTTCCTCAGGGATGATCCAGGCGCGGCAATCGTCCCCCTTGATTGAACCACGAACCATCAGGACGTCTCGTCGAGTCACGTACACGGACCCCTCACGTAGGTAGAGTTGGGGGAGGGTCTGTCGTGGCTGGCCTTCGAACGCCTCGGCAAACGGCGGATCGATGACACGGCCCGAGGGCTCGATGGCTTTCATCCTCGCCGGGTGCCAGTCCCCGACCGGCGTCACCCCGATCACGGAATCGGCCCCGGTTCGCTCCAGAAGCCCAATGGCACCGTCGATGTCGGATGGCAGGCGCAGCGGGTTCGTCGGCTGCAGAGTGAACACCGCGTCGTATTCCTCCCCAGCCGCCTCGAGGTTCCGCACGACATCCTGCAGCACCGGCAGCGTGGGCGTATCGTCGCGCGCCAGTTCCGGTGGCCGCAGGAAAGGCACCTCAAGGCCAAGCGCCCGCCCGACTTCAGCGATGCTCACATCGTCGGTTGAGAGGACCACCCTCGCAAGGTTGTGCGCCCGCAACGCCGCGTCGGCAGTCCAGGCCAGGAGCGGTCTGCCCAAGAGCGGTGCAAGATTCTTGTGAGGGATGCCCTTGGAACCACCACGGGCCGTGACCAACCCGAGTACGCGAATCAAGGGACCCCCTGGTGCACGTAATCGAGCCGCTTCTGGATGTAGGGCTGCAGTGTCACGAGTGCCTGCGCAATACGAGCGGAAACGTGGCCGTCACCGTAGAGCGTGCTCGGTTGGTACCGGCCATGAGCGAGTTGCGCCCTCACACCGTCGCGGATCAACTCCCTTGCAGGCGGCACTCGCATTACGTGGGCATCGACCTCTCTTCCGTCCTGCCTGGACCCGACGAGCACCACTGGGGTCCCGAAGTAGCTGGCGTCGCGTACGAAGCTCGACGAGTTGCCGACGCAGCATGCCGCGTTCGCCAGCACCTTCAGGAAGGACTCAGGCGGGAGGTTCGTCAGGTTGCGCAACCAAACACCGTCTCGCCGGTCCCGGAAGACACGAATGGCCTTGCTTATGTGATCGGCCCCGGCGTCGATGTTTGGCCACAGCATCAGTGTGGGGACCGCGACTTCGTCCAACGCGCCGAGCAGCTCCTCCATCTGCCTCCGCTCGCCTCCGTATTCGGTTGTCGTCGGGTGGAAGATCGCGAGGAGGAAGGGGCGGTTGACGTCGATTTCGGCTCCCCGTCCCCGGCGGTTGATGATGCTGCTATCAAGAGAGAGATCGGCCTCACGAGCGATATCGCTTGACGGACAGCCAACTGTGAGGATCGTTTCGGCCCGCTCTCCCATCCGCCTGACGTATTCGGCTGCTCTGCGCGTAGCTGGTACATGGAAATGTGCGAACTTGGTGATCGCGTGACGCGCACTTTCGTCGATCGAGCCGCTTACCTCGCCGCCCTGAACATGAACAATGCACAGGTTCATGTATGCGGCGGCAACCGCGGCGGCAAGAGCTTCGTACCGGTCGCCAATCAGGACGACGAGATCGGGCTCAAGACGTTGCAGTTCCGAAGCGAACTCGATCGTTGCAAAGCCGACAGACTTAGCCATCGTCGCCGGCGTGGAGCCCTCGAGCTCGATGTAAACCTCGCTGGAAACCGGAAAACCATCCTCTCTGACAACGCGTACGGGATAGTCGAAGCGCTCCAGGACCATCGTCCCAGCCGCGAGCACTTGCAACTCAAGCTCCGGCTTCCCCTGGATTGCCCTCATCACCGGTTTGAGTCGGCCGTAGTTCGCGCGGTCCACGAGTACTACTAGGGTTTTTCTCCTACTCAAGGTCGTCCTCTCGGAGTCTCTCGTTCGCTTTCAGAGGCCGGCGCAGCCTCCGACCGAGCACCTTGTCCCATGAGCCGGGAGGAAGTCCACCCCCTGGCTTGCGGAGCGCCAGGTGCGCCTCCCCGAGGGACACTCCCACATCGAGATCACACGCAGCCACAATGCTCTTCCCAAACACCATTCGCAGCTCGGCAGCCCCCTCCGCCTGAGATTCCTTGTCGAGAGGGTGCGCGAGCACCCTGTCGACAAAGCGCACCCCCCGAACCAGCTCGGCAAGCTCCTCGATCGTTAAGGACGCCGGGACGTCGGGGCCGAACGCGCGGCGTGAGAACGTCACGTGGACCTCCACCACTCGGGCGCCCAGGGCTGCCGCTGCGAGCCCCGCAAACACCGTCCCGGAATGGTCCGACAGACCCACTGGGCAGCCGTAGCGATGACGAATCTCTTCGAGCAGGTTCAGACCAATGCGCTCGGGCGGTGTGGGGTACATGGTCGTACACTGGAGAACGCAAAACGGCACGGAGTACCGCCTCAGGAGTTCGACTGCTTGGTCAAGCTCGGCCCACCCGCTCAACCCCGACGAGAGGAGCACGGGCTTGCCGGTTCGTGCGATGCGCTCGAGCAACGGCCGATTGGCCACCTCTCCCGATGCCACCTTCCACGCAAGAACCCCGACCCGCTCGAGAAGCTCGACCGCTTCGAACGAGAACGGGCTCGAGAGGAAGCCGATTCCACGACTCCGCGCGTGCTCCGCGAGGCCATGCCACTGCTCCTCGGAGAACTCCATCCGCTTCCAGTAGTCGAAGCGGGTGGCATCCTGGAGGCTGAACTTGACCCGCCACGGCTCGTCCGGCGTGCTTTCTGCGGCCGCAATGTGGGTCTGGAACTTGATCGCGTCGGCTCCAGCGTCTGCAACCGCGTCAATGAACGCGTGCGCCGCACCCAAACTACCGTCGTGGGCCTGCGCGACCTCCGCGACTACGATTGGCCCAGAGTCCCCCATCAAGATCACCGCAGGGCAAGAACCACCTTTCTCGGCCTCCATGTGTTCACTCCTCCTTGTGCGCCGCAAGTGCCTCTCTGACGCTCTCGGCCTGCGTCAGTGCAGCCTCGACGATGTCGCAGATCCTGTCGATATCCTCGAGTTCGACGGAAGTCCCCGTCGGTAAGACCAAGATGCGGCCGAGTAGTGCGGTGGTATGTGGAAGCCGGAGAGCTGCGTGGGGAAAGAGCGACCGATAGGGCCACCATGCGGTGGCAACCCGGTCAGAAGTACCTCCTGGCAAACACGTTCTCTGCATGAAGAACCGCCACCAGTTCGTCCCGACAAAGGCGCGCATCGGGAGTCACTTCAGGTGCCTGCATAGCGATCGCTAAGGCCAACGTCCCGCTGCGGATTGCGACGACGCTGTTTACCTGAAGGTGGGCCGCCGGGCGCACCTCAGTGGTCGTGGCGGCTCCCGGCACCTGGTCTATTCAGGCAATTCAAGCAGTTGCCTGATCGCAACAGTGTACTTCTCAGCAACCTGACCCCGCGAACACCGACTAGATACCAACTTCTGCTGGCACTCTCTTGAGAGCCTTTCTCTTTCTTTGTCGTCGTCTAGGAGACTCTGAATCGACTCGATCCAGCAATCCGTGTCGTTCGGCCTTGCAACCAAGGCCCCTCGGATCCCTGCGAGATAATGCTCTGAACCACCTACTTTTGCAGCAAGCACTGGAAGGCCTGCTGCCATCATCTCCTGCAGGATAATCGGACCACAATCGAACCACACCGAAGGCACAACTCCGAGATCGGATACAACAAGGTACCTATACAGATCCTGGATCTCGACAGAGGCAATCCGGTCGACTCTAATACCGTTGGAGAAGAAGTGCGTTCGGGGTTGAACGTGGCCGATTGAAAGGAACCGTACTGGCCTATTCGGCGGCTTCAACCCGGCCAGAGCGAACTCGACAACCCGGCACCCCTTGGCGGCCCTTCCACCAACCTGAATGATCACAAACTCATCAAGACCGAGTCCCATCTTGACGCGTTCTTGTGGGCCGGCGATCTCCCTTGTTGTCACTATTAATTCAATATCGATAGGTGCCGGGATGACCACGACCGGGGGTGGGAATGACAGGTGTTGGACTTGGCGAAACAGCTCCCAGTACATCGGTGGGTTTGCAATCACTACCAGGCTCGAAGCCGCCAAATGGCTGTGCAGTGTTGTCGGTGATCCAGTAACAGGAAGACTCACTGGGAGGTAGATTCGCTTCGCATTCGGCCAAACAGCTCTCGCGGCGAGCAGGTCTCCCCCCTTGAGGCAGATCACTACTTCCGGCGTCTCCGCTAGCCGGGATAGCCGCCTCTCAAGGGCGCGGGAGGCCAGACTCCTCACAACCATCCCCCTGAGAATCTTGAGGATGTGCGACAGAACCCTATTACTCGCCCCCAAGACGGCCCCTCGGCCAAGTGACCTTGAGCGGCAACCATCAACAAACCCACTTTCGGGCGATACGACACAAAAATCCCAAGACGGATTGAGTTCCGCGAGACCGGAAAACAGAACTGAAATAAGTCGCGGAACCGACTGCGGGAACGAGGCCCGGACAGGATGGGTCGAATAGAGGCAAAGGACCTTCGTCAAGCGGCCGTCCTCCATAATGGCGACTCCCCCCCAGGGCCGTGACTGCTATTCGGCAACCCTGAAGTGTCACCGAGTTAGGATTGAGGTGACGAGGGAAATGACTCTCTCTTGGACTTCGGATTCGAGTGAGAAGTAGCACGGAAGCCGAACAAGTCGACCCGATACCGATTCAGTGACCGGCAGCGCCCTGTCGGCGCACCCCATTGCCGTTCCCATCGGCGAGGTGTGGAGCGGGACGTAGTGAAAGACTGTGTGGATTCCCTGTCCGAGTAGGTCCCCGATGAGCCGGTCGCGAACCGATTCAGTTGGGAGAATAAGGTAGAAGAGGTGGGCGTTGTGGCGACATTCGGGTGGCCACGATGGGAGCTGAGCGAGCCCGCTTTCGGCTAGACCCTTGAAGCCCTCCAAATACCGGTTGAAGACTGCCTGGCGGTGGGCCGTGATCTCTTCGGCCTCCTCTAACTGCGCGTAGAGGAAGGCTGCGACGATCTCCGAAGGGAGATAGGAGGACCCGATGTCCACCCAGGTGTATCTGTCCGCTTCGCCGCGGAAGAACTTGCTACGGTTGGTTCCTTTCTCGCGGATGATCTCAGCGCGTTCGACGAAGCTCTCGTCGTTGAGGAGCAGCGCCCCACCCTCGCCGGAGATAAGGTTCTTCGTCTCGTGGAAGCTGTAGGCACCCAATTGCCCGATGGTACCAAGATACCGACCCTTGTAGGTTGCGTTGACTCCCTGGGCGGCGTCCTCAATGACAAGTAGGTTATATCGCTTTGCGATATCGAGAATCGTATCCATCTCGCATCCCACTCCGGCATAGTGAACGGGAACTACGGCCTTCGTCCGCTCGGTTATGGCTTCTTCAATCTTTGACTCATCCATGTTGAGCGTATCAGGCCGAATATCCACGAATCGGATCCGCGCGCCGCGCAAAGCGAAAGCGTTAGCTGTCGAGACAAAGGTGAAGGAGGGCATGATGACCTCGTCGCCTGGGTGGATCTCGGCAAGCATTGCACACATTTCGAGAGCGCCCGTGCAGGAGTGTGTCAGCAGCACCTTTCTCGCGCCGAATTGCTGCTCCATGAACTCGTGACAGCGCTTGGTGAATATCCCGTCACCGGCGATCTTCCCCGACATCACCGCTTGGGCGATGTAGAAAAGCTCCTTTCCAACGATAAATGGTCGGTTGAAAGGTATCATTGTCTCCCCGCAATCAACACTCCGGCCACCACAGGAATTAGACCAATCCTACGCCGAAGGAAACCTCCACGCCAACCACGACTATCGCATAACGAGCGACCGTTGGAGCAGAACGACCAACATGACCTCAAGCATTGGCCAACTAGAGACGCCTGGGAGCGACTATTCACGGCAAGACAGAACCAGGACACGCAGGGTCTGTGACAACCCGCTAAAATGAGGCTTACCTCAACACCGTTTAGATAACCTTCGGAGTACTGCAAGCATTCCCATGTTGGTCATGGGGGTGATGCGATGGCGCGGACTTCTGCAGCACTGCCCTCTCTGCCAATGTGGGTGAGACACGGAGTTGTGTTGATATTATTGTGGAGGGCGGATGAAAGAGTCACCAAACACGAAGCTGCGCTCTGCAACAACAATTCCTGCATAAACCAAGGTGATGTAGCAGAACAGCAGAGTTGTGATGACCACTCGCACCATGTTCATGCTTATATCGCTTAGAAAGCGGCCACCACGCAGTTGTTTCATAATCTTCTTGCCAGTAATCGCCAAAGAGATAGTCGGTTGAATAGAATAGGGTACATGCTTATAATGAGGTGAAGCCAGCCTGACTGATGCCAAACCACTTGTGGTACCACATCTGCAACGAGTGAGTGACGAACCCACACCTCTGATAGAGACGCTGCGCGGATACATTGCGGGCTTGTGTTACCACGCGCGCCTGCTGCACCCCCTGGTCAGCAAACCAACACAGTGAACACCTGACCAACGCCTGACCAATGCCCTTGCCACGAGCGGTGGCGTCGACGCCCACCAGGCCAATATGGCCTGACATTTCATCGTTGTTATCCAGCCTACAGGTGATGTAGCCACGTGGCTGTCCAGCGTACTCGGCGACCAAAACCTGGTCGGCAAAACCTTCATAGCTGCGTCGGAGCCACGTGGCATACAGATCGGAGCATCGGCTTGCAAACCGTTGATCGTAATAAAAACGGGTGTCCCCATGCGCAGTTCGGGCGATGTTCTCCAGGCCAGCAATATCTGACGAGTGTGCAGGCCGTATCTGGATGGAATCAGGTCCAGAGCCTGGAGCAGAGGCTTTTTCGATTTGATCGAGCGCGAGGGTCAGACGCATATCAACCAGGTGAAAGCCATTTTGCTCCGCCAACACCACTGTCGCGTCATGATCCGGGTCAGCCAAAAAATACAGACCATCGATCTTGTTTCGTGCGCACCAGCTCAGGATATTTGCTAGTCCATCGGGATCCAGACGGTGACTGATCACTCGTGCAATTCTGTGGCCAAAAAACTCGCTATCCCAGGCCAGAAACTCGCAAGGTGAATTCAATCTACTCAAGACACACCGCCAATCCGGTTCGTATCACTGCGAACCACATATGTCGGTCGATCCATCATTCGGAAATGCATCCTGGCCAGATACTCGCCGATGGTGCCCATATCCTGCTCCCCTGATAGTGCAAGCCACTCATAAGAAAAGATGGCGGCTGAGAGAGTCGTCGTCGTGGCTGTGGGAACGGCGAGGCGAGCGGAGCGAGCTCCGCAGTTTCCACAGCCCGCCTGGGAGGACGAGGTGTGACACCGACACCAGGGACGGTAACGGGAGCAAGCTGCCGGAGGGCATCCAGCGGTGGACGGCCAAGCGGCGCGCCGCCCTGGTCATGTCGACCCTGAGGGGCGAGACCACGGTGGTCGAGGCGGCTCGGAAGCACGATCTGACCGTGGCGGACATCGAGCATTGGAAGGACGCGTTCCTGCTCGGGGCCGAGAATGCCCTGCGGTCCAGGCCGAAGGACGAGGACGCCCTGCAGCAGGAGCAGATCAAGAAGCTGGAGCGGAAGGTCGGCCAGCTCGTCATGGAGCTCGACATCGCACGGGAGGCCATGAAGCTGCGCCCTTTTCCGGAGCCGACATCGGACGAGTGAGGCAGGCCGTGGCCGACCGCTCGCAGCGGTTGGTCTGCCGGTTCCTGGAAGTGTCCCGCTCGGCGCTGACGCCTCGGCCGCGATCGACCCGGCCACGGGCGCCACTGAACCCGCACATCGTGGCGCGCGTCCGCTTCCTGATCCAGACCAATCCGACTCACGGCTACCGGCTGCTCACCGCGTGGCTGCGTCGGGATGGCCTGACGGTCAACCGCAAGCGGGTCTATCGGCTGCTCAAGCTCAAGGGGTGGCTGGTGCATCAGAGGTCGGTCACCCCACGGCCCAGGGTGCAGGGCATGGTCTCCAGGGCCACGGCAAGCAACCAGCGGTGGGCCATGGACGTCACCCACATCCCCTGCGGGCAGGACGGCTGGGGCCACCTGGCCGCCGTGATCGACTGCCACGACCGCGAGGTCGTCGGCTTCGAGTTCGCCCTCCGGGGCCGGGCCAAGGAAGCCGAACGCGCCCTC
>JAAYVZ010000065.1 GCA_012516935.1 Holophagae bacterium
ACCACGTCGATGTACATGGTCACAATATGGTGTACAGGGCACAATATGTCAAGGATATGTGACAGCGCTACATGGGTACGACTTTCAATCGCCGAGACACCCCAACCTCCTCATACCAAATGCCTTATCCTCTCAAAACACTATCCAGCTCATGGGAACTTCGGGCTAGGACTATCGTGTCGAGTCAAGACTCTCATTTCCTGTGTCTTGTGTTACGCAATACCACTTCTGAGATACCAAGTACCCATCGGGCATTTGGAGCAACCCATCTACCCATCCATCAGGTAATCAGATGTCCCCAACCACTCTCGGAAGCCCTGTCAGTTCCCATAGCACGATCGTGTTCCACGGCTTGACTTCTCCGTCTGCATCCCGGAAGAACCTCACGGTGCCGCCGCCCCTTCGGGGCACCTCAACCTGCTCCTGCCACCCCATGAGCTTGGAGAGGCGCTGCATGGAGTGCTCGCGGTTCGAAACGCCGTCCTGAGGTCGGTCGGACCTCTCGACTGCTGGCCCCTCGGAACTCATTGACCGAACAAAGGAGTCCTTCACTCTCAGGCACACCCGTAGGATCTCGCTGGTGAGAGTGTAAGGATCGCTCTCTTGGGTCATACCTCTGACCCACACGTGGACTATGAAACCCCGTGGAGTCTCGCCCGGAGAAAACTCCTCAGTCTCGACCGTCATCAACACGTCCGAGAGCTTGAGCGGCTCAAGAAACACCTCTCGAACCACTTCGGCGACTGCTCGTGCGTCCCACACTTGGTTCGGGGCTGGCGCGCGATTTCCCGTGTCGGGACTGCCCGCCGCCATAGCGAGGACGATGGAGAGGGATGTGAGAGTCATGGCTAGTCCTCCAGCACCTACCTGAGCAACACGGTTTTATCACCAGTCGCCTGGAACGACCTGTAGAGCGCTTCGCCCCTCATGAGTTCGAGAGCCCGTTGCACGGTCATTCCAGGTCGACTCATCAGTACAACGAACCTCGCAACGAACGCCGTCATCTCGTTGGAGTTAGGTGTGCCACGGAACCCGAGGAAAACCCGGCCTTTTGTGTCTTCTCGTATGCCAAAGCTGCCTGCGAGTCCAGCGGAGTTGCAGCCGGCCACGACGATCACAACGCTCTTACTACCCAGGTCCTTCGGTGCCACTTCCGTTCTGTCCGTGGTCAGCCGGAGACGCGCGGGGTCATTGCCAGCATGGGTAGCAATGATCGCAAGCCCGTCTGGGTCTGAAACCGCCGTCTTAAGGCTGGCGACTGTGGCCTTCTGCTCAAGGTATGAGAACACGCCAGTGATATGCGAGTCCCATGGCGCAGTCCCCTCCTCGAGTTTTGCTAGCGTGTTCTGAACTCCCGGGACCTCGGGTCGCCAGAGCGGCCGGTTACCGGCATTAGGAACGTTTCCGTTTGGCCAAGCCGACTTGATTCGTGCGATGTCATTGGAGTAGCCGACGAAGAAGTAGGCAATTGCTTTCCCGTCAGGATCGAGGAAGGAGACGGGTGAGTTCGAAGCATACGAGAAGCGGTTCCAGGTCTGCGGGCTAACAGGGCGCGCACCGCCGACATCCACACTCAGCAGCCGCCCCATCTTCACCCCGTAGTACCTCGCGTGCATGTACTCGAGGTCGTCGGTGGTGTTGGTAAGGCTGCCGAGGTCGCGCTGGTGGCCGGTGAAGCGATGCGTTTCGGTGTCGTTGGCCGGGGGGCTGATGGTGTCACCGTAGGGGAACAGCTCGTAGCGCTTGACCCGCTCCCCGCAGCGGTTGGTCAGCATCCGGGTTGTCCCGAGGTGGTCGAGGTGGTAGTGCTGGTGGCCCTCCGTGCGGTGCTGGCTCGCCAGGAGCAGGCCGTCGCGATAGATGTAGTCCTTGACCCACTCGTAGGCCCCGGCCTTGAGCTCGACCTCGCGCAGCAGCGCGCCATCGAGGCCGCGCAGGTTGAAGGTCGTGGTGCCG
>JAAYVZ010000066.1 GCA_012516935.1 Holophagae bacterium
AAAGTCGGGTGCGGTACACTGTGTTGGCTTCATGGGGCTCCCCTTGGCTCTCGTAATTCTCTCGCCAAGAATATGATAGCCGAGATCGAGCCCCTTTTCAATACCTATCGATGAGAAATGCGGGCTAGAACGACGGGGTCCTGGGGTCGCTCTCGGCGGCAGCAGCTTTTTGCTTGGCGATGACGTACTTGACGATCTGCCACAGGCCGAGCCCGACCAACAGCAGCGGCCACCAGTCGTAGAGGAACGTCAGGTCCAAGGGGTAGAACTGGTTGTACAGCAGGAGCAAGCCCAGGAGCGTGAGAAAGACCCCGAAGGCGAGCCTGGAGCCGCCGGCCTGGGGTCGGGCCGGCGTCGCCCAGAGGTCTTCGGGCGCCAGACCGGCGTTGATGAGCTGAGCTTGACGGTAGGCGTCGATGAGGCCGAAGAACCAGACGAACGGAACGAGGATACCGAGATCAGCCTTGTCAGCCAGAAAGATGCTGCCGGCGAAGGCGGCGAAAAACCATAACGCGCGCTGGTACAGTCCGAGATAAAGGTGCCCCAACCCAGTCAAGAAAGACAAGGCCACGGCGGCTCCAGGCGACTTCCGCATCGGCACCGGGTATGTCGGTGGCCCAGCCGGGGGCAAGGGCGCCGGTGCGACCGCCGGCGGCGTGGGAAGTGGTTGGTTGTAATTGACTTGCTCGGTGCTCATGAACGTCCTCCGTTTCCATCCGGTACAACGCTGCCGGAGGGCTTCGAGTTCTCTGGGGCGCGCTTGAGCAGGCCACGCAAGCTGCTCCACATCTCGTTGGCCTTGCTTTGGGTGGCGGTGACGCCCTTGCGCACCCGGCGCGTGATGCTGTCAAAGCGGTTCTCGACCGCGGCTCGCGTGTAGATGGCGGCCCGCTCGAGGGGCACGTTGCTCGCCCTGGCGATGTGAGCCGGGTTGCCGATCAGAAACACGGTCAACGCGGCCAGAAAGTAGGCTGCGGCTGTGGCTAGCCGGAGGTTGAACGGTTGCCGCCTGCGCCGCACCGCGATCCGGTTTTCGGGGTGAACGGCGAGCGCCGCGCGGGTGTGGGTCGGTGCCGTGGTCAGCGAACCGACCTCCCGCAGCGTTGCCATCGCCTCCCAGGTCGCCAGGCAAGCCCGGCAACCGCGCAGGTGCGACAGCAACTCGCCTTGGCGAGAGGCGTCGATCTCGCCGTCGAGCGCCGACGAAAACAGCTCGACCGCCCGCTCGCACTCCTGATCGAGGCGGGCCATGGTCTTGAGCTTCTCCTTGAGCTCGACCGGCGCGCGAACGGTGCGAAGCATGGCCCCTCCTCTCCCGGACTGCCCGGCCCGGCGCACCGTATCGCGGCAGTCCGCGCATTCCTCGAGATGCCGGGAGAGCTCGCCGTCGAGCAGACCGGCCACGGCCGCTTCGAGGTTGTCTCGGACGAGCTCGCAAATCGTCATGGGGTCGCTCCGGCAGGCACCGGGTGGCGCGGCACGAGCTGCATCCCAACGACCGATGCGAGCTCGCGCCGGGCCCGGTTGAGGCGTGACTTGACGGTCCCGAGTGGAACCTCGAGCTCGACGGCGAGCTCCTCGTAGCTCCAGTCGGCGAAGTCGCGCAACAGCAGGAGCTGAGCCAGCTCCTCGGGCAGTCGTGCCAGCGCCGTGCGGGCGATCTGCAGGCGCTGGTTGCGAACCGCGCTGGTGTGCGGGTCGTCGGAACCGGCTAGCGTCTCGAGGAACTCGGGGTCGACCCAGGTCGCCTGCCGCGCCTGGCGAGCGCGGCGATACGCGTCGACGAAGAGGTTCCTCGCCACTCGGTACGCCCAAGCGCGGAACGAGGAGCCGGGTTTGAAGCGGTATAGGTTCTGCCAGAGCCTGAGGAAGACCTCCTGCGTGAGGTCTTCGGCCTCGCTGCGGTTGCGAGCGAAGCTGACGGCGAGGCGGTAGATGTCATCCGCCGTCGCGTCCACGAGCTCGCCCCAGGCTTGTTGGTCTCCGTGACGGCAGCGCTCGACTACGGCTTCCAGTGATTCGTCCCTCATCGCCCCTTACAACGCGCGAAAACCGGCTCAGGTTCTCCGCTGCTGCCCCACATTACCACTGCCCTCGAGGTCGCCGATCGGGGAGGGACGCCGTCGTCAGAGCCGGTCATCCGGTGGGCGGGCAGGGGTATCAGGACGGCGGGGAACGCTGCGGAAAAGGCGGTACGTCCCCACCAGCCGCCGGGCACTTCCTGCTGGAATTGTGGAAAGTGGGAATCGCGGCCGTGGCACAATACGTTGGCCCGGTTGGGCAGGGAGGGCTCGATGAGCGAGGAGAGCTTGGAACAGCGGGTCAAGGCGGCACTCGAGGAAGTACGGCCGGCGCTACAGATGGATGGTGGGGACGTGGAGTTCGTCGGTCTTGACGGCGGTGCCGTCAAGGTCCGACTGATGGGGGCATGCGGCGGCTGTCCGATGGCGACGATGACGCTGGTGGGGTTCGTGCAGGAGCGGCTGCGTCAGCGTGTGCCCGAGGTGACACAGGTCGTGCGGGTTTGAGCCGCGCGGCCAGCGAAACAGGAGGTCGACCGTGAGCAAGCGGGTAGTGGTTGTCGTGTTGGCGGTGCTGGTGCTGGCCCCTGCGGCGTGGGGTGGAGTCGTTTTCACGTCGGTGACGAAGGTGGAAGGTGGGAAGGTCGCCGAGCAGCGGAGCAACACGGTGAATGGCTGGGTGGACGGCGACCTGGCGCGATTCGAGTTTACCCAGAGCGGCAACCCGATGATGGCCGAGGGCACCTATCTCATCACCACCGACGGCGGCAAGGAGGTCTTCCTCGTCAACCCGAAGGGAAAGAGCTTCTCCAGGTTCGACGTCGAGGGAATGATGCAGTTCGCCACCAGTGCGATGAAGGTGGTGAACATGAAGTTCAGCGACCCCAGGATCGAGAAACTGGGACAAGCGCCGAACGGCCTGGTGGCCGGGGTGCCGACCATCCACTACCAGTACCGTACCTCGTACACCGTGTCGATGGGCTTCATGGGGATGAAAAAGAGCACGCGAATCGTCACCGAGGAGGAGATCTGGTCGGCGCCGAAGCTGCTCGAGGCAGCGCTCGGGATCTGGTTGCGCAAAAGCCCCCCGAAGCTTGGTGACGACAACCTCGACAATCTCCTGCGCGCCGAGATGGAGAAGATCGAAGGGTTCCCTCTGAAGCGAAAGATCGTCCGAACCTCGACCGACGAAAAGGGCAACGTCGAGGTCACGACCACGCTCATGGAGGTAACCAGCCTGGAGATGACCTCGGTTTCCGCCAGCCTGTTCGAGATCCCGCCGGACTACAAGGAGATCACGCCCTCGCCCGATGCGGAGGACGACAAGGAAGGCGAGAACCCGTTCCTCAAAATGTTGGGTGGGAAGAAGAAGTAGGCCGAGTTCCGATAGGATTTCGACGTATCGGGCGGGCGTGGCGCGGTGCCGCGCCCGCTTGCGCTTCGGTCGGCGTCGGCATCGGCTAGCATTGTCTGGAGAGTGTGATACGTGGGCTGGTGGTGGGCGGTGTTCGGCGTGGTGGTCACGGGTCTGCTGGCCCTGGACCTTCTCGTATTCCACCGCCATGCTCACGCCCAACGCGCCCGGGAGGCCATTCTCTGGAGTGTCTTCTGGGTGGGTATCGGCCTGGCGTTCTCGCTTTTCGTCGCCTATACGCAGGGGTACGAGCAGGCGTTGGCCTACCTCACCGCGTTTCTCATCGAGAAATCGCTTTCGGTCGACAACCTCTTCGTCTTTCTCGCTTTGTTCACTTACTTCGGGGTGGCGCCGGAGCACCATCACCGGGTCCTTTTCTGGGGCATCGTCGGAGCGATCGTCACTCGCGGCGTCTTCATCTTCGCCGGCGTGACGCTCCTCCAGCATTTTCACTGGTTCATCTACCTGCTCGGGGTCATCCTCATCGCCACGGGTGCCAAGCTCGGGCTGGACGAAGGAGAGGTGGTGCACCCCGAGAGGAACTTCGTGGTGCGGTGGGCGAGTCGTGTCTTGCCGGTGGAGCGCTGCTACCACGGTGAGCGCTTCATCGTCCGCACCGCGGAAGGCCTGCGGTTCACTCCGCTCGTCATCGTGCTCCTGGCCATCGAGAGCACCGACGTCATGTTCGCCGTCGACTCGGTGCCAGCCGTCCTGGCGGTGAGCCGGGATGCGTTCGTTGTCTACTCTTCCAACATCTTTGCGATCCTCGGGTTACGCGCGTTGTACTTCGTCTTGGCGCGGGCTCTGCAATCGCTGCGGCTGCTGCGGCCCGCGCTGGCCCTCATCCTCGTGTTGGTCGGCATCAAGATGCTGATCTCCGAGGTCTACGAGGTCTCGACAGCGCTTTCTTTGGTGGTCGTGGCGCTGATCCTCACCGGAGCAACCGTTGGCTCGCTCCTGCTCGGCGCGAGGCACGGCAAGCCGGACGTCGACGACGAACCGCGGCAATAGCACGCCACCCGTCTCCGATCCGGAAGGCGTTGACGCCCGGCTCGGGCGCCGTCACCATGGCCAGGTGAGCAAACACCGCCACCGTCCGGGCCGCACGAAAAGCGGTTCGCGGTCAGCCCGTGACGGGGGCCTGGCGACCGCCAAACGACCGGTGTGGGCGCTCGCACTCCGTTTCGCCGGGATCCTGGCCGGAGCGCTCCTTCTGGTGCTCGGCAGCATCCGAACCTATGGCTGGCTCAGCCTCCAGCGCGCCAAACGACACCTGGCCACGAGCTTGGGCGTCCAGGATCTTGTCGCCGCGCCGCCCCGAGGTGGGAAGGACACCACGGGTCCGGCCGTCCTGTCGGCCCTGGCAGCGCTGCAGGCCCGCGAGGAGCAGCTCGTGACGCTTGCCGAGCTCGCAACGCTGCCTCCGGGGGAGGCGATGACCCGCGAGCAGCGTGAGCGAGCCCGGCAGGTCGTCGAGGCGCACGCAGGCACCCTCGATGCGTTGTCTCCGATCCCGGGTCGGCCGGTTTCGAGGCTCGGGCTGTGGGAGCGTCTCGAGCCCGAGGAGGAGGGGAAGCTCGAAGCTGGGCTGCTGCTGCTGGCTCAGCTCTCCGAGGTCGAGGGACGCCTGGCGTGCGAGATGGGGGATCCCGGCCGGTTCGTGCACTCTCTGGCGGTGCTGGGAGGGCTCGCGACTGGGCTCGAGCTCGAGGACCAAAGCCAGCCGGTGCTCGTCGGCGTGATGGTCGAGCACCTGCAGCACCTGCTGTTGGCGAGAGGGATTGTGACCGGGACGGCTGACGGAATGCCGGTGAGCAGCCTCGAAGCAACCCTCGGGACAGCCGACCTCCGGCTGGCGTACCGTCGCACCTTGGGCGCCCAGGTGGTGCGACTCGAGACGCTGCGCTCACCGCTGAGCTGGTCGCCAGTGGGTTTGAGGTCTTGGCTCGCCGACGCCGTCTTTTTCGACCTGCGTCTAGCGGAGGCGGTCGACGAGCTGGCCAGGCAGGCGGGTGAGATCGATCGCTCTCGCCTGGCCGCGCTGGCGGCGTCGGTGAGCATGCCGGAAATCGGCTCGATCGCTGCAGCCGGTGTGCTCGATCTGCCTGGACGCATCCAAGTCGCTCTCGCCAGCAGAAGCATGGCGCGGGCTGCGCTGCGTCTCCGCCGGCTCGCCGTGGAGCAGGGTGCATACCCACGCGAGCTGGCCGGAGCTCCCGAGGCGCTGGCAGCGCTCTCATCGATCGGTGTCGGGGTCGTGCTGGAGCACGGCGAGGACGGAAGTGCGCGGCTGCGAGTTCCAGGAGCGGACGAGGCGTTGCGCAGCCTCGGGGATGATGCCGGGTACCTGACGCTGCTGACCTGGGAGCTCCCTCCGGTGGGTCACCCGAAACCGTGAGGGCTCTCCGGCCCCGTATCATCGCCGGATCGGTCGTTCCGCCGACACCGATGGTACGTAAGAGGTCGCCGTGCTCGTCGGGCTGGGCTCGAGCGGACCGCCGTCCGACGCTGGCGTGGATCCTCGTTGCGCTGTCGGCGCAGGTCGAGGGTCTGCCGTACGAAATGCGGGCGCTGACCTCGCTCTGAGTCCCGGTGGCGATTGCCGGCGAAGCCCCCCAGGTGCCCGGGGGGCTGCGACCAGCGAGCATCAACCAGCTACGGTTTCGGCCGCGGCGGCACGCCCGAGGGCAAAAGCCTTCTGGTTGATGTCGAGGAACTTGGCCGGAATGCGCTGGGACAGGCACTGCCACCACAGCGCCTCCTCGAGCGGGAGGAGTCGCGAAACGGCACCCAGGAGCACAACGTTGGCGGCCTTGATGGTACCTGACTCGAGGGCGAGCTTCTCGCCCGGGACCATGAGCAGCTTGGCGCCCAGCTCCCCGAACAGCCTGGGGAGGTGCTCGTCACCCGGATAGATGCCTTTGCCGGAGGAGACCGTAATGGGCACGACGGCCATGTCGTTGACCACCGCCGTTCCGCCCTTGCGCACCAGCTCTGCGAAGCGGATTGCCTCCATCTTCTCGAACGAGAGCAGCACGTCGGCCTCCCCGACGCCGACGAGCGGGGAGTGGACGCGCTCACGGTCCCAGCGAACGTGCGACAGCACGCTGCCGCCCCGTTGCGCCATGCCGTGCACCTCTGACTTCTTGGCGTCGAACCCCGCGGCAAGCCCGACCTCGGTGAGGATGTTGCTCGCCAGCAGCGTGCCTTGGCCGCCGACGCCCACGAGCACGAACGAGTAGGAGGAATTGTCGAGCATTGCTCAGCTCCTTTCCGAGGCCGGTTCGGAGCAGCTCTGGTGGCTCTCTTCTTCGGCCAGGCGCACCTGGTCGCGGTTGGGGATGGCGTCGAACGGGCAGACCTGCGAGCAGACCTCGCATCCCGTGCACAGGCTGGGATCGATCAGCGCCTTGGGTTTCTGCGTGCCGGAAGCCATCTCCGTGCTCTTGAGGATGGCTGGGCAGCCGATCCGGAAGCAGATGCCGCAGCCAGTGCACTTGTCCGCGATGACGTAGAGCGGAACCCACTGCTTGCGGATCTCGGGAAGGAGAACGCAGGGGCGGCGGGCGATGAGCACGGCGGGCTCGTTGTGGGACATGAGCTCGATGTACGCCTTTTCGATCCCCTCGACGTCGTAGCCGTCGACGGTCATTGCGTGCTTGATGCCGAGGGAGCGTACGAGGGGTTCGATATCGATGACGTCCGAGGGTTGTTGCTCGAGCGTGACGCCGGTCCCGGGGTTGGGTTGGTGACCGGTCATGGCGGTCGTGCGGTTGTCGAGGATGATCGTCAGCACGTTGGACCGGTTGTACGCGACGTTGGCGAGCGCAGCCATACCGCTGTGGTAGAAGGTCGAGTCGCCGATGACCGCCACCATTCGCTCGCCGATGCCCGCTCGGGCCGCACCGTGCGCGACGCCGATCCCGGCCCCCATGCAGCCGGTGGTGTGGATCGCGGCCAGGGGTGGCAGCAGCCCGAGCGAGTAGCAGCCGATGTCGCCGGCAACTGGGACGCGCTTTTTCGAAAGGAGCTGGAAGACCGCACGGTGAGGGCAGCCGGCACACAGCACCGGGGGTCGCGCTGGAAGCTCGGGCTTGTCGATCGCCGGGATCTCGACCGGTGCGTGGTCGACTGGCAAGCCGGCGGCGGCGCCAACGCGCCGAACGAGGGTGGGATCCAGCTCACCGCAGATCGGGAAGATGGATTTGCCCTCGCAGGCCAGACCCAGAAGCCGCACCTGCTCCTCGAGGACGGGGTCCAGCTCCTCCATGACCACCAGCCGCTCGACCCCGTCAGCGAACGTGCGAATGAGCTGTGCCGGGGTCGGGAACACCATGCCGAGCTTGAGCACCGAGGCCGTGGGGAAGACCTCGCGTGCGTACTGGTAGGCGACGCCGGCGGTGATGATGCCGACTTTTCGGTCCCGCCACTCGATGCGGTTGATCGAGGCGGTCTCGGCCCACGCCGCCACATCGAGTGTGCGCTGCTCGACGATCGGGTGTCGCTTACGGGCGTGCCCGGGAACCATCACGTACTTCTCGGGGTTGCGTGGGAACTTCACGTGCTTCGGGGCGACCTCCGCTCGCTCGCCCAGCTCCACCGGCGTGGCCGAGTGGTTGATGCGCGTGGTCGTGCGCAGCAATATCGGCGAGTCGAACCTCTCGGACAGCTCGAAACCGAGGATCGTGAAGTCCTTGCACTCCTGGGAGTCCGAGGGGTCGAGGCAGGGCACGCGCGCGAACTGGGCGAATCGACGGTTGTCCTGCTCGTTCTGGGACGAGTGCATCGCCGGGTCGTCGGCCGATACCACCACGAGGCCGGCTTCGGCGCCGGTGAAAGAGGCATAGAAGAACGAGTCGGCAGCGACGTTGAGGCCCACGTGCTTCATCGTTGCGAGCGCACGATAGCCTGCGTATGCCGCCCCGGCCGCCACGTCGAGAGCCACTTTCTCGTTGGTGGACCACTCGCAGTAGACCTTGGGGAAGCGGGAGAGCTCCTCGAGGATCTCGGTGGAAGGTGTACCGGGGTAGGCGGCGCCGAGGTGCACGCCGGCTTCCCAGGCGCCGCGTGCGATCGCCTCGTTGCCTGAAAGGATTCGTCTCATCTTCGAAACCTCCCTCAATGGGTGCGGTGGAGAAGAAAAGGCCCCCCGGCGGGGCGACGGGAACCGAAGGTCGGATGGCTTGGGGGGGAGATCCAACGGCGGTACCCTGCGGGGCGCCCCACCGGGGAGGTTCTGCTTTTCAAAGTCGTGACCTGACCTCCGATCGTGAAGGTCTTCACAACTGCACGCTACCACCATCCGGCTCCACATACAAGAGCTCGGGCCGTTCGTGACGGGCGTGGTGGCAGCAGCCCGTGCAGGGTCTCTTGGCTGGGGCGTCGCGATCGGTGAGAATGCCGGGCGAGACGGCTCGCATGGACGAACCACCGTCCGCTCCGTGGGTTGTTGGTGACGGGGCAGGAAAGCCCGAGAGGGTACCGGTTCCGGCGTTCCAGAGCCTGGGCGCGGGGGTCGTCGCGCGGGCATTGGCGCCGGGATGGGGTCGGGGCGCTGGACCGGAAGGTCGGCGCTGTCGCTGCCGTCGATGGCTGTGCGGGCGCAGGCAGGGGCTTCCTCTGGTTTCGCCACGGCAGACGAAGTGACGCCGGGGACCCGGCCGAAGCAGGGAGGCGGACATGAGAATCGTCGTGCAGCGGGTCAGCAGGGCGGTGGTGCGGGTCGACGGGCAGCCGGTTGGAGAGATCGGTCGGGGGTTGCTACTTTTCGTCGGTATCGAGCGCGGAGACGGTCCCGTCCATGTCGAGCGTGCGGCCCATCGGCTGGCCACGCTACGGGTCTTTGCGGATGCTCAGGGGCACATGAACCTCAGCCTCGATGAGGTCGAAGGCGCGATCCTCGTCGTCTCGCAGTTCACTCTTGCGGGCTCGATCCGCCACGGACGGCGACCCGACTTCACCAGTGCTGCGCGCCCCGAGGACGCTGCGCCGCTGGTCGAATCTCTCATTGCCGCGTTGCGCGCCAGGGGCAGAACCGTACGCTCGGGAGTCTTCCGGGCCCACATGGAGGTCGAGGTCGTCAACGACGGCCCGGTAACCTTCGTCTGGGACGATCCGCCGCCGGCGAGCTGAAGCTACTCCGGCCCGCGCTCCTCGCGTGGGCTTTGCCGGCGCTCGCTGGTCGGCCGGTTGGCGGTGGCAGCCGTGCGGCGGAGGCGAGGATCTCGCTCCTCGAGGTCCTTGACCATACGGACCGTGTCTTTCACGCGCCGCTGCTCTTCCTTGCGTTCCGCCTCCTCGCGCCGCCGCTGCGACGCCAAAAACCACGCCGAGATGGCCATAGCCAGTTTCCACGGCAGAAGCGACAGCGGCAGCCGCGACCTGCCGAGCCGCGCGCCCCACACCCTCAGCCCGCTGACCGCCGCGTTGGTGAGGTCGGCGTGGCGCAGGTCGGCGTGGCGCAGGTCGACCTCGCGGAGGTCCGCCCCCACGAGGCGGGAAAAACGGAGGTCCGCTCGGTTGAGGACGGCACCTCTGAGGCTGGAGAGAATGAGATCGCAACCGGAGAGATCGGCATCGCTGCCGTTGACGTGGCGCAAGTTGGCCTGGCGCAACCGTGAGCCGCGGAGGACCGCACCCACCAGGCTCGCCTCCTCGAAATTCGCGGCCTCAAGGTTGCACTCGCGCACGTCGGCCCCGTCGAGTCGAGCCTGCTCGAATCGAAAGCTTCGAAGGTTCAAGCGGAACAGGACCGCACCCGAGAGGTTGGCGCGTACCAGCGTGACTTTCCCCAGCCGCGGCGAGCGCAGGTCTACGCTCTGGAGCTGCGAGGCCGCGAGGTTGGAGCCGGAGATCTCCGTCCCGAGCAGGATCGCCTCGCGGAAATCGACAGCCTGCGCGTCGCAGGCGACAATGCGAGCGTTTTCGAGGTTCGCCCCCTGCAGGCTTGCGTGGCAGATATCGGAGCCCTCGAAGCTGGCGCCCTCGAGGTTGGCCTGGTGGAAGTTGGCCTCGCGGAAGTTGCCGCGCATGAGCTTCGCATTTCTGAGATTGGCTCCGTTGAGCTGGACCCGGGGAGCGATGACCTCCTCCAGGCTCGCCTCCTCGAGGTTGCAGCCGGAAAGCGGGGCCCCTTCGAGGTTCGCAGCGATGAGCTTCGCGCCCCCAAGCCGTGCGCTTTCCATGCGTACGCCCCGGAAGTTGGCGCCGGAGAGGTCCGCCCCGGTCAGGTCTGCGAGGTCGAACATTCCGCCTTCGAGGTTGACGCCGGCGAGACGAGCTCCGCGCATCTTGGCCCGGATCAGGTTGGTGCCCCTGAATGTGGCGTTGGTGAGAGTGGCACGCTCGAACGAGCAGTTCCGGATGTCGAGCAGGTCAAAACGCACATGCGAGAGGTCGGCCTCGTCGAGGCAGGCGTTGTCGAGGTCGACGCTGTCGAGCTGGGCGTGCGTCAGGTTGGCGCCCTGCAGGTTGGCGCCCTGCAAATTGGCTCGTGTCAGCACCGCACGGGAGAGGTTCTTCCCGGAAAGGTCGGTGCCTGTGAGGTCGGCTTCGACGAAGTCGGGGACGATACGCGGGTTGTCGCGCCGCCAAGCCTCCCAGTCGGGGGTGAGGAGAAGGCGCAGATGCTCCTGGTTCGCCATGCGCGCATTGTAGCGAACCCCGGCGCTCGCGGACCCTGAAGCTAGCGCTTGGCGGGCGGGGGAGGCGGGACCTCGGCCTCATCGAGCAACGCTTGAGCGCGTCGCGTGGCCTCGGCGTGCTGCCGACCCTGCACCGCCTCGGCCGGTGTGCCCTCCAGGCCGGCCGCACGATCCAGCAGCGCGACTGTCTCCGACCACTGTCCCTCGGCATGCAGGGCATAGGCCAGCAGATACGCGATGTCGCCGCGGGTGGGGTTGGCGTTCGCCAGCTCGCGGAGGATGGTCGATGCCTCGACCGGCCGCCGGGCATCGAGCAGGCAGCGCGCCCGGACCATCCCAACGCGTGCGTCGTCGGCCGGCAACCGGTCGAGGATCCGCAGCGCTCGCTCGAGGTTGCCTTGGCGCCGCAACGCCTCCGCAAGTGCGAGTGCGAAGCGCTCTTGCCCCACCTGCACAGCCGGCTCCAGCTTCTCGGCCGCCGCGGCCACGTTGCCAGCAGCCAGATGGGCCATGCCGAGCCAAGCCTGCGGCCATGGGTCCTCGGGCCTCGCTTGGACAGCGCGCTGCAGGCTCTGGACGGCCGCCAGCGCCTGCCCGTCGAGCAGCGAGACCTGCGCTCGCACGACCCGAGCCTCGAACAACATGGGGTTGGCGCGTAGCGCTCTGTCGAGGGCGTCGCGAGCCGTCGTCAGGTCGCCGCTGCGGGCCGCCAGCAGCCCGAGTGCAGCCCAACCCCTGTCGTTGCCGGAGTCGGTTTCCACGACGCGCCGAAACGCCTCCCGTGCAAAGTCGAGGCGGCCGCGTCGCAGCTCGATCTCGCCCAGGAGCAGCCGCAGCTCCGGCTTGTCGGTCACCCCCAGCGCGGTGTTCACGGCCCCGAAAGCCTCGTCGAGCTGGCCGGCCTCGACGTGGGCCTCGGCCAGCACCTCGAGAACGGGGAGCGACGACGGCTGGGCTGCCAGCACCCCGCGCAGCAGCGAGACGGCATCATCAGGGCGGCCAGAGGCGAGGAAACGACGCGCCTCGAGCAGGGCGTCGAGGGGTACGGTCGACGTGCCCGGTAGCGCCTGAGACGTGGCCCTGAGAGCAGCCAACCGCCCGCGTAGCTCGAGTGCTTCGCTGGTCCTGCCGAGGCGGTCGAGCGTCTCGGCCTTGACCTCGAGGATCTCGGGAAGCTGTGAAGGCTGGGCGAGCATCTCGAGCGTTGTCAGGTCGGCGAGGATGGGCTCGAGCGCAGCCGTGTCGGCAGCTTGGGCCAGCCGCTGCCGGAGCTGGATGAGCGGCGTCGAGGCTTGCGGGGGCCGTTGGGCCGGGGGTTGGGGTGGACGAGCCGGCGGTTGTTCGGCCGCCGCTGCCCGCTTTCTGACCTTCTCGAACAGGGTTAGAAAGTCGTCGGTGTAAAAGTCGCGATCGAGCACCAGGGAGGGGTCGTCAGCCAGTGCCGCGCCCAGGGCCTCCTCGGCCTTGCTCCGGTTCTTCTGCGCAAAGTGGGTCCAGGCCAGCTTGACCCTGATCTGGGCGCGAGCTGCTGGGGCCTGCTCGGCCGCGGCAGCCTCAGCGAAGAGCCGGGCGGCTTTCGACAGATCACCTTGTCGGTAGGCTTCGGTCGCGCCCGCCAAAGGGTCTTGGCTCGGGGCCACAGCCGCCGCAAGCAGTAGCGCCATCGAGAGCAGAGCACGTCGCATCATGACGGCAGTCTAGGAGCCGCCGTGGCAAATGGGAAGGCCTGCCGGTCGGGCGCCACGACCTCAAGGGGTGGGTGCGGCGCTGGGCCGCACGGTGCGGGTCACGCTGCCGTCTGCTGGAACGGTGATCGACTCCTCGAAGCGGCCGCCGTCCGGCCACTCGACCACCAGCGGGAAGGTGCCGGCCTCGACCTTGAAAGGCCGGTCTCGGAAGCCGCCCAGGTCGCGGCCACCGTAGCTCACCCGGGCGCCGCGCGTTTTCACCCCGAAGTCGGCGAGGACGGTCAGCATCCCGAACGGTGGCAGCCGGAGACGGACGCTCTGCCCAGCCTGGGTGATCTCGACGGTGTGCACGACATCTTTGTAGCCTTCGATGGTCTGGCGTACCTTGTGCGTTCCCGGTGCAAGTCGAACGGTCCTGGTTTGCGTCTTGCCGAACGATTGGCCGTCGATTTCGATCTCGGATACGGGGTACACGAACAGCTCCACGTCGAGCGCGAGCACCGCAGTCGGCACCGGCGCGGCGGTGGGCGTGGGCCGGGGGGTTGGTGTGGGAGGAATCGTGGTCGGGGTTGGTGTCGGCTTGGCGAGCAGGCCACCGAGGCCGCCTCCACCGGTAGCCAGCCAGCCACCGACAGCGAGTAGAACGGCGGCACCCAGCGCGATCGGCAGCCACCGGCGCCGCTGCGCTCGTCCAGGCTGAGGTGCGCCGATGGCTGCGGTCTCGCCGGACAAGCGCTCGAACGGCCTGGCCTCGAACGGGGCCGGAATCGCCGCGCTGGGAGCGGGCGTGGGCCTGCCCAGCCGGACGAGCTCCTCGCGCACGACCTCGGTGGTCGTGTCCCGCCGCTCGGTCGGTTGGCCGGTGAGGTCCAGGAGCACCTGCTTCAGCTCTTGGGCGAAGTCGCGAACCGAGTCGAAGCGTTCCTCCGGCTTTTTCGCGAGCGCCTTGAGGATGGCCCGCTGGAGGCGTTCGGGACACTGGGGGTTTTTCTTGCGTGGAGGCAGCGGGTCCTGGTGGAGGATCTGGTAGATGACGTTCGAGAGGTTGGGGCCTACGAACGGACGGGCCCCTGTAATGAGCTCGTACGCCAGAATGCCCAGCGAGAAGAGGTCGGTCCGCTGGTCGAGGGGCTTGCCGGCGAGCTGCTCCGGGGCGAGGTAGCCAGCGGTACCGAGGGCGACACCCGTTTGCGTCAGACGCGACTCCGCCTGTAGGTTCTTGGCGATGCCGAAGTCCATGATCTTGACGGTGCCGTCCTCGAGGACTCGGATGTTGGCCGGCTTGATGTCGCGGTGGATGATGCCCTTCGAGTGGGCGAACTCGAGGCCGCTGCAAACCTGCACGAGGATCGCGAGGACCGCTTGCAGCGACAAAGAGTGGTTGGTGAGGAGCTCGTCGAGATCGGTCCCGGAAAGAAACTCCTGCACGAAGTACGGGCTCTCGCCCTCGACACCGAAGTCGAAGATGAGCGTAATGTTGGGATGCTGAAGTGCGCCGGCGAGCTGGGCCTCCCGGAAGAACCGCTGTGTCGCCTCGCGGTCGGAGGCGCTGCAGGTCTTGACCGCGACCCAGCGCTGGATGAAGGGATCCCAGGCCTTGAACACGGTGCCGAAGCCACCGACCCCGATTTGCTCGGCAATCTCGTACTTGCCGATACGCTTTTGTTCGCTCATCCGCCTCCAATCCCAGCCAAGTCTACCTTACCTCGGAGAGCCCGAACGGATCGTCCGGGTAGGCCGTTGGAGGCAAGGATGCTACGCTTCCGCAATGCAGGTTGGGGCGCGGGCGGTAGCTGTGGTCGCCATGGTTGCGGCTGGGTGCGGTCAGCCTGGGCGTGTGGCGCCAGACTCGCCCGCGCCAAAGCCCACGGCGACCGCTGTTGCGACGCTCGCCGCGGCGGATGTGCGCGCCTACGTCGCCGTCCGGGGCCGGGCGCTGGGGAAGGTGGAAGAGCGCGTGGCTGCGGAGGAGGCGCACGGGTCGGGCTCGGCCGCCGTGCTTCCGGATCTGGTCGAGGCCGAGAGGGAAGCCGCCGCCGCGCTCGGGGTCGCGTACGGGCGCTACGTGTGGGCTCGCGAGCGCACGGCGCGCGTTCTCGCCCTGCGGCGTTTGGCCGAGGATCGGCGGCTGCTGGTCGGCGAGCTCGCGAGGACGCAGGCCGATTTGCTCAACCAACTGGGGCAGGCCTCGGATCCCGCCAGTCGAGAGTTCCTGCAGGCTCAGATACGGAGCCTCGAGGCGCAGGTCGCCAAGCTCAGGAAGGAGCTGGCCGACGAGCCGGGGGTCGAGGCAGAGGTGGCACTGATCGAAGCGGTCCGGGTGGACCTGGCCCTGCTGCACAGCCGGGAGGAGAAGGTGCAGGAGAAGCTCCGGCAGTTGGTTCGGCGTCAGGTCAATGAGGGTGGCGTAGGAAAAACGAGAGGAACTCCAGATTCACCTTGAGATCGACGTTCCTCACCTTGACGTTGGGGTACTCCTTGAGCTGTGTCGGCGCGAAGTTGAGCACGGCTTGAACTCCGGCTGAGACCATCTCGTCGAATACCTCTTGGGCAGCCGTCGACGGTACCGTGATCACACCGATGTGCACCTTGCGCTGGCGCACGATCTCGCCGAGCTTGACGGCGGGCTCGATCGTCAGGCCGCCGGGGGTGCGCCGTCCGATCTTCTGTGGGTCGGAGTCGAGCACCGCAACGATGCGGAAGCCACCGGTATTGAAACCAGAGAAGTGTGAGAGCGCGGTGCCCAGATTTCCGGCCCCGACCACGACTACCCGACGCTCGTGGTCAAGGGCGAGGATCTCGATGAGGTGGTCCTTGAGCTCTCTGACGTTGTAACCCACGCCGCGGATGCCGAACTCGCCGAAGCACGCGAGGTCTTTCCGGATCTGGGCGGAGTTGAGGTGGAAGCGATCGGCGAGGTCTTGCGAGGACACCGTCTGGACCTCCTCGGCCTCCAGCACCTGAAGGTACCGCAGGTAGATCGAAAGCCGAGCGATCGTGAGGTCGGAGATCCCTTCTGAGGGCGTACGCCGTTTGGGGGGCATGGCTCACTCCAGCAGCGCCCGGACCGCCTGCTCGGCGGTGCTCACGAGCCAGCCGGGCAGCAGCCCGAGACCGACCATGGCGAGGGTGCAAAGGCCGGTCGCGAACCGGGTTGGCCACGGCTCGGCAAACGCCGGCTCGCGGCTGGGAAGCGGGCGCATGTAGAGGGTGAAGACGACCCGGAAGTAGAAGAACACCGAGACCAGGCTGTTGAGGACACCCACCACCGCCAACCAGACCAGGTTCTCGGTGACGGCGGCTTTGAAGACCAGGAACTTGGCGACGAACCCGACCGTCGGCGGAATCCCGGCCAGTGCGAACATCGAGACGGTCAGTGCGAAGGACAGGAACGGCCGCTTCCATCCCTGTCCCGCCAAGTCGGCGAGACGGTGCGGCTCGTCCTCACTCTCGGAGAACGCCGATACGACTCCGAACGCCGCCAGGTTCATGAACGTATAGGCGGCGAGATAAACCACGACGCCGGCCAACCCCTCGGCCCCGAAGGCGACGATCCCCACCATGGCGTACCCCATGTGGGCGATCCCCGAGTACGCGAGCATGCGCTTGAGATCGCGCTGGGCGATGGCGGCGAGGTTGCCGAGCGCCTGCGAGGCGATGGCGATGACCGCGAGAAGCGTCGTCCAGCGCGGGGGTAGCGAGTGGGGTGCGAGCGCCGTGACCAAGCGGGCAAAAACGACCAGCGTTGCGCCCTTGGGCACGACCGAGAGGAAGGCGGTGACGGGTGTCGGAGCGCCCTGGTAGACATCGGGAGCCCAAGCATGAAACGGCACCAGGGCGAGCTTGAAGCCGAGCCCTGCCAGGACAAGGGCGAGGCCAGCCAGCAGCAGCGGGTTGCCGGTCAGCGGCTGGGTGGTGGCCACAACGGCGATGGCGCGGAGCGAGAAGGTGCCGGCTGCACCGTATACCAGCGCGATACCGAAAAGCAGCAGCCCGGAGGCGAAGGCCCCCACCACCAGGTACTTGAACCCCGACTCGAGCGACACCAGGCTATCACGGTGGGAGGCGTTGAGTACGTACAGGCAGACGGACAGCAGCTCGAGGCCGATGAAGACCGGCAGCAGGTGGTCGGCCTTGGCCATCACCATGGCACCGGTGGCGGCCCACAGCAGCAGGGCGTAGACCTCTCCCCCGCGGACGGCGGTGCGCACGAAATAGGGCTCGGCCATCACCAGCACGAGAAGTAAGGCGGCGAGGATGTAGGTGTCGACAAAACGAGCCAAAGCGTCCACACGCAGGGCAGCAGAGAAGACTGCCCCGGGCAGTGGCAGCACCCAGCGCGTAGCCAAGGCGCCAACCGCACCGAGGCCGGCGAGCCATACGAGGCGAGGCCGGAGCGCCGGAGCGAAGGCGCTCGCCAGTACCAGGACGCTGCCCACGACGACCAAGACCAGTTCCGGGGCGATGGCGTAGAGGTCGATGGAGGTCACGCGTCTAGCCTCCGATCAGCCGGCGGATCGCCGCTTCCGAGAGACTCAACAGGGGAAGCGGGTAGACCCCGATCCAGATCATAGCCAGGCCGAGCGGGGCGAACGCCGTGACCTCACGCCACGTGAGGTCCTCGAGGCCCCGGTTGGCCTCGTGCACGAGTGGGTTCCAGAAGACGCGCTGGACGACGGTGAGCATGTAAACCGCACCGAGCACGACGCCGGTGGCGGCGATGATCACCGCGACCGGCTGGGTCTTGAACGAGCCCAGGAAGATCAGGAGCTCGCCCACGAAGCCGTTGAGACCGGGCAGGCCGATCGAGCTCAGCGTCGTGATCATGAAGGCGGCGGTGTACAGCGGCATGACCTTGGCCAGCCCGCCGAAGTCCTCGAACAGCCGCGTGTGGCGCCGGTCGTAGATGACGCCCACGAGGAGAAAGAGAGCGCCGGAGGAAAGCCCGTGGTTGACCATCTGCAGCAGCGCCCCCTGTGTCGAGGTCACGGTGCCTCCGAACAGCCCCAGCATGACGAACCCCATGTGTGACACCGATGAGTAGGCGACGAGCTTCTTGATGTCCTTCTGAGCATAGGCGACGAGCGCGCCGACGATGATGGCGATCACCGCCAGCGTCACGAACAACGGTGTCGCCGCCTGCCAGGCCTCGGGGAATAGCGGCCGGCAGTAGCGCAGAAACCCGAAGGTGCCGAGCTTGAGCAGGACGCCGGCGAGGATGATCGAGCCGCCGGTGGGCGCCTCGACGTGGGCGTCCGGTAGCCAGGTGTGCAGCGGCCACACCGGCACCTTGATTGCGAAGGCAAGCGCGAACACCGAAAACGCGAGGAGCTGCGGGTTGTGCCAGAACCCCGCGCCACCGGGGATGGTGAGCTTGGCGATGTCCTCGAACGCGAACGACCACACGCCGGCCGGCGACGCCTTGTGCAGGCTGCCGAGGTAGAGGATGCCGACGAGCATGAGAAGCGAGCCGGCGAGGGTGAAGATCACGAACTTGACCGCCGCGTAGACCCGGCGCTCACCACCCCACACGCCGATGATGAAGTACATCGGCAGCAGCATCAGCTCCCAGAAGACGTAGAACAGGAAAAGATCCGTGGCTAGGAACGCGCCCAGCATCCCGGTCTCGAGGATGAGCATCGACGCGACATAGCCTTTGACCTTGTCGTCGATTTGTTTCCACGAAGAGAGCATGACGACGGGCTGGAGGAGCGCCGTGAGGAGCACGAGCACGAGGGCGATGCCGTCCATCCCGAGACGATAGGAGATCCCGAGGCTCGGCAGCCAGGTTCTCACCTCCACGAACTGGAACCCCGGATCGCTGATGTCGAAGCGAGACCAGGCGAGCAAGGCGAGCCCCAAAGTGGCGAGCGAGGTGAGCATCCCGACCCAGCGATGCAGCGACTTCGCGTTCCGCGGCGTAAGCAGGAGCAGAACCAACCCGACGGTCCCGGGGGTGAGGACCAACGCGGAGAGCAGCATGCCCGATAGCCTCATCTCCGTCACCCCCTAAAGCAGTAGCCACGCCGCGGCCAGGATCGCCCCGCCGAGGACCATGAGCGCGTAGTTGCGGACGTTGCCGGTCTGTACGAAGCGCAGCAGGTCGCCGGCGATCTCGGTGAAGAACGCCAGCGACACCAGGACCCCGTCGATCACGACGGTGTCGAGCCCCTTCCACAGCCACCATGCGAGACGGTTGGTGGGCCGCACCACCGTCGCGTCGTAGATTTCGTCCACCCAGTACTTGTTGGCCACGGTGCGGTACAGGCGCGGCCACGCGGCGGCCACGCGGGCCGGTACAGCCCCGGCCTCGGGTCCGAAGTAGAACCGTTTCGCGAGCCAAATCCCCGCCCCCGCCACACCCACCGACAGCACGATCAGCCCCCACTCCACACCCAACGACACGTGGTGCCCGACCGTGACCGCCGGTGCCACCGGGTGCAGCAGGTGCTCGAACCAGTTCGAATCGAACCAGTCGAACACCATCGCCTTGCTCACCCCGAGCAACCCCGCGACAACGCTGC
>JAAYVZ010000067.1 GCA_012516935.1 Holophagae bacterium
ATCACCGGTCGAGTGGCAGTCCTTGCAGGTCGCCGCCACCGAGACGCCGCCCTGCACGGCCTTGCCGTGGACGCTCGAGCTGAAGACCTCGATCGGGTTGTGGATGAGAAGCTCGTACTTGGTGGTCAGGTCGAGGTTGCCGTGGCAGCGGCCACAGGTCTCCGGGAGGTTCGCGACGTGGGTCTTCGACCGGTTGGACGACGACGGCAGGATGTCGTGGCTGCCGTGGCAGTCGGAACAGTGCGGGATGTCCTCTCCGACCCCGATCCGCGACCGGCCATGCACCTGGTACGTCTTGGCGGCCTCTTCGTGGCAGGAGCGGCAGCCGTCACAGACGTTGCACTTCGGCTTGGGGATCTCCGGGTGGGGAACGACGTTCTGGTGGACGTGGCAGTCGAGGCAGGCGAGGCCGTTGTGGATCGAACCCGACAGCTCGGTCGCGAAATCGGTACCGTGCGCGCTCTGCTCGTGGCAGTCGACACACGAACCCGAGTCGATCGGCTCCCCCTCCTCCGCCCCGGTGGCCGCGATGCCGGCCATCACCGTCAACCCCAAGGCGAGCAGCAGAATCCGCAGGTTCTGGTTCACCTTCAGGCCCTCCCAGCGCTCATTGTGAAGCAGTGGGTTCAGATTTCAAGCATGGCTCATCCGGCAAGGGGTAGAGGTAGCGTCGCCGCCAGGGCAGTCATGCTTCCGGACTTGGAAGAAAACGATAAGGGGCTGCGATAGCGACGACGAGTTGCTCGTATCACACGATGAGGTTGCACGGCTACCGGCAGGTGCGGACGGAGTACGTAGGGGGCGTGGTGCGCCTGCACGTGGAGCAGCAGCCGCATGAGCGACGGTGCCGGCACTGTCGAGCGGCGTGGTTCGATCCGACAACGAGGTGTGGGGTGGGACCTGGTCAAGGAGGTCTTCAAAACGAATCTCACCCGGCGGCTGAAACGGCGGTCGCTGCGCACCATCCGGCTGATTGCCGTCGACGAGTACGCCACCCACATGGGCCATCGGTATATGACGGTCGTCCTCGATCTCGAGACCGGTCAGATCCTCCGGGCGGCCCAAGGCCGCGACGCCGGGGCGCTGATTCCTTTCCTCCGCACCCTCGAGTCGGCTGGCGCTCACCTGGACGCCGTCGCACTCGACCTGTGGCCGGCCTACCGACTGGCCGGGCCGACCGTCTTCCTTCTCGTCACCGTCGTGCACGACCCCCTTCACCCTGTCGCGAAGGCTAACCGCGCCATCGACGCAACTCGTCGCGAGCTCCCTCACGCCGCCAACATCCCACCCCGCAAGGTCATCAGAGATTGAGCCTGGCCGCCATGCCCGCTCGTGAAGGAGCTCGCGAACGCCCACGGCGCGGTCAGCAGCGCCGTAGCGGCGACAAGAGCCTGCTACAGCGGCCTTCCCAAAGCACGCGAGCCTCGCACAACCCCGCTTCTACCTGCTCCCGCGGCGCATGGACTCACACCCCATCGCCCGTCCGGGCAGGTCATCTACGCGGCATCGGAGACGAATGTAGTGCTCCCCTCACGTCAAGCCACCTGTGTGAGTTGTTGCGCGCGGAACTCGGCGGGGCTCTTG
>JAAYVZ010000068.1 GCA_012516935.1 Holophagae bacterium
GCCAGCCCCCGTGCGGTGGCGCCCCGCCACGCCAGGTCGCCGGCGTGGCCGAGATCGGCGGCCCACTCGTTGGCCCAGCCGTCGTTGAGGAACACGCCGGTGCGCAGCCCCCAGCCGCTCGCGGTGAAGGCGTACCGTTGGCCGTCGAGCGCGCGCAGCGCCTCGAGCCCGGTTACGAGCTGGCTGCCGTGCGAGGTGTGGCTATAGCCGATGCGCAGCACCGAGCGCGCCTGGTCGAGCCACTGCGCCGGGATGCGGCTGGCGTCGGTGTGGCGGTGGTCGACGACGATCGGCGCCCCCTCGACGGCCGGTGTCGCGGCTGCCAGCAGCCCCAGACACACGGCGACGAGGTGGTACCAGGGTGACACGATAAAGCGGCGCGTGGTTGTCATGGCCCACGATAGCCGCCTTCCCAAGACCGAAACCGTGAGCCCACTCACAAGAGCATCACGGCACGACGACGAGGTCCCTCCGGACGACCCGGTAGGCGGGTTTGTAGGCGTCGGTGTAGGCCTGGGAGTGATGGACAGCCGGAAACCCCTGCGCCCCGAGCTCTGTCGCCAGCCTCCGCAGGCGCTCGGCCTCGGCCTCCCGGCCGTGGGCGGCCAGCGCCTCGACCGCCAACCCGAGCCGGGCCCGCATCGTCGTCGGGTCGCCTTTCACCGTGTTGGCAGTCGTCAACAGCGCCGCCAGCAACCTCGCCGGATCGCCCCGGCGCGCTTTGAACGGACGCAGGTTGACGCGCACCAGCGGCGGGTCGGCGGCCAGCGTCTCGACGAGCGGCTCGCTGTCGTCGGCGGCCACCCCGCCAAGCTCGCTCACCAGGTAGTTTTTCGCCGCCGCCTCGTCGGTGATCAGGTGCGCCGGACCGAACGTCGCCTGGTGGGCGAGCTTGTAGAGACCCTCGGCGCCCATCGCCGGGTAGCGCGCCAGATGCTCTTCGACGACCAGCTGCCAACCCTCCCCGCTCCGTGACTGGGCGACCTCGACCCGCAGCGCCGCGGCGACTGCCAGAACCACGAGCAGACGAACCACTCGTGTCATCGTGGTGCGAGCCTCTCGACGTCAGCCAGCACCTGCTGCGCATGGGTCGCTGGGTCCACGTCGCGGTAGGCTGCCAGCACCTTCCCGTCGCCGCCCACGAGGTAGGAGATCCGCCGCGCCCACAGCCGGCTCGGTGAGTCGGCGGCCGCCACCGCCACCGCCAGCTCCTTGTCGGTGTCGGACAGGAGCCGGAACGGGAAGCGCTGCGCGGTCACGAACTCGGCGTTGTCCTTGGGCTGGTCGAACGACACGCCGAGCACCTCGACGCCGAGCTTCGTGAAGTCGGCGTACGAGTCGCGCAGGGCGCACCCTTCCTTGGTGCAACCCGGCGTCGAGGCCTTGGGGTAGTACCACAGAAGGTACGGCTTGCCGGCCAGGCTCGTGGACGACACCAGCGCCCCGGTGTGGTCGGTCAGCTCCCAGGCGGGAAAGGCGTCCCCGGGCTTGAGCATCTCACCGGCCCGTACCGTCAGCGCCGCCAGCATCATCGTCACCACGCTCGCGATCTTCATCGTCGCCGCCACCCTCCGGCCGAGCCAACGGCGATCCACTTTCCCCGATTCCCCCTTCCTCGAGGTGCGGCAGCGCCGTGCGCAAAAAGAACTCCGCGTCCGGGCGGCACTGTGCCTCGACGTAAATCTGGTACGAGAACCACGTCTTGGAAATGGCGATGAGCCCGCGGTTGATCGCCACGGCGGTGCGCCCCAGCCATCCAGGACCCAGCACCTTCGGAAACGGGGCTGGAATGCCCTTTACGACCTCGATGCGGAACCCCTCCTCCCGCAACAGCCGCTTGAGGGTTCGGAAGGTGAACAGCCGCCGGTGGGTACGGTCGAGGATCCCCACCCGACCGTAGTTGAACTGGCCGACGAGGAGCATCAGACGCTGCACCACGAAAGCCACATTGGGCGTGGTCAAGATCAGCTTTCGGGGCTGTTCGTCGAGGCGGTGGCGCAGCTCGCGCAGAAAACGCTCTGGGCTTGCGAGATGCTCGATGATATCGAGAGCGAGAATGACAGAGAAGGGGCGCACGTCGATCGGCAGCGACCGTTCCAGGTCGTGGTGCACGAAGCTCAGGCCCGGCAGTGCGCGGGTGGGGGGAACGCTGTCGACCAGCGTGACCCGGCACCCCTTCTCCACCAACAACGCGGCGAGGTCGCCGGGGCCACCCCCCAGGTCGAGCACGTTGGCCCCGGCAGCCACGGCGTCGAGCGCCATGGTGTGGCTGGAGCGATATCCCAGCTTGAGCGCGTAGTGGGTGTTGCCCTCCGGCTCGCAGTCGTACCGCCGCTGGTACAGCAGCCCGAGGCGGTGGAGGCTCGAGCGCACGACCGCAATCACCACGTTCCACGCGTAGCCGACGCCGTTGACCCGGCAGATCTCGCCGCCGTAGTAGGTCGGGATCGGCAGCTCGACGATTCGCATCCCGCCGGACAGGAGCTGGATGATGATCTCGGTGTCGAAGTGGAAGTCGTCGGTATTGAGCAGGAACGGTAGTGCCGCCAGAGCTTTCACCGAGTAGATCCGGTACCCGGAGTGAAACTCCGACAGGCGCGTGCCGAGCAGTAGGTTCTCGAACGCCGTGAGCACTTGGTTGCCGACCAGCTTGTACAGCGGCATCCCACCCCGAAGCGCGTCCCCGCGCCTCATCATTCGAGAACCGAAGACGGCATCGGCTCGGCCACCACGCAACGGCTCGAGCAGCTTCGGCAGCTCCTCCGGGGCGTACTGGCCGTCGCCGTGAAGCAGCGCCACGAAGTCGAACCGCCTGCGGATGGCGTACGTGTAGCCGATCTTCTGGTTGCCGCCGTACCCCTGGTTGAGCTCATTGCGCAGGACCGTCAACCGGATCTCCGGATGCTGGCGACGGTACTCCTCGCCGATCTCGTAGGTGCGGTCTTGCGAGCTATCGTCGACCACCAGCACCTCACAATCGAACTCCTCGAAAACCTGCTTCGGGATTCGCTGGAGCACCCCGGTGAGGGTCGTCTCAGCGTAGTACGCGACGACGAAGACCAGCAGTCGGAAGCGTGACCGACTCTCGACGGTGGCTGCGCTTCCTACCCGCGGCGTCTCAGGGGCTTGCACGCCAACAGCCTAGCAAACACGCCCCGGCGCCGCACCGGTGTGGTGTTGGCGGCGATCGACGGTCGCGGGGGAGGGCTCGAAGAAAACCTCGCAGCGAGCGAAGAAGGCTCCCTCCGCCTCTCGCTGGTCGCCTACCGCCCGTTGTCTCGTGTCACTGCGAGGTGGGCACCATCGCATAGGGGCTTCGTCCGGGATTTGCCGCAGCGGCACAGCGAGCGGTCACGCACGAGCACGGTGTTCCCGCAGCTATCCTGCAGCACGAACGAGCCCATGATCGTCAGCGGCCCCGCTTTCTGCGGCCAGATCTGCAGGTGGCCGCGGCCCGTTGCCCCAGGGTCGGCGGGGATGCCGTCGACACGGCTGCAGTCATCCCAGCCGATCGCGAAGTGCGAGTCGTCGCACAGCGGCGGGTTGGCTGAGGCCCCACACCGGCAGAGCCCGACCCGCGTGTCCCTGAGGACAGCGACACCTCCCTCGTCGAGCACCTCGACATCACCGTGGACGTACAGCGGCCCGTACTCGGCGACGGTGACAGTGTTGATCTCGGGAGGCTGCTCGGCCGGACCCCCATCGTGGCGCTCGAAATGCAGCGCCCCCGTCGGGCAGCGCAGCACCACCGCCGCCACCTCGTCGGCACTGGCTGCGTCGGGCTCTACCCACGGCCGCCGCTGCATGTCGAACACCGCTGGGAGCCTGCGGATGCACTCCGCGACGTGGGTGCAGCGCGACCGCTCGAAACGGACGGTGATCGCCGACCCCTTGTACTCCTTGCCCTCACGCTCCATATCCACCCCCCAACCCGCTCCATTGTACCGACCGCCCCCGGCCCGGTTCTTCCCTCCCCACGGGTCCGGCGCCGACCCCGGATCATGGTCTCGCGCTCGCCGCCGAGCCCAGCTCCACCCCTGGCGAGCGCGGGCGAGGTCGCGGTCTCGGTCGCGGCGGGCTCGAAACGGTAAGGTGTTGCCTGCTTCCGGCGAGCGTGCTTGGCAGCCGAGCTATGATGAGCGAGATGAACACCGTCGAGAGGCTCGCCTCCCTCACCTCGGCCCTACCTTCCTGGAGCCTCGCTGCGGCCCTCCTTGCCGTCATCCTGCTGCTCGCCTGGGTGCTCGTCGAGCGGCTACGGCAGAGACGTCTGGGGAGCCGGCTGGCCGACACCGAGCAGCAGCTGCGCGCGCAGGTACAGACCCTGGCCGAGCACGTGCGAGTCGACCCTCTCACCGGGCTCGGCAACCGCGCCCGCCTGGCCGAGGATCTTCCCGGCCGGCTGTCGATGGCGCGGCGCACCGCTACCGCCGACTGGCCCGACCACTTCACGCCCCGCAACGGGCTCGCACTGCTCATGGTCGACATCGACAGCCTGGCCGGAATCAACCGAGCCCACGGCCGGGCCGTCGGCGACGCCGCCCTCAAGGCCATGGCGACCGCGGTGCGCCAGACGATCCGGCAGGACGACCTGCTCGCCCGTTGGGGGGACGACGAGCTGGTCGTGGTCGGCTCGGGCCTGCATCGCGAGGGGCTCGCAACCCTGGCGGCCAAGCTCCTGCAGGTGGTCAACGGCCTGTCGGTGACCGGCACCGACGGCAGCCCGGTGCCGATCCGCGCGTCACTCGGCTTCGTTCCCTATCCCCTCATCCGACGGGGCTCGATGTCGCCCGAGGAGTGGCCGCTGCTCATCGAGCTGACAGCGCGGATGGTCGGCCTCGCGAAGCGGCGCGGCGGCGGGTGCGGGAATGGGCTGGTGTGGGCCCCGACCTACCAGGAGGAGCAGGACGAGGCCGACCTCTTGGCCGTGCTGCTCGTCAACCCGACGGCTCGCGCCGAGGGCATCGAGCTCGCCGAGGTGACACTCAACCAGCCAGCCTGATCCCGCCCCGCAATCGGGGTGGCGGAGACGGCGATCTCGGCGGCGGCGCCGTTGGATACCGCGAGGCTCGTCACCCTCTGTACCCGGCAGAGACGAGGCCGGCCGAGCCACCCGCCCGCGGCATCACCGCATGCATCGGCGGCTGCTTTCGAGTTGTGGCGGCCGAGCGTGTGGTGGCTGCTGGTCAGCGGCCGAGATGGGCGAAGGGTCGGTCTACAGCAGGTTTGTGAGGTCGTCGTCTGGGCTGTGGGGCAGATCGACGTGTCCCTCGGGTCGCGGGGGCGCAGACACCGGCTCGAACAACCCCGTCTGCACCTGGCCGTCAACGCCCCACTTGACCTCGCAGCAGCCGGTGGCCTCGGGGCCGAGCAGGCGTCGCAGCGGGGCGTACACGTCGGTGCTGGCGGACTGGGTGCTCAGGTAGACCCACCGACGCGCACGCGTGATGCCGACGAACAGCAACCGCAGCCATGCCGAGGCATCGCCGTGCCGGAACGCCCCCTGCTCGATTCCCGGCAGCAACACCGAGTCGAAGACCAACCCCTTCCCGCCGTGGTAGGTGAGCAGCTTCGGGACCAGACCGTTGAAGTTCAAGTGTCGGCTGGTCTCGAGCGTCAGGCCGGCCTCGGTGCAGGCGCGCTGTATCCGCCCCATCATCCGCTTGCTCGGGACCAAAATGGCCACCCGCTCGCCTCGGGCCAGCCGGGTGCGCAGCACCTGCACCAGCCGCGCGCGTTCCTCCATGCCGCTGCGCGCCACGAATAGGAGTGGCAGCTCCCGCTCTCCCTGTTCCACCCGCACCAGCCGTAGGAATCGCTCACGCTCCTCCGGCTCCCCGATGTACAGCGAGGCGAGGCGGGACACCAGGGGCACGCACCGGAACGCGTCCAGAAACGACACGTTCCGTTGCCCGAGGCCGAGCCAGCCCGCGATCTCCGCCTCGCTGCTCCCGGTGTCGTAGAGCTGTTGCCGGGAGTCGGTGCACACCGTGACGTGGCTCGCCACGTGACGCAGGATCTCGAAGGTGCTTCCGTCCAAATCCTGCCCTTCGTCCACCAGGACCGCGTCGAAGGGCTTGTGGCGCAGTGGATGCTCGCGCAGCCATGCCGCCGTCTTCGCCCGCAACCGGGGGTAGTCCGTCTCACCGTCCTTCATCGGCACCTGCCCGTGCACCACGGCGTGGAAGAAGCGCAGGCACCAGCCGTCGAACGTGCTGACGCAGGAACCCGGCAACCCCAACAACCCCAGCTCCGAGTGGATGTAGCGCTTGAGGGTATTGGTGAAGACGAAGACCTGCAACCGCGCCGGGTCGATGCCGAATGCGTCCCGTAGGTTCGCCGCTCGGTGCAGCAGCACCATCGTCTTCCCCGATCCCGGCGGGCCGGCAAACACGCGGTGTAGCTCCGGCGACAGCAGCACCGCCCGCCGTTGGGCGTCGGTCAGCTCGGGGAAGGGAACCAGCCAGCCCATCTCACATCAACCAATCGTCCTTGGTCGCCGGGAGTACACCCTCCGGCGACACTGGGACCGTTCCTTCCTGGCGGCGCCGTTTCTGTTCCGCCTTCAGCCTCGTGGCCAACGGCTCGTTCTTCGCCATCGCGGCGCCGGTGACCAGCCACCCCAGCGTCCAGTCGTCCAGATCCTGCAGCACACCCAACCCGCGCAGCGCCTCGGCAAGCGCCTGATCCCGCTCCGGCTCACGTCCGAGCGCTGTCTCGATCTGCGCCTTCAGCACCAGGTACGGCGCATCGCTCTCCCGGCTCAGCGCCTGGGCGATGGTCAGGGCCGCCTCCGGCCACTGCCTGCGACGGGTCTGAGCCAACGCCAGGTTGAACAGCGCGGTCCCCGAGCGCGGCTCCGCCGCCGCGGCCTCCCGGTAGAGCTTCTCCTGCCGCTCGCAGTCGCCCATTTCACCGGCCAGAATCCCCATGCGGTTGAGGAGCGAGGCGTCGGGGCGGTTCCTGGCGAGCAACACCCGCTTGAGCAGCTCGAACGCGCGCTCCCGCTGCCCGATCTCGCCCAGGAGCTCGGCCACTTCGATCAGCTTCCCCGGCACTTGCTCCTTCGGCACCTGCCCAGTCCGGATCGCCTCCTCCAAGTCCTCGAGCTTCATCCGCGTGGCGTTGGGGTTGACCACGTGAGTGAGCGGGTTCTCCACCTCGCACGCGTAGCGCGGCCCGGTGGGATCGTCGACCAGCCCCAGGCCCAGCTCCAGCACCTGGTTCTCGTCGAAGCGGTACTCGACGAAAAGCCGTGTCCCCTGGGTGACCGGCCCCGGTACCTTCCAGCATCCCGCGTGCACCAGCCGCTCCTGATCGGCTTCGACAGACACCACCTCCACCCGCACCGGCACCGGCGCCAGCGGCGACGACACCGGCACCACCAGGCCCTCCTTCCGCCCGGGCCCGCCCCCGGGATAGGGCAGTACCGCCCCGGCCGGCACCAGCTCCAGCCGGCCGCCAACGGTGCGCAGGGCGATGGCGTCGTGACTGTGCGGCTGCACGATCCCCCGCCCGTTGACCGCCAGCGCCAGCGCGTGCCAGGCGGCGCCCCGCGCCACCGCCATCTGCGTGTCGTCGGCGGTGGCGTACGTCAGCACCCGCGCATGGGGGAAGAACCCGCCCACCGCCTCGCGCACCTGTGGGGCGAGCGTTGACCCGCCCACGAGCAGGCATGCCTGCACGTCGTCCCGCTCCAGCCCCGCCCGCTCCAGGGCATCCTGCAGCGGGGCGAAGATCGAGCACGTCAGCCGGTACTCCGTGTCGCGGGCGTACAGCAGGTCGTGGTCCAGAAATGGCGCCAGCACCGCGTCGAGCTGCGCCGCTGTAAGCGTCGGCTGGGACAGCCGCAGCGTGCGGCCCTGCGCCCTGAGTACCACCTCGTGCGTGATCGCCAACCGGGCCTGCAGCACCGAGCGGTCCGCGTCCTCATATCTCCCGAACCCCTGCAACCGCGTGATCTCCTGGCACAGCGCCACCTTGAGCGACTCCGCCAGCCCCCGCAGCGCCGGCTCGATCACCTGCTTCTTCTCCGCAAATCCCAGCTCGTGCGCGCCGAGGTTGTTCTGGCGCATCAGCTCTGGAATCAGCACCTCGTAGACGATGGCGGCGTCGATGTCCCCGCCGCCGAGACGGTGGTAGCGCGACACCGCCCGCGGTGCCACCCCAAGCTCCGTGGGCGAGGCGCCAGGGCTGACCGACAGCACGGCCACGTCGCACGTGCCGCCCCCGAAGTCGAACACCACCAGATTGAAGCGCTCGCGACCCAGCCCATCGAGCACCTCGCCCGCGCCCGCTGCGAAGTCGAGAAAAGCCGCCACCGGCTCGTCCAGCAGATCGCCGCCGGCAATCGTCAGTCCTACCCGCTCCGCCGCCGCCCGCGTGTCCCGCCGCTGCGCCACCTGAAACGACGCCGGCACCGTCACCACCACCCGCGCCGGGGGCGTCGGGTCCGCCTGGAGCGCCGCATTCATCAGCGTGCGCAGCACGTGACCGGCGATCTCGGGCGCCGAGCGGAATCCCTCCGGGGCCCGGTGGTAGGTTCGCCGCACCCCCATTTCGTTCTTGCACTCGGCGAACAGTGAGCGCTGCGGCTCGAGCCCCAGCTCCCCGGTGCGCGCCGCCAGCCGCTTTGCGCCCTCGCCGATGTCAACACCGGTTTCGTTTTGGACAGAATCACCGGTTTGGATTTGACACTTGGTCGGGGGGTGCCGCACCTCCTTGCTGAGCGACCA
>JAAYVZ010000069.1 GCA_012516935.1 Holophagae bacterium
GTACATGCCTTCAATATAGATCATAGAACAATAAAAAGCAAGTTGATAACTCACCAATACATGCCTACATATTCGGCCCAGAAACGCGCCCATCCCCCACACCACCAACAACTTCAGCCTTCACTGCCCGGCGAAGATCAGCCGGAGGCTCGGGTCGTGCACTGCCCCGGTGACTGGTTCCCGTTGCCTGCGGGCAAGCGGCACGATCGTACGCCTCGGTGCTCGTCGCCTCCGCTGCGCTCGACCCGCCAGCCCAACAACCGTGAGGTCTACTGGAAAAGCTCTTCGACGGTCTGGTACTGGGTGTGGACCTTCTCGACCGCCGTTTCGACCACGGGGAACGGGGTTTGCGCAGTCAGCGCCTGGAGCTCGGCGGTGGCAGCGCACAGCGTTGCGAACGCCGGCTTGAGGGTCGCCTCCTTGGCGGCGTGCCGCTTGGGAAGCTCCGCCGCCTGCAGCTCAGCGCAGCGGGCCGCGAGGTCGTCGGCGAGCGCGTCGATCCTCGCCACGTCCTTGGCGGGCAGCGCCCGATGGTAGAGGTCATAGAGCACGACGTGGTAGGCGTCGAGCTCCTTCATGGCGGGACGGATCACCCGGACGAGGCCTTCGAAGCGGGCGTGCAGCTCCTCGACCGCGTCGAGAGAGGATTTCTCGTCGTTGGCCGCGAGTGCCGTCTTCATCGCCGACGCGGCCGCTGTCATCGCCTCGACACCCTGCTTCCAGGCTGCCTGCTTGTCTCTGAGGATGCCGGGCAGCTCGGCTTTCTGGATCGCCGCCAGGTGCTGCTCGACCTGGGGCAGCAGCTCGCGCATCATCGCCAGGTTCTTGTTGGGCCAGGCCTCGTGCCACAGCGGCGCGATCACCTCGTGGAAGGCGAACAGCTCCGGTACCTGCGAGGAGGTCTCGCCGGGCTGGGGTAGCTGCTCGGCGAGCGCCGGAACGGCGAGGGCACACAGCACGAGGGACAGGACGACGGGGGTCAGGGTACGCATGAGATCTCCTGCGTTCGGGCCGCTGTCGTAGCCTACTGGGTTGGCGACGGCCGACGCGACCACACGATAGCAGAACCGGGTCAGTCGAGGTTGACGACTCATACGATCGTTTGAGATGATGCGCCCCGGGGGGAGACCGACATGCACGGCCCGAGAGCACAGCGTCCGGACACCGGCGTCGACAGCGGTGGGCAGACGCGGGAGCGGCTCCTCGATGTCGCCGAGCGGCTGTTCGCCTCGCGGGGGTTTGCCGCAACCTCCGTCCGACGCATCACCCGAGACGCGGCTTGTAACCTGGCGGCCGTCAACTACCACTTCGGCAGCAAGCTCGGGCTGTACGAGGAGGTGTTCCGGCGGCGCCTGGAGGCGGTTCGTGACCAGCGGCTGGCGGCGATCCGGCGGGCGGCAACGATCCAACCGGGTCCAGGGGCGCTCGAGGAGGTGCTGTACATCTTCGCCTCCTCGTTCATCGAGCCGCTGGTGGGTGAAAGCCACGGTCGCATGCTCACCGAGCTGATGGGCCGAGAGATGCTCGATCCTCACCTGCCGCCCGAGATGTTCCGGGGCGAGATCGCTGGGCCGGTGCAGGAGGCGCTCACCCAGGCGCTGTGCCGCACCACGCCCGGGCTATCGGTTGACGCCGCTCGCCTGTGCGTGCAGTCCATCACCGGCCAGCTCGTACAGACCGCGCAGCGGGTTCGCCGGCAGTCGGCGACGCCGATGGCGGGTCCACCGCTGACGATCGTTGTCGACCACATCGTGCGGTTCTCGGCCGCCGGCGTGCGAGCCAGCGTCGGTGGAGCGCCGGCCGGGTCTCCTCACGGACGCCCCCAACGGTCGTGAAAGAGAGGTTCCTGCCATGAGATGGAGCAGCTTTCCAGCCGGTCCTGCCGCACTGGCCGGGTTGGTAGCCACGCTGACAGGCTGCGTAACGCTCGGCGAGCGGACGGCGACCGCGACCCGCCCGGTATCACCGTCGCCGAGCATCGCGGCTGAGCTGACGCCCCCCGACCTTCCTCCTCGGGTGCAGCCGGCGCTGCCCGAGGCGCTGCTCGAGCCGGGGGCGACGTTCACCCTCTCGCAGGTGGTCGACATCGCCCTGTCGACCTCGCCGGTGACCCGCCAGGCGTGGCGACAGGCGCGCGCTGCAGCCGCACAGGCGGGGGCCAGGTGGGCGGCGTAC
>JAAYVZ010000070.1 GCA_012516935.1 Holophagae bacterium
AGGTGGCGAGCGTGTGGCGATGGGACGAGGCCAGCTCGTCCTTCGTCTCCCATGCCTGCACGTTCACCACGGACGGCTTCTCGCTGGTCAAGGGGGTTGCCTACGGGGTGCAGAACGCCCCCGGCCAGACCGTCACGGCGCTGGTGGTCGGGTCCCACGACGACGCGTACACCTACTTGATCGCCCCGACCACGGGGTCGAACCTGACCTGGATCTCGATCCCCTACCACCACGACCTGCGCGACCAGGCCGGGGTGAGCGGGACCCTCGACGCCGAGGACCTGTGCCGGGCGATCGGCCCGGCGGTGGCGGCGGTCGTCCGGTGGGACGCGCCGGCCGGCGTCTACCGCGCCTACGCGTGCGGCAGCGAGCTCGATACGCCGTTCGAGATCCAGCTCGTCTTTGGCTACGGTCTCGTCAACGCGGCCGGCCAGACCATCACCTGGCAGCCACCGCACTTCTGAGGAGGATCGATGCTCCGATGCACACGCTCCCTTGGCCTCGGGCTGCTGGCGGCCCTCACGTTGCTTCCGTGGCGCGGCGGCGAGGCCGCGACCTGTGGGTCCGTGCTGCTCTACGAGCGGCTGGGGCCGGCGGTGCTGCAGGGCATCCCCCTGGGGGGAGCCACCGTGGTGCGCATCTGGGAGGCGGGGAGTGGAGGCACCAACTATATCTCGAGCCCGTGCACCGTCGGGTGCGCGAGCCTGACGGCGGCGCCTGGCTGCTCCGGGGCCTCGGAGTGCATCGCCGTGATCGGCCTCAACTGGCTGAACGGCGGAGTGTGCTCCGCGGCGGGCCGGCGCCCGGCTCGCACCGTCATCCTCGTCGAGCGGACGACGGCGGCGGCGGGCGGCGTGTGGGCGGCGATCAACGTCGAGAAGAACGCCCAGGACGCCAACGTCGACGTCGACGCCAGGGCGGGGGCCGCGTGCGGCGCCGGGTGCGCCTCGGTGGCTTCGCCGTACGTCGGCGGCGACCAGACGATCGTGGTCACGAGCGCCGTGGTGGCGAGCGGCACGTTGACGATGACGATCACGTGGACCGCGCCGCCCAGCGTCGCGGAGGCGGTCAACACGAGCGAGACGAGCCTCGTGAAGAGCTACGGGGTCTTCTACCGGCGGGCCCCTCAGGCGAGCCCACCCGCAGCCACGGGCGACAAGGCCGGATGGACCCGCGTCAACGATACGGACGGGAGCCAGATAGGGGGGTACTCGCTGAACACGAGCGCGACGGTGGCGGTTGCGCTCGGCGGCTCGGCCGACGACGTCTACCTCGCCATCGCACCCAACTTCGATGGCGACGGCAATCCCGACACCGACCCGAACTGCATGAGGTCGCAGTACCTCTCGAAGCCGGTCCTGGCATACCGACCGGGCGGCACGGTGCCGACCGTGCGGGCGATCAGACCGCCGTACGGCGCGACGGCCGGCGGGAACTTGGTTGTCGTGCACGGCGGCGGTTTCGAGACGGGAACCGGCGTGTATCTCGGCGGCGCGGAGGCGAGCAGCGTGGTCATCGACGGGTCCGGGGAGCTGCACGCCACCACGCCGGCGCACGCCGCCGGAAAGGTCGACCTGGTCGTGGTGAAGCCACAGGGCCTGTCGGCCACGCTCACGCAGGCGTTCACGTACACGAACCTCCCGGCGACCTCGATGGACGCGGACCAGCATGCGGCGTCAGGCACGACCGGGGACCTCAACGGCGTGCTCGAGCCGGGCGAGCACGTCGTGCTCGAGCCGGCGGTGACGAACTACTCCGGTGCGGCCGTCAGCGCGACCGGTACCGCCGTGGCGTTCACCGGCCCGTCCGGAGCGACCTACACGCTGCACGACAGCTCGGCTTCGTACGGCACCGTCGCGGCAGGCGACGAGCAGAGCTGTCACGAGGCGGGCGGGAACTGCTACCGGGTGTCCGTATCGGCGCCAGCGAGTCGTCCCGCCACGCACTGGGATGCGACGCTCACCGAGCAGCTATCGAGCGGCGAGATCTGGCAGCGTACCGTCCACATCGGTGCGAGCTTCACGGACGTTCCCAGGAGCCATTGGGCGTACCGGTTGATCGAGACGATGCTGCACAACGGCGTGACGGCCGGATGCGGGGTCGGTATCTACTGCCCGGACGGTGTCCTGACGCGTGCCCAGATGGCCGTCTTTCTGCTGATGGCGAAGCACGGTCCCGCCTACGTTCCGCCGCTTTCGACTGGCACGGTATTCACGGATGTCCCGATCAACCACTGGGCCGGGGACTACATTGAGCAGCTCGTCGTCGAAGGGATCACATCGGGTTGCGGAGTAGGCATTTTCTGTCCGGACAACCCGATCACCCGCGCAGAGATGGCGGTCTTCCTCCTCATGGCGGAGCACGGACCGACCTACGTACCACCGCTCTCGACGGGGACTGTGTTCTCGGACGTGCCGATCGACCACTGGGCGGGGGACTTCATCGAGCAGCTCGCTGCGGAGGGCATCACCTCCGGGTGCGCGCCGGGCATGTACTGCCCAAACGGGAGCGTGACGCGGGCCGAGATGGCGGTGTTCCTGTCGGCCACGTTCCGCCTCTCTCTCGCCCGATAAAACCTCGCCTTGCGCGAGTGTCACACCCCGGCGCCGGGCACGGGTGGCCTCGCATGTGGACGACCTGCGCTCTGCTGTCGGCTCAGGAGAGGAGGAGGTCGGCGAGGGGGCGGTCGGGGAGGGGCTGCGGGTCGGCGGCGCCGGGGACGTCGCGGCGGAGGTCTTCGACGAACTCGTAGCCACGGCAGGCAGGGTTGAACAGCAGCGCGTCGTCGGGGCGCAGCTCGCGCTGCACGAGCACGAGGCCGGCGTCGGGCTCGGTGAGCGGGAGCAGCACCGAGATGGGCACCTGCTTGCGGGGCTCGTCGCCGGCCAAAAGCGCGGTCCACAGCAGCGCTTGGGTGGCCGCGGCGGGCTCGGGCGCCACGGGGAGGCGCACGGCCAGGCGCCCGCGGCCTTGCTGGCGGCCGAGCACCCGGCGGCCAAGGGACAGGTTTTCATCGTCGCCGACAACGAGCCGTTCTCGACCCGGCAACTCTTCGAATGGATCTGCGCGGCGGCGGGCCGGAAGGTGCCACGTTGGACGATGCCGTTGTGGTTCCTGCGTGTGCTGGGGC
>JAAYVZ010000071.1 GCA_012516935.1 Holophagae bacterium
CTGGCGGGACCCCAGGGCTTGGAAGGTAAAGTCGGGTGCGGTACACTGTGTTGGCTTCATGGGGCTCCCCTTGGCTCTCGTATTTCTCTCGACAAGAATATGATAGCCGAGACCGAGCCCCTTTTTAATACCTATCGATGAGAAATGCGGGCTAGCCTCATCGTCGCTTCCCCCGTCAGGAAGCACTTTCTCTCCTCCTTCGCGTAGATCCTCTCGTGAGGCAACGAATCGCTCTCGCGTAGTCTTTTGGTGAGGCAACGCGCTGGGACGATCGGCCCACCTTCGTGGTGTATACTTGCCGGCGAACAGGCATTCAGGAGGGGGAGATGGCCATGGCGTCAACTGGAGCGGGACTCCCTGGGCGGCGAGTGGGCACGTTGGTTGGCTCCCTGGCGGCGGTGAGACGCTGCATGGTGGTCCTGACGTCGATGGTCTTTCTGCTTGTGGTGCTCGCTGCGTTGCCCCCCATGGCTGGATCGGGGACGACGCCCATCCAGATTTGTAGCGAGCCTGGAGGCGACATCGACACTGGCCCGAAAAGCCAGTGGAACGGTCAGTTCGAGAACTCCAACGGTGCGGTCTTCTGGAACGGCAGCATGTGGGTAACCGACGCCACCACGGCGCACAAGTACTTTCGCGATTTGCGGACTGGCCAGCGGCTGAAGGAGCACGTCATCACCGACGTGGACTCCAGCACCACGCTGCTCGGGCAGGTGCCGGGCCTGCCGGCGGGCTACACCGTGACGAAGCGGCTGTACGCCTCGATCCAGCCGGCCGCGGCCGGCGGCGGCTCGTACGTCTATCAGGCCGTCGAGTACGAGATTGACCAGCCCGACGGCACGAGCGTGCTCCTGCGCTCGCGGGGCACCGGCACCGGCACGGGGCAGGCGCACCTCGACGCCTACGTCGAGGACGGCCTCGGCAACACTACTGGCATGCTCGGCGACCCGGTGTGGTTCCACTTCGCCGGCATGACCGCCGCCCAGGCGGCCGCCCAGACCCCCGACCTTGGCGGCCCGAACGTCAGGGGTAGCCTGCCGACCTGCACACCAGCCGAGCGGGCGCGCTACTTCATGGACATCAATGGCGGCTCCGACATGGGCGGCGTCACGTATCACTTCACGACGACCTGCTTCACGCCTGCGACCGTCCGCACCTCGAGTCTGGGCTCGTCGTTCATCACCAGCTTCAGCATTGCCTTCACCGACGGCTCCGGGCAGATCCGGGAGATGGTCTTCAAGCCGGCGCTGGCGAGCGAGAGCTGGCAGCCCTCGGCGCGGCTGTTCCCCGGTGTGGCGTCCACAGCCGGCTCGGGCGGCACGAAGTGGCGGTCGGAGGCGGTGCTCGTGAACCCCTCGACCGCGGCGCAGACCGCGACCCTCGAGCTCATCCCGCGGGACGCGGCAGCCGTCGTGAAGAGCGCCACGCGCACCGTCCCGGCCGGCCAGCTCCTGCGCATCGCCGACCTGTACGCCGACCTCGGTGCCACCACGGGAGCCGGCATGCTGCGCGTCACCGGCGACCCGATGACCTGGATGCGCACCTTCAACCAGGGCAGCCCCGGCACCTTCGGCCAGGACGTGCCGCCGGCCTCGCTCGGCGATGCCTTTGGAGCCGCCACCGACGTGCTGTACCCGATCACCACCCCGGCCAACCAGGCCACCGAGTACCGCTCGAACCTCCTGCTCGTCAACCTCGAGACCACGCCGATCACCTTCACCCTGAGCGCGGGCGGCACGTCGACCACCAAGACCGTCCCCGGCGGCACCTACACCCAGGTCGACAAGGTCGGGACCTTCCTGCAGCTCCCGGCCGGGTTGGCCGTGCTGGACGTGCGCGCCACCGGGCGGTGGGCCGGGACCGTGTCGACCGTCGACCCCGGCTCGGGCGACCCCACCACCGTGCGCGGGTTGCTCGGCACGCCTCGCAGCGTCGTGCTGTTTCCCGGCGTTGCCTCGGTGGCTGGGGCTCAGGGCACCCAGTGGCACTCCGAGGCCGTGCTGTACAACGCGGGGACGGCAGCGAAGACCGTGCTGCTGGAGATCCTGCCCAAGGACGGCAGCAGCGTAGCGGCGAGCACCAGCCTGCAGCTTGCGGCGAAGGAGGTGCGGCGGATCGCCGATCTGTATGCCGAGCTGCACGCGGCGAGCGGCTCCGGGCTGCTGCGGGTGACCGGCGACGCGCTGGCCTGGGTGCGGACGTACAACCAGGGGGCGGCGATGACCTTCGGGCAGGACGTGCCGCCAGTGCTGCCGGCGGGGGGCGTGGAGGCGGGGGAGGAGGTGCTGTTCCCCATTTCGAAGCCGGGGGACAGCAAGAAGGAGTTCCGCTCCAACCTGATCCTGTACAACCACGGCACCGCGAAGCTGACGTGTACCGTGACCTCGGGGACGAAGAGCAAGACGACCGACGTGCCGGCCGGGGCGTACGCGCAGGTCAATGACGTGGGCACCTGGCTGGGGCTGCCGGCCGGCTGGACGGGGATCACGGTGAAGGGCAACGGCCGCTGGTCGGGCACGGTCTCGACGATCGACCCCTACACCGGCGACCCCACGACCGTCATCGGCATCTCCCGCTGACCCGCCCGCCCGGTCGAGGGTCGGACGTCCAAGGTCAGGAGTCGAGAGCCGAGTGTCGAAGGGCAAAGATCAAGGGTCTCCGCCCGCCCGGCGCGGTCAGGGACAACCGCGACCACCTCGGGGGCGTGACGCGCTCGGCAGGGCGGTCGCCGCAGCGGACAGGGGCAGGGAGAGCCGATTGAGTTCGGCTCCCCCTCCCTCCGAACCGGACGGGCGGATTCCCCGCATCCGGCTCTCCAGTTGGTGGGGTCTCAGCGAGACTGGAGGGCGGCGGCATGGGCTGCGGACAAGGTGAACAGCCCGTGCGCCGTGAAGTGGGCGTTGGGCCAGCGTTGATGGTCGGCGCCGCGTCCACGGCCCCGACGATGGGCACGTTTGTGCAAGATGCTCCGCAGGCGCATCCGGACCCACCCGTCAAGCGCGTGGAGCTCGGCCTGTTGGGAGTGCTTGAAGTACTCGAACCAGCCCCGCAGTATCGGGTTGATCCGCGCAATGATGGCCTCCAGGCTGAATCCGTTGGTGCGGCGGGTGAGTAGTCGTAAGGCGTCGCGCAGCTTCCGAATGCTCGCCTTCCGTGGCCACCGGGTCCGACCCTGGAAGTGGTACCCCAAGAAGTCGAATCCTTCGACCACGACGTTGGCCACGCGGGTCTTGTCGGGATGGAGCGTGAGCCGCTGGGCAACCATCGCGTCAGCGAGCAGGGCCAAGGCCGCCTCGGCCTCCTCCCGCCTCCGACACAGCACCACCAGGTCGTCCGCATACCGCACGCTCGCATAACCTGCCTGCTCCAGCTTCACCTCCACTGGATGCAGGTAAATGTTGGCCAGCAAGGGGCTGATCACCCCGCCCTGCGGGGTCCCCGTGTCGGGCTCCCAGCTCGCTCCGTCATCCAACACCCTGGCGCGGAGAAACGCCCGCACCAGCTCCAGCACCCGCCCATCGGCCACCTCCTGCACCACATCAGCCAGCAGCAGGTCATGGTCGATGGTGTCGAAGTGCCGCGCGATGTCCGCGTCCACCACCCACACGAATCCCGCCTTCAGCAAGGCCGCCACCCGGCGTAAGGCATCCTTGCAGCTCCGCCCCAGACGGAAGCCATTGCTCGTGTCCACTAGCGAAGATCGGCTCCACCACATCCCGAAGCACCCCGTGCTCCACCCGATCCCCTACCGTCGGCATCCCCAGCGGTCGTGTCTGTCGAGTCCCAGGCTTCGGGGCGTGGCACCGTCACACTGGTGCAGGCCGGTGGCGCCCGCTCGTGAGCTCGCACCCGAGCTCGGTCAGGGATCGCTCAGCTCTCGCCTCGAATCGTCGAATGCTCACAACGTCACTACCGGCGGCACCCCGGTTGCGCCGCACCTGCTGCCACGCCGCCTCCAGGTTCCGCCGCGCACTCACCTTGTCCATCAGGCTGAACCACCGTCCTCCTTTCACCCCTCGCTCGATGGCCTCCAGCATGCGCGCTGTCCACACGGCGGGTTCGACCCAGGCCCAACGGCCTCGCGTCTCTCCACCTTGTCTAGCCGTCGCCGGCACTCGCGGTGGTGCTCCTTCCCGTCGTGTGTCCATCACGCCTCCACCTCCCTGTCGGCCGAATCGGGTTCGTCTCCTGCGGAGCAGCGTTTCACCTCCGGTTGTTCCCCACCTCCATCACTGGGCAGCAGTCACCTTCGGCTACAGGCCGGAGTGCTGGCCCGGTGCGGACTCTCACCACACCGACCGCAAAGACGCCCCGGCACACTGGGCGCCGACCTCCGGGCCGCGCCGGCCGGGCGGCGGGGCTGGGCGGGAGGAGGGGTGAGGGCGGCCTTGCCGTGTGGGGAGCAAGGGGGGAGGGCTCTCGACTCTCGACACTCGAACGGATGGGGGACGGTCGAAACCAGCCACCAGCTACTGGGCGGAGTGTGGAAGGTGAACTGATCACCGAGAGCTGAGAACCGGGTGGGCGAGCGGAAGAGCCTGCAACCGCCGAGAAGGCGCCCGGCGACCGAGATCCGGGGCCGCACAGTCGAGGTGGAGTACCCTGTCCGGTGGAGGTGCGGCATCGATGTCTGCATGACCGGCCCCGCCAACGGCGCCCAGC
>JAAYVZ010000072.1 GCA_012516935.1 Holophagae bacterium
GATCACCGAGTCGGATTTGCCCACGTGCGCCTCGAGCACGGCGCGTGTCCCGTCGACGTCCCCCGTGGACGACACGGTTGGCCGTGGAGTCGGTGGCAGTGCCGCCACACACCGGGAGCCGAGAAGCACGGCAACCATCAGCACGATGAACGGGCGAGACGCCATGGCATTCCTCCGACCTGACAGGAGCTCGTCGGGTACCCGCACAGGGTGCACAAACCTCGTGCCTTGCACCACCAATCCGGCTCGCAGGTCGATACATTTCCGCGCTTGCTCCCTCGCCCCCGCGCGAGCGGGGGAGAGGGCAGGGTGAGGGGGTGCCTTCCCCCCTCTCCCCGCTATGCGGGGCGAGGGAACCACGACGGTGGGGGCGGAGCTCTGGGCGGTGCGGGGTGGGCGGATTAGAACGTCCTCCCGAGCAGCAGGTAGAAGGAGTCCTTTCCCCCCGAGGTGGTGCCCCAGCCGAAATACAGCGGCCCGAGCAGGGTGTCGGCGCCGAACAAGGCGGCCCCGGAGCGGCGCAGCTCGGAGCCGCGGACCTCGTGGGCGGTGTTCCAGGCATTGCCGGTCTCGAGTGAGAGGCCGGCGTAGACGCCCCTGCCGAAGATGGGGAGCTGGCCGAGCTTGTACAGGTAGATCAGACCCGCCACGCCACCGTACGAGCCGGAAATCTCGCCGGGCGGCAAGCCGGTGAGGTTGAAGAGCCCGCCGAGGCCGATGCGCTCGCTCGGAGGCAGCGTGCCACCGAGCGCCGAGCTGCCATGGGCAAAGGTGATCAGTGTATGGCGTCCGCGGGAGGCGGCGAGCACGGCGTTGAGGTCGAGCCGGCGGTATGGAATATCGGCTCCGAGCTTCTCGGTGGCCTCGTACAGCTCGGTCACGGCAAGAAACCCGGTGCGCGGGAAGTTGACGTTGTCGAGCTGGTCGAGGGCGAGGCCAAGGCGCCAGCCGCCGTCGTCGCGAGCGAAGTGTGGCAGCGCGTCTCGGCGGTCGGCGGTGGCTTGTCCGCGCGTCGTGTCGTACCGCAGGCCGGCCCGCAGCTCGCCGTAACGGCCGAGTGCAAGCCCCAGGTCGGCGCCCACCCGCTGAGCGGCGAAGCGATACTGCTCGAGATGGCTGCCGATCGGGAGCTGGACCTTGCGCGACCCGAGCCCGGCGCTAGCGGCGACGAACAGCGGTCCGCCGGCTTGCAGCGGCTGATAGATCTCGCCCAGCGCGAGCGGATCGCCGCCTGCCTGCACCGCGGCTTTGAGCTCGCCGCCGAGGCGGTTGATACGGGTCATCGCGATCGAGCCGAGAAGGTTGAAATGGCTCTCCCCCTCCAGGTCGGAGGTCATCGACAGACCGAAGCGCAGGAAGTTCGGACCCCACGACTTGCGCTTGCCGATCAGGCGCAGCTCCCAACCGTCGTCGGCCGGGACGACGTCGAACGTCACCGTCTCGAACTCCCCGAGCTCCCAAAGACGACGTAGGTCACCGCGTAGCTCCTCGGGGTCGAGCGTGGTCCCCGGTCGGGTCTTGACCTGGTGGGAGATCGTGCGCTGGTCGAGCCCGGGTCCGGGGTCGACGCTCAACGCCGTGATACGCACCTGGGGCGTCGTACGGCGGTGGCGTCGCAAAAACGCCTGCCACTCGCCGTCGTCGACAGCCAGCCGGGCCAGATCGACCGCACGTGCCCGTGCCGCCGTCTCGCCTTTGGGAAGGATCTCGCGACCCTGGTCGAAGTCGAGCAGGCCGAAGGTCCTGACTTCGGGCTGGATGAGCAGGTCCACGCTCGGCAACATGCGCTCGACGTTGACCCGGGTGAGCATGTCGGTGGTGCGGGAGAGAATCGAGGCGATCGAGTCGGGTCTGCGCTTGGCCGCCATCGGCGTGCCGACGTCGACGGCGATGACGATGTCGGCACCCATGGCCCGCGCTTGGTCGACGGGGAGGTTGTCGACCACGCCGCCGTCCACCAGCAACCGCCCGTCGAGCTCGACCGGCGAGAACACGCCGGGCACCGCCATGCTGGCGCGCATCGCCCGGGCCAGCTCGCCACGCCGCAGGACCACCATCTCGCCGGTGCCGATGTCGGCGGCAACGGCACGGAACGGCAACGGCAGGCGGTCGAAGTCGTCGCTGCCCAGGACCCGGAGGGTGAGCAGACGCAGCTCGATGCCGAGGCGGTGGCCGGCGATCAGCCCGGAAGGCATGCGCAGGCGTCCGCCGGAGAGCCCGAGCTGGATCGGCGTCAGGTACGTCTGGTCGTCGACCTTGCGTCGGTACGGAAGGTGGCGGCGGTCGGGCTGGTCCTCGATGAGCCTGTTCCACGGCAGCTCATACGCAAGTCGCTCGATCTCCTCGGGGGCGTAGCCGGCAGCATACAGCCCGCCGACGATGGCGCCCATCGAGGTGCCGGCAACGCAGTCCACCGGCACGTGCAGCTCTTCGAGCACCTTGAGGACACCGATGTGGGCGAGCCCGAGTGCGCCGCCGCCGGAGAGCACGAGCCCGATACGGGGCCGGTGGGGAGCGGTCTCCTGCGCCGGCGCCGCGCGACCTGCGGCGGGAAGCGCTAAGCAGAGAGCGGCAGCGAGCACGGCGCGAGGCAAGCGCATACCGTCATGGTACGCACCCACGCGGTTGAAGGGAATGATGGCTTCTGGAGGCGGCTGGCCTCCCCGCAGGGGCGGTGTGAGCCGACGCCACGACGCTGCCCGTCGTCCGCTCGGCTCCGGGCGCCTACGGCAAGCAAGGCGACGACCACCCGGGCTCCCGTACCCTGAGGTTACCGAAGACTCAGGATGAGGTTTCCATCTACGGGAAAACAAGATAATAGTTCGAATGGGTTGAGAATATCCAGCCGGGTAGAATGTGACGGCGATGATCGAAATGGCGCCACGGGCGCGAACCACGGGGTCCCGACGGTGAGGTACGAGACCGGTGTGCCGATCGGCTCGGGAGGGATGGGGACGGTCATCCGCTCGTACGACCCGGTTCTCGACCGCCACGTGGCCCTCAAGCTGCTGCGCGGCGACGATCCGGAGTTGGCGGAGCGGATGCTGCGCGAGGCCCGGGCCCAGGCCGCCGTGGACCACCCCAACGTGGCCAAGGTCTATGAGGTCGGCTACCTCGAGGACGGACGCCCGTTCATCGCCATGCAGCTCATCGAAGGCAAGCCGCTCAACGAGGTGGCGCGGCGGCTGACGCTCGACCAGAAGATCGGTCTGCTGGCGACCGTAGCGGAGGCGGTTCAGGCAGCGCACGCGACCGGCCTCGTGCACCGCGACCTCAAGCCCTCCAATATCTTGGTCGAGGAGAGCAGCGGGCTGGGGCTGGTGCCGTACGTGGTCGACTTCGGGATCGCCCGCGAGGAGGCGGCGCCAGGCTTCACCGTGAGTGGCCAGGTGCTCGGGACCCCCGGCTACATGGCGCCGGAGCAAGCCTCGGGCGCGGTTTTGTCGCTCGACCGGCGAGCCGACATCTTCAGCCTCGGCGTGATCCTCTACGAGCTCGTCAGTGGAAGCCATCCCTTCAAAGGTGACAACCCGGTCGAAAAGCTCCTGAGCCTGTTCCACGACGAGCCGCTGCCGCTGCGGACCGGGACGAGGCAGGTGCCGGCCGACCTCGAGGCGGTGATCTTCAAGTGCCTGGACAAGCGCCCCGACCACCGGTACGCGTCGGCGCGAGCGTTGGCCGAGGAGCTTCGCCGCTACCTCGCCGGCGAGCCGGTGCTGGCGCGGCGGGTCACGCGCCTGGGGATCCTCTGGCGTCGTGCCAAGCGGCACCCGGTCATGACCGCGACGGTGGCGGCTGCGATCCTCGCCATGGCAGTCGCTGCAGGCGTTACGTTCACCTCCGTCGCAACCAGCCGCCGGCAGACGAAAGAAGCCCACGAGCTGGGCCAGCGCGTCTCCCGGGCCGAGGCGGCGATGCGGGTCGCGCACCTGCTACCGCCTCACGATCTGAGCCGGGAGAAGGCCCTGGTGCGGCAGGAGATGAGCGTGGTCCGCCGCGATATGGGGCGTTTCCGGAGGGGAGCTCGGGCAGCCGGGCACTACGCCCTGGGTCGGGGTCATCTCGCTCTCGGGGAGCCGGCCGAGGCGCGCCGAGAGCTCGAGCAGGCGTGGCAGATGGGTTTTCGCACCTCGGAGGTGGCCCTGGCGTTGGCTCAGGCTCACGCCGAGCTGCTCCGCGCCCGCCTCGACCGCGTGCGGCGACAGCAGGACGAGGATGCCCGCAAGGTAGGTCTCGCGCTCGCCGATCGCGAGCTGCGGCAGCCGGCGGAGCGATTCCTCGCCGCGGTCGGTGGTGAGCACTCACACGAGGTGCTCCTGGTTCAGGGGCTGCTGGAGCTGGCAGCGCGCGAGCCGACTGGGGCGCAGCGGAGGGCTGACGAGCTGAGCGCGCTCGACCCGGGCTCGGCTGAGCTGGCGGCTCGCGCCGACGGTATGCGCGGCGAGGCGTACCTGCAGCAGGCCATGGAGCTACGCTGGGGCGCCGACCACGAGAGGCATCAGCAGATGCTCGAGCAGGCGCGTGAAGCGTTCGAGCGCGCCGTTGGGACGCTGCGCTCGGAGCCAACCCTGCACCTCGGGCTATGCCGAGCGTGGGTAGGCATGGCCGAGAAAGAGGCGGATACCGGCCTGAGTCCGGTTGGGAGTCTCGCCCGAGCCGAGGAAACGTGTGGGCTGGCGATGCGCGTCGATCCCTCGCAGGCGGGGCCGTTGCTCAAGCTCGGCTCCGCCCACTTGACTCTCGCCCAGTTCTGGCTGCGGCGCGGCAGCGAGCCGGCTGCGCCCCTCGACCGAGCAACCGAGCTGGCACAGCACGCCCTTCGCATCGATCCGTCGAGCTATGAGGCGGTGACGATCGAAGGCACCGCACTGATGCTACGTGCCGAGTGGCAGTACGAGCGCCCCAGCGTCTCGGCGAAGCTGCTGAGCGAGGCGATCGTCATGTTCGGGCGGGCACAGGAGCTCGACCCCAGCCGCCCAGAAGCGTTTCACCTTCAGGGCAATGCACTCCTGACCCTCGTGGACCATCAGAACACCATGGGAGAGGACCCGGCGGCGACGATTGGTGCGGCGCTGGCGGCGTTCGAGAAGGCTCTGGCCCTACCCGAAGGCCGCACTCACCGCATCTTCAACAGCCTCGCGGTGGCGTACACCAACCTCGGGTGGATGCAGCGGCTGCGCGGCGAGGACCCGCGCGAGAGCCTGCGGAAAGGCATCGAGGCGGTAGATCAAGCGATCTCCATGTCACCGGACTACCTGACGGCGCTCAACAGCCGCGGGCTGGCGCTGTGGGAGCTCGCCGAGTACGCCGCGGCCACCGGAGCCGATCCGTTGTCGGACTTCCAGCGGGCCGAGGAGGCTTTCGGACGGATGATCGCCCTCGATCCCTCACGGATGGTGGCGCACACCAACTCAGCCGGTGTTCTGCTCGGTAAGGCGCGCTGGCAGCTCCTGCAGGGGATCGACCCGGGAGCGAGCTTGGCCGCGGTCGAGGTCCACCTCGCGGCGGCCCGCGAGCGGTCTTTCTGGGACTTCAACCTTGATACCGCGGAGGTCGAGCTCGTGCGGGCGGCGTGGGTCGGCCGCTCGGGAGGGCAAGGCGCTGATGCGCACCTCGAGAAGGCGAGACACTACGCCACCGTGCTGGTTGGCCTGGCGCCCGACGAACCGAGCGGCGAGATGCTCCTGGCCGAGGTGGAGCGGTCGTGGGTCGAGATGGAGCTGGGAGCGGGCCCCAACGACCGGCGCGCGATCGACGTGGCGTGCCGACGAGGTCTTGAGCACGCCGCCAGGGCGTTGGCCATCAGCCCGAAGCTGGCGCGTGCGCACGCTGTCAGGGCGGTGCTGCTCGCGGCTCAGGCGGAGCTCGCCCGCGATCCGGAGCACCGTCGCGACCTCGCGGCCCGGGCACGGGAGGCGGCGCGGGC
>JAAYVZ010000009.1 GCA_012516935.1 Holophagae bacterium
ACCCCCTCCCACCCCCCCTCCGGAACGTGCGCCAGCAACTCCCCGAGGGGAAGCGCCAGCTCGACCGGACGGTGTAACTTGCGGGCGACGTCGGCGGCAAAGCTGACCAACCCCTCGCCCCAGCGGCGAGAGACGAGGATGAGCGAGCCACCGGTCCCGATCTTGCCCTCGATCGCCGCGAGCTGCACCGCGAACCGGGCTGGGTCGCCGCTGCGGCGCAGCTCACCTTCGACCCACACCACGGCGTGGATGGTCGAGCCCGACAGCGCTCCCAGGTCGGACGGGACATCGGCCTCGAAATGGGAGATCCCGTCTCCGAGCGTCACCTTGCCTGCCGGCAGGCAGACACTGCGGACGTTGGCCTCGCGGAGCCTCGCAACCACGCCGGCATCGGGCACCCCGGCCAGCAGCCAGACGCGGTGGTCGACCTGGCGCTCGGCCGCGAGGCCCAACGAGGCTGCCAAAAGCGACGCCACGGCGGCACGCACGGTCAACCCGGCCACGCTCATCGCGGTCATGCTATCAGACCCCGGGAAACCACAGTCGAACCTCGAGCCCGCGCTCGCCGTTGCGCGCACCAGCGTGGCCTCCGGCACGGGCGAGGACGCGCGCCACCACTGCCAGCCCCAGACCACTCCCTTGTGACGTCGTCGAGAAATGCGGCTCGAACAGCCGGCCCAGCACCTCCTCCGGTACACCGCCACCGCTGTCGCGGACCGCCAGCACGACACCGCTGTCCTCGGGACGCACCTCCACCTCGACCACGCCCCCTCGCTCACCCAGCACCCGCACGCTGTTCTCGAGCAAGTGGCGGAGCGCCCGACCCACCCACTGCGGGTCAGCATGGACGTGGCTCGAGTCCCCATGAACGCTGACCGTGATCCCGCGGCTGGGAAGCACGCGATACTCCCGAACCACCAACCGGGCCACGTCGAGAAGGTCGAACGTCTTCGCCTCCCACTGCTCGAGCGCAGCCAGGTTCCCGAACGACTGGGCGACCTCGTGCAAGTGCTCGACGCGCTCCAGGATCTGGCTTGCCGCCACGGCCACGAGCGGTGCCACCCGGTCGGGACCCTTGGCCAGGGCGGCCTGAAGCTCCTCGGCCCACAGCCGGATGGGCGTGAGCGGGTTCTTCACCTCGTGGGCGGCGATGCGCGCCAGCTCGGCCAACGACGCGAGCCGCTCGGCCCGAGCCAGCTCGGAGAGATCCTCCAGCACGACCAGCAACCTCGCCGGCGCTCCCCCGAGCGGCAAGACCGTCACCTTCCAGCGGGCCTCCGGGCGGCCACGCGGCTGGACCACCTCCTCGATCTCCTCGCCATCCCGGGCTCGGGCTGCCAGCGTCTCGAGCGGAGCCGGCAAGAGGGCGTCGAGGCCGCGGATACCTGGGTCGTGGTCGATGAGACGTCGCGCTGCCGGGTTGGCGAGGTCCACCTCGCCGCGGTGGTTGACCACCAGCACCGCGGCCGACAGCGCTGCCAGCACCCGTTCGCGCAGGTCCCGTTCGCGCCGCAGCTCCTCCTCCCGGCGCTGCACACCGCTCGCCATCGTCGTGAACGCCCGCCCGAGCGCTCCGAGGTCCTCATCGCTGCCCGGTGCCAGGGCTGGCACCGGGAGCCCGTGCTCCAGGCGGCGCGCCGCACCCACGAGTCGCCGTAGCGGTCGCGCCAGCCGGCGCCCCAGGCGGTCGGCGATCGCGAGCGCCACCGCCAACGCCATCACCCCGGTAATGGCGAACCACTCCGTGGGTGTCGGGTGGACGGATAGCCCTCCGACCTGGAGTCCCAGCGCCGCCACCACCACCGGCTCACCCGCAACCTGCAGCGGTGCGTGCACCGAAGTCGTCTCGCCGCTGTCGACCACCGGCTCCCGCCAGCCACGTACCGCTCGCGTGAACGCCTCCTCCGGCGGGAGCCAGGGCACTCGCCCGAGGGCGACATGGTCCGGTCGGGTGCACGAAACGAGGGCACCCGAGCGGTAGACCGCCACCGTGCCGCCCGTCTCCCGCACCAGCCAGGCGAGGCCCTCCTCCCGTCCCACCGCCGCCAGTGACCGGCTCACAGCCCGCCCCAGCTCGAGCTGTGCTCTCTCGCGCTGCCGTGCCCACTGGGCTGGCAGCACCTGAGCGAGGAGCAGCACCGGTACCACCGTCGCCGCCGCCAGCAGCACGCGCAGCCTCCCGAGGAACGTGTGCCGCTCGACCCACCACCGCCGCCAGCGACGACGTCCGGCCCACGCCCCCACCGGCAAGGCGCCCCACAGCACCAAGGCGGCGAGCTTCAGCACCTGCCCCGCCAAGGGAAGCCGGATCCACGGCACCGCCACGACCCAGTCACCGACTGCCCGCAGGTAGGACGGCAGCAGGCGCTCCCCAACCCCCACCGGTCCCCAGCTCCGCCCGGCGGCGAGCGCCGCCCCCACACGACTGGGCGAGAGCGGCTGGAAGGTCGCACCACGAGCCAGAGGGGCTCCGCCCCGGTCGAACACCACCACTGGCTGCCCCAGCCCTGCCTCGGTCAGGGTCGAAAGAAGGTTGTGTGGTGACGGAGGGCTCGTCACCTGCACCCGCCAGCCGTTCGCGAGCGTGCGGCGAGCCAGCTCCCACGGCTCGTCCTCGCCGCGCCAAGCTGCGTCACCCCAGACCCCCACCACGGTGCCGCCCGGATCCACGAGCTCGACCGCGACCCCCGGCAGCTTCCTTCCCAGATGCACCCCGACCACCTCGCGCCCGAACGCCACGAGGCGCTCCCTGGCATCCAGCCGCGCCAGCCTGGAGAGACCCTCTTCGGGCAGCTTCGCCAGCAGGGCGTGGGCGGTGCTCGCGGCAACCTCCGTGGTGGCCAGGGCAGTATCGGTCTGGGTCACCAACCGGGCTCGCCGGTTGACCTCGTCGGCCGTGAGGAGGACCATCGCCGCGACCGCCGCCGCCGGCAGCAGGCGGTGACCCGCACCCCCGGGCCAGACCGCCAGCACCACTCCGACCGCCACCATCCACGGTTCGACCTGTACCGCGCCCACGACGAGCGGAAGCCAGGCCAGGGCACGCAGCAGCACGTGGTACCCGGGCCTCGGCCTGGCTGTCTTTCGGAGGGCCATCACCCAGGCCAACACGAGAGCTGATCTCAGGGCGCCGGGCCACAGGAGCGAATCGGTGCCAACCCCGACCTCGAGCTGGCGCAGTAGCCATGGTGTGACGCCGGCGAGCCCGCCGAGGACCACCCCGGCGAGGATAGTCGGGAGGCGCCGAGCCAACGGCCTACCCAAACCGAGCACGAGCGCCGCCAGCGCCACGACCAGCCACCAGCCACGCCCTACCCAACCCGCTGCCAGCGCGATCGGGAGCGACATGAGCCCCAGGGGCACACGCCACCCGGTTGGCATGTGCCAGGCGAGGACCACGAACGCCAGCGCGAGGGCGAGCGCCGGCTGGCTGCCGAGCACGGGCTGCCGTGCTCGGACCGACAGCCGCAGCAGCGGCGTGCCCGACACCGTGACCAGACCGTCCCCGCCAGCGTCGGCCACAACCTCACCGAGCCGCCCGGCACTCACCCCCAACAGCGTGCGCGTCCCGCTGGCAGGAAGGCGCACGCCGGCGAGCAGCCCACCGACCGAGCGGCCGCTCTCGAACACCGCCTCTCTCCACCACAGCCAGGTCTCGCCGACGCCCGCCTCCGCCACCACCGTTCGCTCGCCCAGTGCCCGAAGGCGGAGCGGCAGTCGCGGTCGGACGCCCGTCCAGGCCACGGGCAGCGACCGCTCGTTCACCACTACCAGGGCATCGGGTCGGACCGGCAGCCGGGAGGCACACGAGCGCGCCACAGCGAAAGCCGTCTCCGGCGTCGCCTCGCCGCCCGCGCCCGTGAGCACGGCCAGCACGTCGTCTTTCTGACCCAGCGCGCCGAGGGCGTCGCCGAGCTCCGTGACCCGAGCGGCCACCGCGGCGGCAACGCGCTGCGGGGTACGACGGGCCGGAAAACCCGCATCCACCACCAGCGCCACGACTGCCAGTGCGGCGATCGCCCACCGCTGCCACGCTCGAACCCCCCGCCCAACCCAGATCGCCAAACCAACGAGCGGCAGTCGCCAACCCAGGCTGAGGGTGGACAGCGAGGGCCATGGCCCTGCGATCGCCGCCGCCGCTGCCAGGGCAACCACGCGCCACCATCCCCACCCTGACGGAGGCGTCGGCTGACAGTGCGGCTGAGCTTTCACCGGTAGCTCCCTCCTCGCTGGCCACGGTGCAGACATGGCCGGCTCACGAACCGACCGGCACCCACGCCAGCCGTCTGGGCACCGCGACCTCGCCCGGCGGCACCGAGCCGGGCGCTCGGTGGAGTGGTCGTACCCACCCCACCTCGGCCGCGAAGCAGGGCAACTCGTCGTCCCCGAGCGCCGGGAACGACACGCGGCTGACACTCAAAGCGTTGCTGAATCGCTGGTTATGGGTGAGGTAATGGGCGGAACGAGGTCTGCACGTGAGCCTCGTCGAGCCGAGGCCCCCGCGCACCCCCAGCCAGGCGCCGGAACGCTGGCGTCGCGGCTCGACATCCGGTCGCGGCGCACTCTCGTCGTGCATCGTCAGATGCTAGCAAAACGCCCCGGAGGACCGGGGCGTCGTGGACGGCGCAGCGGGTTGCGAGATCAGTTGACCTGGTCGCACGCCACCAACCGCTCGCCGTCCCCCCCGAAGTAGCGGTCGATCCCGAGGTTCTCGGACCGTACGCGCTGCGGGCGGTGGCGCAGGTAGTTGTAGCGGATACCGTACGAAAGTAGCGAGCGCTCGAGCAGGCGCCGCCCGCGGTACAGCCGCGACATGACGGTGCCGACCGGAATCGCCAGGATGTCGGCCACCTCCTTGTAGGAGTAGCCCTCGATGTCGACCAGCAGCACCACGACCTTGTAGTTGTGCGGGAGCGCAACGAGCGCCTGACGCACCTCGGCGTCCCAGGAGGCGTCGAGAACCTCGTCCTCGGGGGTGCGGGCGAGGGCGCCCTCCACCTGGATGAGGGCCGACTCGAACGTCTCCTCGAACTCCGCGAAGTCGACCTGACCGGGGAGCTGCTTGCGCCGCCGGTACTCGTTGATGAACGTGTTCTTGAGGATCTTGAACAACCAGGCCTTGAGGTTGGTGCCCGGCTGGAACGAGGAGTAATGGCGGTACGCCTTGAAGTACGTCTCCTGCACCAGATCCTCGGCGTCTTCGGGCTTGCGGGCGAGTCGTAGCGCTGTCTTGTAGAGCTGATCACGGTATGGAAGCTGACCGCTATCGAAGTTCCAGTTCTTCGGTGAGCTCATGCTGCCCTCCCCTGCGACCGCTTCAATTTAAGAGATCGTGAGACTAAATGTCAAGGTACCTTTGAGATGATTTTCACACAATACTTTCAATGTTATGGGAATAAAGGAAATCTCGACAAAATCTGCCGGCCTCTCGCTTCGCTGGCCGGGCGTGCCGAGCCTGAATCAGCGGCAGGAGGACGCGGAAACCAGCGGTCGAACAACGAGCAGGGGAGCACGAGGCGGAGCCACCCCGACCGAGAGGAGACCTCGGAGCCCAGCGCCACGAGACGTTGGTCAGTGGATCGACGGACCGCCCTTACCACCCTCGAGCACCCGCCAACCCCGGCGACGCTCCAATCGGCGCAGCCGTGCGTGGGTGATCCGGCGCTCCACCTTCAGGCGCCACCGCCGCCGCCAGTCTGGTCGCAACCATATCCAGGTGGCGCCGACGGCAGCGACCACGCCGACCAACCCCGGTAAGTCGCGGGAGGCGAGGTAGGCTACGAACGCCAGGGCAACGCCAGCCAGAGGGAAATACCTCGCCCGTACCGGCAGCACGAAGAAGAGGTACACCACCGAGTCTCCGGCGAGCGCTCCGAAAGCAGCGAACATCACGGCCATGAGCAGCCGCTGGCCCTGCATGAGCTGAAACGGCACGCCACCGCCGTGCGCCAGCGTCGGCCAGGCCAGAGCCACGAGACACGCCGCGGCGGCGGCGAGAGCCCCAACCCCGACGCAGATCGACCAGAACCGGCGCGCGCCCAGGCGTGCCCGCACCTCGCGGGCGAAGAAGAACAGGATCACGAGTTCGAGCAAAAACCACAGGTCGGGAATGCCAAAACCCGCGAACGGGTAGCTCACGAGGCGCCAGAGCTGCCACCTGATCCACACCGCTGGAGTCAGGCGCAACGCCGCTGGGAGCGCTGCCGTGACGGCGAAGAACTGCAGCGTGAAGGTCACGAACAGCACCGCCAGCATAGCCACCAAATCGGCCGGCGGGCGCCGTCGTCCGTCGACCAACGGCCAGGTCGGCCCCGACCCACGACGCGGATACATCTCGCCTCCCACCCTCATCATCGGCCAGAGGTAGGTGGGCGGCAAGCCGGTCGAGTTCGACGATGATCGGAGAACGGTGCCGGGCGCGGCCCGATCACCGGACAGGAGGTGGTAGGCTGGCGACGATGCGCAGCCTCCGACCCTCCAGGCTGTCAACCTCCGGGACCTCGCGGTTCGATTGGCGCAAGGCCGGAATGCTCGCCGCCATCGTGGTGCCGGTGATCCTCCTGTGGAGCACGCCGATCGTCTGGCCGCTCAAGATCCTCGTCGTCTTTTTCCACGAACTCTCGCATGGCCTTGCCGCCATCCTGACCGGTGGCAGCCTGGAGCGGATCGAGGTCGTCGCCCAGCAAGGTGGCGTCTGTTGGACGACCGGAGGCAGCCGCTTCATCGTCCTCAGCGCCGGTTACCTCGGAAGCCTCCTGTGGGGCTCGGGGGTGCTGCTGGCAGCCAGCTCCACCACACGAGACCACCGCGTCGCCGTCGGTCTGGGGGCGGTCATTCTCGGCGCCACCCTCGCATGGGTCCGGCCCGTGCTGTCGTTCGGCTTCGGTTTTCATGTCGCCGCCGGCCTCGGGCTCATCGCCTGCGGCTGGTTTTTGGCCGACGCCGTGTGCGATCTGGTGCTGAAGGTCTTCGGGGTGACGAGCTGCCTGTACGTCATTCCCGACATCTGGTCGGACACCATCGCCCGCTCCCACCTGCGCTCCGACGCGCGCATGCTGGCCGAGGCGACGCATATCCCGACCGTGATCTGGGGCGGGCTGTGGATCGTCGCCGCGCTCGTGGTGTGCGGTGGGCTGGTCTGGCGTACCTGCCGGCGCTCCGAGGCGGAGAGCCTGCCAGCGCCACTCCTCGGTGGGCGGCCGTGACCACGATCCGGCTCGTGTGCGCCGCCGTGCTCCTGCTCGCCGTCGAGCTCGCGGCCGCCACGCCCGAGGTCGTGCCGGGCTCGGTCGTGCGCTGGGGAGCGCCAGGCGTGACCGCCTGCTCGCTCGGCGACCGCACGTGGGCGCCTGTCGGCGACACCTGCTACTTCCCGGTGGACCTCCTAGCCACCGGCCACCTGACGTTCGAGCGCATCCGCAACGCCAAAACCGAGCGTCTCACGGTGACGGTGGGCCGTTATCCGTACCCCGAGCAGCGCCTCACCGTGCCCGAGAAGATGGTCCACCTCTCGAGGGAGGACTCGGCACGGGTGGAGCGCGAGAACGCCCGCATCGCGCGACTGTGGCCCCGTGAGTCCGTGCCGCGCTTTGCGCTCCCCCTCGCGCCGCCGCTGTCTTCGGGTTTCATCGGCGCGCGTTTCGGCCACCGCCGCGTCTTCAACGGCCAGCCCCGCAGCCCCCACAACGGCCTCGACTTCAAGGCCCCGGCTGGGACGGCGGTCAGGGCGCCCGCGGACGGCGTCGTGGTCCTGGCCGAGAACCACTTCTTCGCCGGCAACTCCGTGTTCGTCGACCACGGCGGAGGGCTCATCTCGATGAGCTTCCACCTCGCTGACCTGCCGGTACACGTGGGGCAAGAAGTGCGCCGTGGCGAGGTTCTCGGTCACGTCGGCAGCACCGGCCGCGCCACCGGTCCGCACCTGCACTTCGGCGTGCGGTGGCACGGTGCCCGCATCGACCCCAACCTCCTGTTCGAGGCCCCCGAGCGGCTGCCGTCGCTGGAGCCCTGATGCCTCTGCCTCGTTGCGCCGGTTTGGCGCTGGTCCTCGCGCTCGGCGTCGCCGCAACACCCTCTCCCACCCTCGAGGTGGAAGCGCCTCCCGGCCTTCAGGCGGCGGCAGCCCGGGTCCGTGCGGCCGCCCCCGACCTCACCCCGGTGCTCGGCCTGCTGGGCGAGCCATCGCCGCCGGCGCGGGTGCGCGTCGTGCTGGCCGAGGAGAGCTCGGAGCTGGCGTCGCACGTGCCGTCGTGGGTAGCTGCTTACGCCTTGCCCTCGCTCGACACCATCGTCGTCTTCCCTGCCCGTACCCCGACCTACCCCGACCGCAACCTCCCCACCTTGCTGACCCACGAGCTCGCACACCTGCTGGTCCACCGCGCCTCGGGCGGGGCCCGGTTGCCGCGCTGGTTCGAGGAGGGGGTGGCAACGGTCGCGGCGCGCGAGTGGGGGCTCGAGGACGGGGCGCGCTTCGCCGCCGCGGTCATCGGCCCGGGACCGACGAGCCTCGCCGAGGTCGAACGCGCCTTCACCCTCGACCCCGGTCAGGTTGCTCGGTCGTATGCCCTGTCGGCCGCCCTCGTGCGCTACCTACTGCGTCTCGGTGGAGCGGACGCGGTCGCCGTCCTGCTCGCTCAGGTGCGGCGCGGGGAAACCTTCGAAACCGCCTTCCTGCACACTGCCGGGCGACCCCTCGACCGCTTCGAGGCCGACTTCTTCGGCGACGAGGTCTTCTGGCGCACCTGGGTACCGTTCCTCTCCAGCACTGCGGCGTTATGGATGCTGATTACCTTCCTCGCGCTCGTCGCGATCTGGCGCCGGCGACAGCGTGATGCCATAATCCGCGCCCGCTGGGCGGAGGAGGAGGTCGCGCCCGCGCCCATACCTCCCGAGAACGACCCTCGGCAATGGAACTAAGTACACTTGGTCCGACGTTGGTACGGGAGGGGCCACAATGCGTACGTTCGTCGTCACCGTGATGCTGATATCACTTGCCGCCATCGCCGCGGCCGAGAATCTGGAGTCCGTTCTCGAGCGCACCTACAAGGGTGCCTGGGTGCTGACCCGGACCGAGGTGTGGTCCGACTGCACCGGCTTTTTCACCAACAACGACATCACCGGTACCCGGGTGTCGAGCCGCGGCAATCGCCGCTTCGAGCCCGGTGAGCTGGCTCGCATCGACAAGCTCAGCCTCAAATCGGAGCGCATCGAGCTGTACGCGGTGGTCGACGAACGCGTGCTGGTACCTCGCCGCGAGGGCCCTTTCACCCTCCTCGATGAGCGAGCCTGCAAGGCAGAGCTGCGGATCGCGCTCCCGCGCGAGGTGGTGCGGGCCGGTGACCCGGGGCCGATCCACGGCTTCATCGAGGACGTGCTGACGACCTTCGACAGCCGTGAGGCGGCCCGCCACGCCTCGCTCTGGAACCAGCGCGTGCGCGACCCCTACCCGCCCGACTACGAGCAGACGCTCGCCCGCTACGAGGTGTGGAAGGTCGAGCAGGCCAACGCCCGCGTGGCCGAGATTCAGGCCGCTGCGCTCGAGGAAGCGAGCCGCATCGCCCAACGTATCGAGGACAACCCCGACTACCTGCAGGGGTTCGCTGCAGGCACCCAGGCGATGCGGAACTGGTACCCGCCGAGCTGCTCCTCCCTCGCCTCCGCGTCTTTTCCTGCCGCTGAGCACCGCGCTCCTTCGCCCCCGCGCGGCACCAACGATACCCGGGCGTTTCAGCGTGGGTTCAAGGACGGCCAGGCGCTCGTCTTCCACCTCGAGCTGACGCGGCGAACCCGAGGCTGCTTCCAACCACTCCCTCACCTCTCGTGAACCCGACCGCTCCTTTCAGCGTTTGAACGGGAGACGGAGGCGGTTGTGCGAGTTCTTCGAATCCTGGCTCTGTGCCTCATCGTGGCCGTCCCGGTGGCGGCCGAAGAACGTATCCTCGACCTCTCTCGCTCGGTGGAGGGAGTCACCTCGGTGGTGGTCGCAGCCGGAGTCGGCGACGTCGAGATCACCGGTGGCGCCGACAACGACATGCTCACCGCGCGGGTCGAGCTGAGCCCCAAGAGGGGGTTCTGGGGCTCGCGCAGCCGCCGGGCGGTCGAGCGCGCCGAGCTGCAGGTCACCGCCAAGGGTGACACGCTCACCCTGCGCATCTCACCGCGTGACGGTGACCACAGCTTCGGCGAGAAGTGGACCCTGCACCTGCCGGCGCGCCTGAGGGTGAGCGTTGACCTCGGTGTCGGCGACGTCACCGTGCTCGACACCAGCGGTGACATCAAGGTCGGTCTCGGCGTCGGTGACGTGCGCATCGAGGGCGAGCACAGCGATTTCGGTTCCATCCGCGCCAGCTCCGGCGTCGGTGACACTGTGCTGTCCACCCCCGATGGGCGCGAGCACGGCGACGGCTTCGTCGGCCACAGCCTGCACCAGCGCGGCCCCGGGACGTCGACCATCGAGGTCTCGATTGGCGTCGGCGATTCCATGATCCGCCTGCGCTGAGGGCTCAGAGGGGGAGGCCCAACGACACGGGAAGGCGGGGAGGGCAGCAGACGGGAGCGCCCGACCCCGCGCACACCGAGCGGCCCACCCATCCCCGGTCGGCCGGGTTGTCTTCGGGCACCTGCTTTCGGCCCTCAGCCTCCGACGTTCAGCCTTCGACCTTCGACCGGGAGGGAGGGAGGGTGCGGACGAGGCGACGGGCCGTCCAGTCGACGACCGTCACCGTGCCGGTGGGAGGGAACGCGTCGACACCGACCTCGCGGGCGAGCACGCGCACCACACCGCCGTGCGCGAAGATGAGGTGGCGCCCGGTCGGCAGCTCGTCGACGAAGCCCAGCACCCGCGATGCCAGCTCAGCGTGCGTCTCGCCTCCAGGGAAGCTGAACTCCACGAAACGGTACAGCCCGTCCTTGTGCTCCGCCGGTAAGGTCTCCCAGGGATGACCCTCAAGCTCTCCGAAGCTCACCTCGCGAAGCCGCCGGTCGACCGCCACCTCGCCCCAAGCGAGGCGCGCTGTCACCACCGCCCGTTGCAGGTCCGAGCTCGTCACCGTGTCGAAGTGCTCACCTTTCAGGTACGGTGCGAGCGCCCTCGCCTCCGCCTCGCCGCGCGCCGTGAGCGGGATGTCCGCCCACCCTGCCAGCAGCAGGTCCCGGCTGCGTGCCGTTTCGCCGTGTCGCACGAGCCACAGCTCCTTGGTCTCCAAGCTGCCCTCCGGTGACGGAGTATACGCGCGCCGTGGTTGACAGCTCCGGTTGGGGGGCTAGAATCGAGCTTTCTGCGGCGCTTGTACCATCCTGCACAAGCGCCTGGAGGCAAGCCCGTGAAGCCCATCGCCGTACGCGCCCAGATCAAGGAGTCCGCCACCTTGGCCATGAACGCCCGCGCCAAAAGGATCGCCGCGTCCGGCGAGGGCGCCCGGGTCATCTCGCTCTCCGTCGGCGAGCCCGACTACCCGCCGCCGCCACAAGTCGCCGAGCTGACCACGGCGTTCATCGGCGAGAAGAAGGGTCGGCTCGTCTACACGGCGGGGCACGGCATCCCCGAGCTGCGTAGGACCATTGCCGCCAAGGTGCGCGAACGCACCGGCGTGGTCTACGACCCCGAGAAGGAGATCATCGTCACCGTCGGCGGCAAGCACGGTTTGGCGGGCGCGGTCCTCGCCCTCGTCAACCCCGGTGACCGCGTGCTCATCCCCAGCCCCTACTGGCTCTCGTACCCGCCGATGGCGGTGTTCGCCGGGGGCGAGCCGGTGATCATCGACTGCCTCGACACCGGCTTCAAGCTCACGGTGGACAAGCTCCGCGCCGCCGCCCACCCGCGCAACGTCGCGCTCTTCATCAACTCGCCGTCGAACCCGACCGGAGCCGTGTACACCCGGGAGGAGCTCGTCGCCCTTGGCGAGGAGGCCGCGCGCCAAGACCTCTGGATCATCTCGGACGAGATCTACGACCGGCTGCTGTACGACGGCGCCGAGTTCACCAGCATCCCGGCGCTGCCCGGCATGCGCGAGCGCACCCTGCTGGCCAACGGGGTCTCCAAAACCTACTCCATGACCGGCTGGCGGATCGGCTACGTGTGCGGCCCCGAGCCCGTGCTGAAAGCGATGAAGACGCTGCAGAGCCACATGACCTCGAACCCCTGCGCCGCCGCCCAGCAGGCCGCCCTCGCCGCGTTGTCGCTGTCCGAAGACGAGCTCATGGCGCACCTCGGCCCACACCTCGAAAGCTTGCGGCGGCGCCGCGCCCTGGCACTCGAGCACCTGGGTAGGCTCCCCGGCCTGGGCGTGTCGGTGCCCGCCGGCGCCTTCTACATCGTGGTCGATGTCCGACCGTTCCTCGGCACCCCGCTCGGTGCCTCCGGGGAGCCCGTCAAGGATGACGAGGAGCTGGCGTTCCGCCTCCTCGACGACGAGCACGTGGCCGTCGCGGCGCTCACCCCGTTCGGCGCCCCCGGCTTCTTGCGCCTGTCGTTCGCGGTCCCCGACGCGGACCTCGTCGAGGGCATCGCCCGCCTCGCCCGCTTCCTGCGCCTGGCGTAGCCGCCTACCCCTTGCGGTCCGGCGTTCGCCTGGACCTCGACCTCGACCTGGTCGTGGACACAGCCGTTGTCCCCGTCCGCTCGGCAGCCGGAAGCCTTCCCCGTCCCCCCCACGCAACACGGCCTTCCACCTCCCCACCCGACCCTCCTCCCCGAGCAACCCGGGGGTGGGTGCGACCGCTGTCTCCCCCGTCCACGCTCCGGCAGGAGCTCACAAGGCGGCGGTGACACCGAGCCCGACGTAGAGCCCGTCACCCATCGGCCGGCCGGGGAAGAACCCCTCCGACTTGCCGCCGAGCTTGGCCGCGACACCCCAGCGTCCGCCGAGCACCACCTCCGCCTCGAGGGCGGCGTGCCAGCACGAGCGGCAACGCGGCCGCTCGCCGGCTTCCGGCTCCTTCCAGCGGTCCGCCGAGGCGCCGAACGTCGCACGATCGACCCGCACGCCGTGCACCGCCACGCCGTACCCCCACGTCCGCTCCCGTGACGAGTCGAGATCGCGCACGTACCCGGCCAGCACGCCCCACGGCGCCGACAAGTACACATCGAGGAAGCGCGACACCTCGCCCGGCCCTAGCGCCGCCCGCGTCCCGGCGAGCAGCCCGAGCCCACGCCCCACCCGCCACACCGGCATGCGCACCCGCGCCTGCCCGTCGCGCGCGTGCTGGGTCACGTACCCCAGCAACGCCGTCACCAGCGTCGGGTCGAGCGCATTCCATACCGCTGCGGCCCTCACCCGGTCCCAGTTGTCCTGCAGCAGCGGGTCGCCGAGGTCCGGCCGGTACATCCCCCGCCACACTGCCGAGGGAGGGACTCGCCGCCGTGCCGCCTGGCGCGACACCAGGTACAAGGCGATGTCGTTGCCATCGCGGTACTGCTCGACGAAGCCGGCGCCGCGCGGCGGCTTGGTGCCGAACACGTAGTGCGAGAGATCGAGCTTGCACAGCAGGAGCAGCGGCAGGCGCGCGCCGTCGGTGCCGTCGGAGCGCAACGCGTCGAGCAAGATGCGGTGAGCGAGCACCCCGTCGGCCTCGCTGCCCCCCGCCGCCAGCAACGTCCCCTGCTCGTTGGTCTCAGGGATGCGACGGATCGAGGTGGAGCCGGAGAAGTCGAGGCCGAAGCTGTAGCTCGGCCCGAGCCCGAACTCCCGTCCCCGCCCGCCGTGCCCACCGACCTCGTGCTGAACGAGCACCGCCATCCCGGCGAGCGGTACCTCCCACAGCGGGGCCAACGCCGGCGCCCGCTCGCCGACCCGCCCGATCCGCCCGATCGCCCGCGCCAAGCCGCTCTGCAACGAAGCCACCGTGCGCCCGCCGAAGTCCATCCCCGGCTCGGACTCGTAGCCGACGAACAGCGGTTCCCAGCGCCAGACCGGACCGTCCTTCGCCGCCGGTGACACGTCATCGCCGGGCTCCTCTGCCCCGACGGCCACGGCGAGGACCAGCAACGCCAAAGCGACGACCACCATCCGCGCGCGCATCGCCCCACTCTACCGCACGCTGCGGAAGCGGCGGTTACTTCGTCTTCTTCCCCACTCCCCTCGTGGCGAGCCCCGCGAGGCGACGCTGCGCCAGAGTGAAGGTCGAGGTCGCAACCGGCTCGAACGGCTCCAGCTCGACACGCCGGTAGCAGCGCGCCGCCGCTTCCGGCAGCCCGTACCACTCCGCCAGCCGCCCGATGACGTACCAGTCGGCGCTTTCCGGCACATCGTCAGCTTTCGTCGAGATCCCCTTGAGGATCGTCTGGTACGCCTCGGTGGTCTGCCCGCGCTCGGCGAACACCGCCGCCTGGGTGTGGAGCGCCCCGTAGGTGACCCCACCCGAGCGCTCGACCGCGCGCTGCGCCTGGGTGACCGTCGCGTCGTCGAGCTTTCCGGCCAGCAGCGCGTACCACGCGAGCTGGTTGTAGTCACCGGGGGTCTCCTTGCCGTCGTCCACCAGCCTCTGCAGCTCGCGCAGCGCGCTGCTGTAGTCTCCCTTCTCCCCGAGCGCGCGGGCGAGCAGTCGGGTTGCCTCGCGATCCCCGGGCGTGCGCTCCAGCCGTGCTTGCGCCGAGCGCACGGCGAGGTCCCAGTTGGCCAGGCCCCGAGCGGCCATGCCGACGAGTACCAACGCCCTGTCCGAGTCCGGGTAGGCATCGAGAAGCCGCTGCGCGACACCGAGCTGGAGGTCGAACTTGCGGGCGTTGCCATAGGCCTGTGCCAGCGCCAGCTCGCAGGCGAGCTCGAGCCCGTCGCCCGAGACGTCCTTGCACGCCAGCTCGAGTGAAGCAACCATGGTTCGGGCGAGCGGCGCGCTCGTCGCCAGGAGCGCCCCGGCCAGCCGCAGGCGCGCAGGGTCCGCCGGGTCGCCCTTGCTCCAGATCCGCGGGAACAGCGGTCCCGCCAGCGGGTCGTCGCCCGTGCCCAGCGGCACCGACTCGCGCACCCACTCGCAGGCTTGGCGTGCCGGCTCGAGCTGCCCTGCCTCCACCAGCCGGAGAATCTCGACCCCCAGGAAAGCGAGGGCGTCGTCCGAGGCGAGCAGCCGCAGCCCTTCCGGACGGCGCACGACGAAAAGCTCCGACCTCGCCGGCCGGTCGCCCATCGCGATCTGGAGTCGCACCCGCTGGAGGACCTGGTCCTTGCCGTCCACCACCGCTTCGAACGCCGCCAGCATCGAGTCGATCACCACCAGGCGCGGCAACCCGGTGGTGCGTGGAGCCGTGGTCCCCCGGCGCAGGCTACGGAAGAACTCCTCCTTGAGATCCTCGTCCGCCTCGAGGATCGCCACCACATCCCGGGGAAACAGCTCGAGCACCCGGTCACTGTCAGGGCCCGACTCCACCACGGCCACGATCAGCCGCTTGAAAAGCCCGAGCGCGTCGGGCGAGGAGAGATCCATTTCGTCGTACCGCCTGAGCGTGCGCAGCATCTCGGCACGCGCCCGCAGCGGCGCGGCGTCGGATGAGCCCTTCGCCGCCTCGTCGATGAGCGCCGCCGCGTCCTCGTACAGCCGCAGGCGCACCAGCCGGTCGGAGGTCATCGTCAGCGCCTGGCGCCGCTCCGCCACGGTCGGGATCCGGCGCTCCGCCTCGGCGATTCCCGCCTCCACTCCCTCCCTGGCCGTGCGCGCCAGCACCACCCAGGCGTTGGTCTCGGCGTCGGGCTTGCTCTCTCTCGCCAGCTCCTCGAGCTCCACGAAGCGCTGCGCCCACATCAGGGTATTGAGCAAGTTGGTGTCGAACCGCTTGTCCTTGAGTTCGTCGCGGATGTACCGGTACTCCGTGATGGCGGCCCCGAGGTCCGGCCCGCTTTGGTAGCGCTGCCCCTCGGCATCGTGCTCGAGCACGGTCGCCAGGTTGGCATGGATCGCCACGTCTTTCGGGTCGAGCTCCTTCGCCTTGCGGTACGCCGCCAGCGCCCCCGCGCGGTCCCACCCCGGCTTGAAGCGCCGCCCGATGAGGTCGTGTTGAAGAACCCAGCCGAGGACGGCGTGGGCGGCCGCCGAAGACGGCTCCACCTGCGTCGCCCGCCGCGCCTCGACCCGCGCCTCCTCGCCCATCCCGGCGGCCAGCATTGCCCGCGCCATACGACCGTGGTGGATCGCCTCCTTGGGGAACGCGCGCGCCAGCGTGCCGAACTCCTCGAGCGCCTCGCGCACTCGGCCGGCCGCGAGGTGCGCTTCGCCGACCTGGTCGAACCAGACCTGCAGCGTGTTTTCGTCCACCAGCTTGGCGAGGTCGGTGCGCACCGACTCGACCTCGGCCGGTGTCAGCCGCAGCTTGCCGGACTCGAGCCGGAAGCTCACCGTCACCTTGCCGTCCGCATCCGCCACCGCCTCCTGGCTGAGCGACAACGTCCCCAGCGCCCGCTGCTCGGAGGTCGGCAGCGGCCGCGGAGCGAACCCCGGCGGTGGTGTGATCCGGTACCGCAGCTCCCTGACGAACGGGTATGAGAACTCGAAGTCACCCTTCCTCGCCGTGGGCTCCTCGCCCTGCTCCACCACCGGCTTCCAGAGGTCCATAGGAATCGCCTCCAGGAGCACCCCGATCGACATCGACACCGTCGCCACCGCGTCCGCTGTGCTCGCACGAGTGCACACCGTGGCCTCCACCGAGTAGCGGAACTGCCTGGAGAGATCGGTCGTCTCGCCCACCGTGACCGAGCCCAGCTCCTTGGCGCCGAACTCCGCGCGGACGTAGGCCTTGAGACTCTCGTCGCGGGTCTCGGCCGTCATCCCCGTGAAATTCGAGCGCAGGTTGGACTCCGGAACGCCCCACGCCTCGATCGTCTCGACGATGCGGCTCTCGCCTTTCTTGGCCAAGAACACCTCGCGCAACGTTGCGGTCCGGTTCTCCTCATGCGTGCTCCTCGGCGTGCGCGTCAGGCCGGTCGTCGTCGGCGCCGCGATCAGAGCCTGCCGCCCGAGGTCGGGCTCCGGCAGCGATCCGGCCCGCGTGTAGCGGGCTGTGGGGTCCACCCATATCGCCGGCGAGCCCGGGACGAACACGATCGCATGGTCGAACCCCTCGAGGCTCGGCAAGCGCGCGTCGACATCGAACCCCGGCCCGGTTCGCAGCAGCGCCACGTGCGCTTCGATGCCGAGCGCGCGCAACAGCCCGACCGCCAACGTCGCCTGGTCCTTGCAGTCTCCGAACTGCCGTTTGAGCGTCTCCTTCGGTGGCCACGGCACGATCGTGGCGTTCCCGAAATGCACGCCGGTGTAGCGGATCTGGGTTTGGATCGCATTGGTCAGGGTGCGGACGACCTGCTCGCGGCCACGCGCGCCTTCCGCCATCTTCTTGGCGATTGCCGCGAGGTCGGCGCCGGCGAGCTGACGCTCCACGATCGCCGAGTACGCTTTCGCCACCGCTTGCCAGGACGGCACCGTCGAGAACCCGACCATCGGCACCGCCAGCTCATCGGACGGCAGCCCATTCTCGAAGCCCATCCATTCCTTTGGGTTGCGAAACTCGAACGTATGCACCGTGCGGTTACCAGCGGCCCGTGTCTCGGGCTCGATCCCCTCCAGGCCCAAGACCCCGATGCGGGTCGGGGTCGCAGTCGGCACCGTGATGACCAACCGCTGCACGCGAACCGGCCCGGGGCGCCCGACCGAGACCCAACAGGCAACCCCACCCCCCGCCTGTGGCTGGGTGTCGCGCACCGTTCGCTCTTCCTCCACCACCGCCCCGACGCTCACCGCCGGCAACGGCGCCCGCAGCACCCGGCGGTCGCCGAACAACAACGGATTGTGCTCGGAAACCGGGGCCTCGACGAGCAGCTTCGGGTCGAGTGCGTGGGCCACGCCATCGGGCGTCACGACTCGGGCCCGCACCTCGGGTCGCGCCTGCCGCCACGGCGCCCACCCCTCCTCCACCTGTGGCCACCACTCGAGCGCCGCCTCCCCGTTGATCCGGTAGACGAGCCGCGTCGTCTCCGTCAGGCGGCCCTCGGCGTCGGCCTCGAGCCGCTGCTCGGCGAGCAGCACCAGCACCGGCGCCGTCTCCTTCGCTGCCTCCGCCGCCGCCGCTGTGACGAGCGCCCGGGGATCGGCCGCGAACGGACCACCCTCCCAGGGCGCTGCGGCGCGGGCCGAAAGCCCGGTGACGAGCCCCGCCAGCATCACCACAAGACCGACGATTTTCGGCACCAACCGACCAGAGCAGTCTCGAGCGCTCACCGCCCCTCCTCGCGCAGGGGCTCTCACTGTCGGCCCACTTTGAGAAGGCAACCCCCAGGTCGACCGGGTCCTGCGCAGACGGCCGCGAGTCTAGCACCGGGCTGCGGCAACCCGGTTTCGATCGGCTGCACCTTCCTCCGACAGCCCCGCCGAGGCGCCCGGCTCGGCGCCGCCGACGGCCCCTCTCGGCCCCGACGACCACGGCTTGGCGGCCGTTCCCACCTATGGTAGATTTCGCTGTCCGGAGAGCCAACGTAGCTCAGCCGGTAGAGCAGCTGATTCGTAATCAGCAGGTCCGCGGTTCGATCCCGCGCGTTGGCTCCAGTAGATTCCAGCACTCAGCGCCCCGGCTCTCCGGGGCGCTCCCGTAAGATGGCACCAAGTTGGCACGGCGGCAGGGTTTCGCGGCTGGATCGCCGGACTATCCCGCTTTGCCGCCAGGGTGCTGGCAGCCAACCCATGCCACAGCCTCAGCCAGCACGGCCGGAACGTCCCCGCCATTGGGGCCGATCTGGAGGTTGGCAGTTGCCAGGCCAGGCCCGCAAGTCACGGGCAGCGACCCGTACAGGTCCGACGCCACCACCATCAAGCGCCGCGATCGTCGCAGCACACCGGCCGCGTGGAGCCCCTCCACGCCTCGCAGCAGGCGCCCGAGCGCTTCCAGACATCCAGCAGCATGGCTGGGATCCGTGTAGACCCCACCCCACGCCACTTGCACCAGGCAAGCCAGCCCCTCCCACACGATGTAGACCGACAGTGCGTAGCTGGCGACCCCGTGGCCGTCGTGGGCCACCAGGGCGTAATCCGGCGCCGTGTCCAGCTCCTCGACGTACTCGAAAAAGCAGTAGGGGGACCACGGCAGAGCCCGGGTGGTGAAGCACCAGGGCGACACCTCCACCAGGTTCCCAGCGAGGCCCGCCGGCAGGGGCGGCACGGGGAGCCTCGCCGCGGTGAGCAGCTCGGCCAGCCGTTCGGTGGCAGCCATCACATCACCTCGCCGTGGTCCATGACGAAGAATACCTCTGTGAGGTCAACATCCAGCCCCGCTTCCATGACGGCCAGGAGAAAGCATGCCACCGCAAATCCGGGCCGTTGCTCGTCCCAATCGGCAAACGTCCGGACTGGGATCGCATGCTTGAGCAGGGTCCCTGGCTTGGTCCGTGAGCGACTGCGGAGCGCGAGCTGCTTGCGCTCCGACGCCAACACACGGTCGATGGTCGCCGCCGAGATCGTCAGGACCTGCCGCCGCACGTCGGGCGGCAATGTCAGCTCCCCGTGCCGCTAGAGCGCCTCCACCATCCCCGGCAACGCCGCCACCAGCCGCTTCCCAGAAGGACAGTCCAGAAGCTTCCACAACCTCGTCACGACCGTCACGACCTCGGCGCCGTAGACCCGCTCGCGCCGCCGTCTCACGCGCATCGTCGCGTCGCCCACGACGACGACCACCTTGACTCGGGTCGAAGTGGCGGGTACGCTCAGAACTGTGCCGTAAGGAGACGCTTTAGGAACCGAGACACTCTCATCTGAAAGGCGGTGTTTCATGGGAACGGGTCTTCGAGTTCGGCCCACTGGAGGCCTCGGCCTCGTGTCGGTGATGGGGATATTCTCCTTTGTCCTCACGATGCCACCTCTCGCTGCAGGACAGGCTCGGCCAGCGGCCGATGGAATCTCGGCGGCAGAACTCGAGAAGGTCTACCCAAGCTACCGCTTTGAGAACGTCACACAAGCCGAGGCAGAAGCTCTCTTTGCCAGCGCCGTGGCGGCGATCTACTGGCCTGACCTGCGTGAGGTACGGATGCTCTCGGACGACCGCCTCGAGTCGACCCGCACCTTCCTCGCGATGAAGGCGCGGCAGGACGTGGCTGTTTCAGCTGCTACAGCAACACCGTCAGCGTCTTTTCTTGGCCTGAAGCTCGAAGAGCAGGGTTCGAAGAAGTTGGGCGAGTTCCTTGCCGCATTGCCCGAGGCTGGCATCGTAGAGTCATCGGGAGTCGAAGGAGCCTTCCTCGCAAAGGTGCCGATTTCCATGCCCCTTTCCCCAACCCGTGCTAGCACTCCCAAGCCTCTTCCGGTGGGAACCCTGGCCACCCAGTACTATATCTACGAGGACTTCGAGGGGGATGTCTGGTCGCGCTGGGACCGCGACGATAACACCGGGGGGCAATACACATGGGGAATCCGCAGTTGCGATGCCTACAGGGGCTCCTACAGTGCTGATGCAGCCCGTGGCGGCAGCCTGGGCGCAACGCTCTCATGCACTTCCTCCTATCCTGCGAATCTCGACATGAGCATGTCCGCGGAGGTGTGCGCGACCATTCAGCCAAACTGGCTCGCCTACATCGAGTTGCAGTACAAGGGTTCGATGGACCCTAACAGTCAGAATGACCGCTTCAGCGTTTGTATGGACGGTCCAGATGAGGTTTGCTGGGGTTGGGTTTTCTGGGGCAACTCGTCGAGTGGTTGGTACAACCTCGTGTTCAATGCTCGGCAGTGGTATCACCTGGGAGATCTCGCAGCAAACTACTGCAACACCTTGAAGCTCACTTTTAAGACGGATGGCAGCAACGCTGGCTCAGGGTTTGGTGCCCGTGTCGATGACCTCTGGATTCTGTACGGGGACTATGTCAGCTCCCGCGAATGCAGCGTCATTGCGGACCCGACGAGCGGCACCTCACCTCTCACTGTGGCGTTCCGTCCGGTGACCGACATGTATTTACCAACCTATCGCTGGTTTTTCGGTGATGGCACCACATCCGAAGCGCGAGAGCCGGTTCACACGTACTACTCGCCAGGTGACTATGAGGCCGCGATGAGGCTCTGGAGCAATGGCACCACGTGCTACGCCCGCGTTCGACAGTTGCTAGACAGGCGCTGGCATAGAACGATCGACACCGCAGAAGGTTGCGGTTGAGATCGCTGGTTTTCGCGTGTTACTAGGCGGCGGGTTGGTCGGACGTGGTGCTGGAGGGGGCCGCAGCGGCGTTCTGCTGGGCTGCTGGCGTGACCTCG
>JAAYVZ010000010.1 GCA_012516935.1 Holophagae bacterium
CGCCGTGACCCGCGCGGAGCCCGCTGGCGGGGTCCGCGAGCGGCTGTCGCTGCTGCTGGCCGAGCTGGCGGCCGAGTCGGGCTGTCTCGCAGCGGCGGTGGTTCTCCCCGCTGGCGAGCCGGTTGCGTGGCACGCCGATGGGCAGAGCGATCTGCTCGGTCCTCTCCGTTCCGCCGGTGAAGGCCTGCGAGCACTGGATGTGCTCGGGTCGCGCTTGGGCATCGGCCGTATCGACCGCGCTCTCGTCCGCTCGGGGCGTGCGACCTGCGCCGTGCGCTGGCTGGACGGGTGTGGCCGGGGCGGCGCTGCTGCTTCCTGCCGGCTCGTTCTCCTCACCCGCTCGGACCTCCCTGCCACCATCGTCGAGGGCCTTGTCGACACCCTCGGCGAGCGCGTGGTCGCAGCATTTCACGGCGAAGTGTCTCGGCGCTGACGGCGGGTTCGTCGCGGTCGGCGGTCGACGTCGACCAGGCGATGACCTCGCTTCATGCACGGCTTTTCGGCAGTGCCGAGCAGCCCGGGTGGAGGTCGATGCCGGGCTCGACCTCGGGCCCGTCTTGCTCGACCGAGGTTCGGTGCGCCGCAGCGTCAGCGCCTACCCACCGTCGGCCAGCGCGAAAGCGGTGAGGAACGTCAACCGCGCCACCTTCTCCATCAGCGCCGCGCTGGTCTTTTCGACCGTGTCGCTCGGCTGGTGGTAGTCGGCCGTCATCGCCGCGTTGAAAAACCCCCACGACACGCCTTTGAGGGCGAACGGCGCGTGGTCGCTGCCGCCGGCGCCAATGCCGTCGTTTTCGGCCTCACGCACGAGAACGGTCAAGCCGACGTGGCGATTGGCGTCGGCCACCGCCCGGCGAAGCGCCCCCGTCGCATCCTTGAACGAGAGGTTTGCGAGGTTGTTGACGTCGACGGTGGCGAGGTCCTCATCGCTGATCTCCTCGCCGAACATCCGGGCCAGGCGACCGAGCTGCTCCTTGTTCCAGGAGCGGCTGACCATGTCGAGGTTGATCGTCGCCACGGTCTTGGCGATCGGGAACGGGGGGTAGAGCACGTAGTGGCGCGAGCCGAGCAGTCCCTGCTCCTCTCCGGTCCACAGGGCGAACAGCACCTTGCGGCGGGGTTTGGTGGGGTTGGTGGCGAACGCCTGGGCGATCTCCAGCACCGCCACCGACCCCGAGCCGTTGTCGTCGGCGCCGTTGAAGATGTAGTCACCACGCCGGCCGAGGTGGTCGAGATGAGCGCCCACGACCACCACCTCGTCCTTGAGGGCGGGGTCGGAGCCTTCGACGTAGCCAAGCACGTTGACCGAGCTCAAGAGCCTCGTCGTGACCTTGCTCTCGAGCGTGAAGGTGAGGCCCCGGAGCAGCATCGAATGAGGTCGCTGGTCGCTTGCGAGGCGCTGCTGCAGCGCCTCGACGTTCGCCCCCACGAGCATGAGGATGTGGTCGGCCATCTGTCGCGAGACGCGCACCGTGGGCAGGGCTTCGAACTGACGTTGGGCCGAGGCGTCGGGCAGCGTGAGCCGACGCCGGCCGCCCGGGATGATCGGCTGTTCGTCGTTGATGGCGCTGGCGTCCACAACCCGGCGGGCCACGTCGCCGTTTTTCTCGGGTGCACTCTCGACCAGCAGGACGGCCACGGCGCCGGCCTGTCGCGCGGCGAGGTCCCGCGCCGAAGGCCCGAACCGGAACCGGCGTCCGAACGCCGGGGGATCGTACTTGCGCCGGATCTCTTCCCCGGTGAGCGGTGAGCCGGGCGCGGCAGGAGGGAGGCCGCTCAGCATCATGACGATCTTGCCCTTGACGTCGATCCCAGCGTAGTCGTCGTAGCCGAGCTGCTTCTCGCTGATCCCGTAGCCGACGAAAACGACCGGTGCCGAGATCTGCTGCGAGTCGCTCAAGCCCGCGTAGTACTCGCCCATCTGGAAGTCGACGTCCTTCTCGAACCAACGGATACGACCGAGCCCGCTATCGCGCCATTCGACCTTTGCGCTGCCGCTGCTCTCGAGAATCTCCTTGAGCTCGACCGCTTGCAGGAAGCTGCGTGTGACCGGCTCGTCGACCGGGGGCGGTCCCATCGGCATACGAGAACGCGGACGTGGTCTCGGCGAGTCGCCGGCCGGCGTGAGCCCCCACAGCGACATCATCATCGCCGCGTACTCAGCCGCGACGCGGTGACCGGTGGTGCCGGTCTCGCGTCCCTCCAGGGCGTCGGAAGCGAGGAACGCGAGGCGCGCGGTGAGCTCTCTGCCGGTGATCGATTCGAGGCCGACCCTGACCTTCTCGGACGGTTGCTCGACCTTGTCCACGGTGAGCAGCGTCGTCGATCCGGCTTTCGGCGGCGCCAGCGTGGCCGGCGGCTTCCCAACCGGGGAAGGAGCCTCGGCTGGCGCCTCTGAAAAGGCCTCCCGGGCCGGTGGAGGCGGTGCGGACGGCGGAGCTGGGGTCACCGCCGGCGCCGCCTCGGGCGCGGCCGTCCGTGCAGCTGGGTCCGGCGCCGTGCTCTCGCGAACCGCTTTCCAGGGTACCGTGCGGTCGAGCGTCTGCACTTCGCCGGTCATCGTCTCGCCGGCGACCTTCCCGGTGTAGGTCATCGTCAGCTCGCCCATCGGTGTCGGCCGGACCACCGTCCACTCGACCGCATCGCCTTTGAGGGTGCCCGCACCGGTGCTCTCGCCGCGCTCGCCTTTGAGCGTCACGGTGAGCTTTTCCCCGGACTGCACGAGCACCAGCGTCGAGGTGCGCTCCCCGCGCGGCGTCGTCGAGGTCAGCGTCCAGGTGCCGGTCAGATCTGTGGCCCCGGCCAAGACGGGAACCACGACCAGCCCGAGCAGCAGCCCGACCGCCATCACGCTCCGCTTCACTCTCATTTGGAACCTCCTCCGGATGGGTCCGGATAGGGGCTTTTACGAGCCAGAATGTAAAGAAGCGCAAAGAACCCTCACCAATTGGCAAACGCGTGGGCGGAGCCGAAAGCGGGGTCAAAAACCAGCTCCGGATGAGGTCGAGCTCAGAAGAGCGCGCTCCGGAAAGAGCCGACGGCTCAGCTGGCGACGGTTGCGCGCCAGTACTCGAGGGTGTCGCGCAGGGTCTGCTCGAACGGGATGCGGGGCGTCCAGCCCGTGAGGTCGCGGAACGCGGAGGCGTCCCCGTGCAGCACCTCGAGGTCGGCGGGACGGCGTCGCGAGGGGTCGTTGACCAGCTCGAGGGTGATCCCCGAGAACGCAAGCAGGCCGTGCAGCACCTCCCGGATCGAGTGCGTCCGGCCGCTGCAGACGTTGTAGGCCGCACCGGGCGCTCCGGCCATGGCGGCGGCCCAGTACGCCCGCACCGCGTCCCGCACGTCGACGAAGTCTCGCCGTACCTCGAGGTTGCCGACGAGAATCTGCGGCGCGCGCAAGCCCGCCTCGATCTCCGCCACCTGGCGGGCGAGCGAGGCGACGACGAAGCGGCTGGATTGGCGGGGTCCACAGTGGTTGAACAGCCGCAAGCGGACCGTGTGCAACCCGTACGAACGGTTGTACTGGAACCCGAAAAGGTCGGCGGCGGCTTTCGATACCGCGTACGGCGAGACCGGCCGAAACGGCTGGTCCTCGGCGATCGGCAGCTCCTCCGGCCGCACGATCCCGTACGCTTCGGCCGAGCAGGCGAGCACCACCCGCGCCGTCGAGCACTCGACGCGCAGCGCCTCGAGCAGGTGCAGTGTCCCGAGGACGTTGACCTGCACCATTTCGTTCGGTGCGTCCCAGGACCCGGCCACCGATGAGGAGGCGCCGAGGTGGAAGACGATGTCGGGCCGCGCCGCCCCCACCGCACGGATCACCGAGACCGCATCGAGGAGGTCCCCTTCGAGGAGCTGTACGTCGCGCAACGCCAAGCGCTCGGGATCCTCCGACCGCCAGCGCAGCAACCCGAACACCTCGACCTCGGGGTGCTCCGCCCGCAACAGGTCCACGAGGTGCGACCCCACGAACCCCGACACGCCGGTCACCAGCGCTCGCACGCTGCGATGGTAGCGCACCCGTACGAGGTCGTAGCGCTGTCCGGGGGTGTTGAAGTACTTGGGGTTTACGGAGGGGGCGGTGCGGAGTCACCCCACGGAGGGTAGGTAGGACCTGGGTTGGGGAGGGGCAGAGGCGTGTGAGGGCGTGATTTCACCCCACTGTGATGACGCGGAGATTTCGTCGCATAGTTGCCATGGTTGTGTTGTCGCTGAGTCCACAAAGTAGACGAGATAGTAGAACAGCGGCCCACAGTGCGGTAGAATCGACTCGCTGAAATTGACCTCCGCAAAGGAGCCGCCGTGGCCACCATTCTACGCCCATACCTGTTCTCCTGGACCGATGTCGAGCGCTCCTCGGACCTCGACCGTTTCGCCATGCTGCTGGCCGCCATCCCGGACGAGGCGCTGGTGTGCGCCCTCGAGGCGCGCCGGGGCCACGGTCGCGACATCTACCCGGTGCGAGCGATGTGGAACGCGGTGCTGGCCGGGATCGTCATGCAGCACCCGAGCGTGGCCTCACTGCTACGGGAGCTTGGGCGCAACGCCGAGCTGCGGCAGATCTGCGGCTTCGATCCGGGGCAGGGGTCGGCGGCGGTACCGAGCCCGTGGGCGATGTCGCGCTTCGTGGCCAGCGTGGTTGCGCAGCGACGTCGGATCGAGGCGATGTTCGCCGAGCTGGTGGGGAGGCTGACGACGCTGCTGCCCGACCTGGGCGAGGAGCTGGCATTCGACGGCAAGGCGGTGCCGAGCTTCTCGACGGGGCGGAGGCGGGGGTCGTCAGGGGCGACCAGCGATCCCGAGGCGGC
>JAAYVZ010000073.1 GCA_012516935.1 Holophagae bacterium
CGGTCGAAATCCGCCCAACTGCGTGCAGCGCGGCCGGAGCCGCCGTCGTAGCCGCACCCTCCCGCTTCGAGGTGAAGAAGTAGAAGTTGGTCAGAGCCTGCAGCTTGCCATCCTGGTAGACCTCGAAGTCGGCGGCTGAAAGGCCGAACACCGGGCCGGACCGGTCGCGCACCGAGACCTCGACGTTGACGATGGTGATCTCCGACACGTCCACGAAACGGAGACCGCCGACCTGCTTGAGGGGAGCCTTCGAGGCCGCCGGCTTGTCCTGGGCACCGGCCAAGGTGGCGGCAAGGAGCGTCACTGCGACACAGTGGAGCGCTGACGAGGAACGCACGGGCACCTCCTGTCCGGAGTCTAGCAAACGGCCTGCCGTCGCCTGGGTCGATACCGGGTCGGTGGCTGGTCGCTGGTGGCTGATGGTCGAAAGCTGATGGCTGGCAAGGTGCCAGCCCGGCTCGCGCCCGCTGTCAACCCCCCGGGGCTTCCTGCTCGTGCCTGGTGCCTCGTGTCTGCTGGCGCCTGTCGCCGGGTTGGGCCGGGGTTGATACAATCCCTGCCATGCCATTCGCCTATGCCTTCTCCAAGTCCGCGACCGCCATGCGGCCGTCCCCCATCCGTGAGCTCTTCAAGCTCATCCAGCGCCCGGGCATGATCTCCTTCGCCGGAGGGCTTCCGGACCCGGCGATCTTCCCTGTGGAGGAGTTCGCCCACTGTGCCGAGGCGCTTTCCGAGCACGGTCACGTGGCCCTCCAGTACGGCGCCACCGAGGGCTATCGCCCGCTGGTGGACGAGCTCGCACGCCGAATGGAGAAGCCCCTCGGCCGGGTGCCCAGCCCCGAGGAGCTCCTCATCGCCTCCGGCTCGCAGCAGATCATGGACATGATCTCACGAGTGCTCATCGATCCAGGCGACGTGATCGTCGTCGAGGCGCCGACCTACCCCGGCGCGCTACACACCTTCCGTAACGCGGGGGCGCGGTTTGCCCTGGTGCCCTGCGACAGCCAGGGGATGCAGGTCGAGACACTCGAGGAGGTCATCGCAACCTGCCGGCGTGCCACCGGAAAAGCACCCAAGCTCATCTACACGATCATCAACTTCTCGAACCCTTCCGGCGCCTGCCTCGCAACCGACCGCCGGCGGCGGCTCGCGGAGATCGCCGGGCAGCATGCGATCCCGGTCCTGGAGGATGATCCATACGGCGCCCTGCGCTACCGGGGCGAGGCCCTGCCAACACTGTTCTCGATGGCCGACGGCGGCGTGCTGTTCGCCTCGTCGTTCTCGAAGATCCTCGCGCCCGGCACCCGCGTGGCATGGGCAGTCGGGGACGCCGAGCTCATCCGCAAGATGGTCGTCGCCAAGCAGGGCATGGACCTCTGCACGTCGATGGTCGCGCAGGTGCTGATCGCCGAGTACTGCCGCCGGGGCTACCTCGAGGACCACCTACCGAGAATCTGCGCCCACTACGCCGCCAAAGCCCGCGCCATGAGCGCAGCCTTGCGGGAGGAGCTGGACGCTGGGGCCGCCCGCTGGAGCGATCCCGAGGGCGGCTTCTTTTTCTGGCTCGAGCTGCCCGGCCGCGACACGCGCGAGGTGTTCAGGCGCGCCGTCGACGAGGGGGTGGCGTTCCTGCCCGGCCCGGCGTTCTATCCCGAGCCCGACGAGACGGTGGGCGCGACCGTCGACGGCTCGTCGATGGCCCGCCTGTGCTTCACCTTCGCCGGCGGCGAGGAGATCGCCGAGGGCAGCCGCCGCCTGGCACGGGCGCTCGCCTGATCTGCCATCCAAGAGGCTTTCTCGCTGGCCGGGTCCGGCACTCACTGGCCGAGCCACAGCCAGAGGCGGAGGCGGAGGACGTCGCGGGCCATCTGCAAGCTGTGGCGGACGGGTTGTACGCGGGATTCGTCCACGTGCTCCCAGTGCACCGGCACCTCGCGGATGCTGCCGCCGAGCCGCCGGGTGCGGGCGAGCAGCTCGACGTCGAAGGCGAACCCCTCCAGCCGCAGGCTTCGGCTGAGCGTCCGTGCCAGCTCGCCCCGCAGCAGCTTGAAGCCGCACTGGGTATCGCGCAGCACCGTCAGACCGAGCCCGCGGAGCATGAGATTGAACCCCCGGCCCATCAGGTCGCGGGCCCAGGGTTGGCGGCGCGAGATCAGCTCCCGCCGCAACGCCCGCGACCCGACCGCGAGGTCGACACCGGCGGCGTGCAGGAGGTCGACGTCCTCGATCGGCGCCGCCAGGTCGGCGTCGGAGATCAGTACCCACTCGCCCTGGCTGGCCGCGAGCCCGGTCCGCACGGCGGCACCCTTTCCCCGGTTGACGGGAAGACGGCAAACCCGCACCTCCACCCCGTCGCCGCCGCCGAACCGCTCGCCAACGGCAGCCGTCCGATCACGCGAGCCGTCGTCAACGACGATGACCTCAGCCGGCCTCCAGCGCTGGGTACCCTCGATGAAGGCAGTGATCCTCGCCAGCGTTCCGGGCAGGCGCGACTCCTCGTCAAACGCCGGGACGACCACCGAAAGGCGTGGCGGGGTCTGCATCGTGGCCGATGTTATACTCGATTCCGCCACTGTGCACACGAGCTCGCGTGGAGGGCAGGGAGGCAGGCATGGCACGCGTCGTCTGGGAGTACAAGATCCTCAACATCCGGTCCGAGAACTACCGCCTCGACCCCACCTACGAGCCACAGCTCAACCGGCTAGGTGAAGACGGCTGGGAGCTGGTGGGGATCACCGCCATCAACTTCAAGACCGGCGCGACCGATCATATCGGCATGGTCTTCAAGCGCTGCCGTGAGGTGAGCGCGACCTGAGCGGCGTCCCGGCGAGGCGCTCCAACACGCTTCGCCCCCGCCATCGCACACCGAGCGGCAAAGCCAACACCGGCAAGGCGGCAAACCAGCCGGCCGCCACCCCCAAAACCCTCGCCAACGGCACCGCCCGCGCCACTCCGAAGCTCGCGAGCAGCATCCCCGGGGTTCCCCGCCAAACCCAGAGGCAGACCACGGCGACCGGCGCCAGGACCAGCGCTCCGGCCACCGCCCCGAGGGCTATCTGGTAGGGATTGAGGCTCGCCCCGGCGAGGGCCGCTACGACCCAGGCCACCGCCACGGCCAGCAGCAACGTCCCGACGTCCGCGAGCGCGGCCACAAGGAGCTGTCCGATGCGCCCGGCCTGGCGGCTTGGAGGTGGCGCGTTCACCGGCTCCGGACGGTGCGCCCGGTCCCACGCCAGCTCGGCATCGAGCCCTGGCGGCTGCGCATGCGACATCATTCGACCTTGCGCATCTCGAGGTTACTGACGAAAAGGTCGTAGCGAGGATCCGCCGGCCGTGCCAGGTACGACCTCGCAAACGCTTGCAGCTTGGCGACCTGTGGGTCATCTCCCCGCTTGGCAAGGTCGCTGAGGAGGGAGTTCGCCTCGGCGATCTCGTACTTCCGCAAAGCCGTCAGCGCGACGTTGAAGGTGGCGACGGCCCAGACCATTTCGGCCTCGGCGTCGTCGGGATGGTCCCCTCGGAGCTTGCCGGCTGCCTGGCGAGCATTCTCCCAGTTGCGGTCGCGAACCGCGGCTGAAAGCTGCGGGAGCAGGCTCGAGTACCCCGAGAGCTCGGTCTGGAAAGCCAGCAACTGAGGCTCCGCAGGCGCCTTCTGGAGCCCCTCCTGGACGAGCCGCCAAGCAGCCAGTCGCTGCCCCCCATCGATAGCCGCCCGAATGGCTGCCGGGTCGAACGCCGGGACCGGCGTCGCACGAGCCTTCAGCCGCCGCTTGAGGGTCTGAATCTTCTCGTTGACGAGGTTGGCTTGCTCGCCCTCGAGCTGGCCGGAGAGGCTCTCGAGCACCCCGATGGCATCGGCGAGCTGGCCCTTTTCGGCCAGCGCATCGGCGATGCTGATCGTCGTGGCGTGCTTGTCGGAGCTCCGGAAGAGCAGCTTGCCGCCGAAAAAAAGCGCGGCGGCCGCTGTCACCACGAGGGCCACCCCGGCGACCGCGAGCATCGGCATCGACAAACCGGCGAAGGTGCGCGCCGGCTTGTCGCCCGCATACTTGGGAGCCGGTCGTTCGCGCGCTGAGGCGGGCGCAGCCACCGTTCCGCCTGCCACCGCGGTGCTGGCGATCGTCGCCGGGACGAAGTCGTCCTTGAACAGGTCCTCCTCGTCGTCGGCAAGCGAAGGGGTTGGGGGAGGGGGCAGCGCCGCCGGCGTCTCGAGGCGCTGCAGCAGGTCGTGCGCCTCGAGGTGCTGTGGCTGCAGCTCCAGCACCTCCCGGCAGAGCGCGCGGGCGTCGTCCGTTTTCCCCTGCTCGAACGCCTCCCGCGCCTCATAGAAGCGATGCTCGGCGAGCCTCTCGACCTCCTCGCGCCGCCGCCGGGCCTGCTCGATGCGCAGCTCGGCCTCGGCGTGGTGGGCATCGAGGAGGTAGATCCGCGACCAGGTCTCGACCGCCCCTTGATAGTCCCCGGCGTCGAACGCCTGCTGGCCCTGATCGAGGAGCTCCTGGATACGGTCGTCGGGGCCCGCTCCGGCCGCGAACCCGGCCGGTTCCGACGGAGCCGGCATCGACACCTGCCCGAACTCCATCCCGACTTCATCGCTCGGCGAATCGAACGAGAAGCCGGTGCCGGCAGGCGGCCCCACAGTGGGGCGCGGCCCACCGAACGCCGGCTCGGCGCCAGCCCACCCGGCCGGTGGCGCCGACGCTGGCGCCACGACCGGCGCGACCTGGAAACCGGCCGACGCGCCATCAGCCGGCCGCGGTGCCTGCACCTGGGGAGCGGCAGGCTGCACGGGCCCGGCGGCAGGGGGGATGTTGGGTACCGGCATCGCTGGAGCCGACTCCTCGAACTCGAGCTCGAACTCGCCGCCGACCTCCCGGTGAGATACGGACGCCGAAAGCGGCGCTGGCTCCGCCGGCAGCTCGGCGCCAGCAGCACCGACCTGATCGAAGACCTCGAACTCGAACTCCGCCTCGGGCTCGGACCCGGCCGGCGCCGGCAGCCGTGCCTCGAGAACCGCGAGCCCTGGGTGGGTGATGTCGAGGTTGCGGGCGAGCCGCATGAACCCCTGGGCTTCTGGAACCTGGCCAGCTTCCAGCGCGTCCTTGGCCCGGGCGAGCAGTGTCTCGACCTCGGTGGCGGCGCGCTGGCGCGCTTGTGCCTCGAGCACCAGCTTGCGCGCCTCGACGTGCCCGGGCAGGTCCTTGAGCACCGCCTGGGCCAGGCTCTGGGCGGCCGCGAAGTCCCGCTGCTCGAACGCCAGACGCGCTTTCCCCACCAGCTCCGCCGCGTCCTGGTCGGCGGCTGCCGACATCTCGCCGAGGAGCTGGGTGAGGTCGACCGGGGCACCGGCGTTGATCGCCGCCTCGAGGCGCTGCGCCGGCTTGAACTGCGCGTCCACATCGGAGATCGAGCGCAGGACCGTCAGGGACTCCTGGGCGTGGCCCTCGCGGTACAGCCTCACCGCTTCGGCGAACGCCGTCATGATTCGCTGCTGGACTTTCTGGTCGAGTCTGGAATCACCGGTGTAGGCCATCGGCCTACTCTAACGCCGGCCCGAGGCGGGGTCAACGACTGCCGCGGTGGCAACGGTCGTCGGTCGTCGGGATGGGGGTGCCGGCCGGACACGGCACAAAAGCGGCGCACAGGGCGGCAACAGGCGGCCACCCACGGCGTCACCTGCCGAGGGAGCGGAGCTTGCGGTACAGGTGCGAGCGCTCGAGCCCCAGCACGCGCGCGGCGCGCGACATGTTGCCGTTGGTGCTCGCCAGCACCGACTCGATGTACTCCCGCTCGAACCGTGCCCGCGCCGCCTTGAGGGGCAGCAGCTCGAGGCCCGGCGAGGGCGTGCCCACCGGTAGGTGCGGTGTGACGTCCACGCCCCTGATCTCGTCGGTCGGAGCCATGATCAGCAGCCGCTCGACGAGGTTGTGTAGCTCCCTGACGTTGCCTGGCCAGTGGTGCTCCTGGAGACGGGCAAGCGCCTCGTCGCTGAAGCGCTTCGGTGGTACCCCCACAGCGGCTGCCAGCGCCCGCATGAACTCGGCGGCGAGCAGCGGCACGTCGGCGCGCCGCTCGCGGAGTGCCGGCACCCGTAGCGGGATCACGTTGAGGCGGAAGTACAGATCCTGCCGGAAACGACCAGCGGCGATCTCGGCCTCCAGACTCATGTTCGTGGCGGCGACGACGCGCACGTCGACGCGCACCTCCTGCGCCCCGCCGACCCGCGTGAAGCATGACTCTTGGAGCACCCGCAGCAGCTTGGCCTGGGTCAGCAGGCTCATGTCGCCCACCTCGTCGAGGAACAGCGTCCCGCCGTCGGCAAGCTCGAGCCGGCCACGCCGGCTCTCGACCGCCCCCGTGAAGGCCCCCTTGAGGTGGCCAAAAAGCTCGCTCTCGATCAGCTCGACCGGGATCGCGGCGCAGTTGACCGCCACCCACGGCCCGGTCGCCCGGCGCGAGTGCTGGTGCAGGAGGCGGGCTACGACCTCCTTGCCGGCGCCGTTCGGTCCGGTGATGAGGACCCGCGACTCCGAGGGCGCCGCCAGCAGGATCTGGCGACGCAGCTCCATCACCGCCGGCGAGCTGCCGGTGAGCATCGGCGGCGTCTCCCCGTCCATCGCCAGCCGCCGCTGCATCCGGCCAAGCGCCAGCGCATTGGCGACCGTCACCAGCACGCGGTCGAGTGCCAGCGGTTTCTCGAGGAAATCGTGCGCTCCCTCCCGCACGGCGCGCACCGCAACCTCGGCCGAGGCAGCCCCGGAGACCATGACCACCGGTACGTTCATGCCGGATGCACGAAGCTGTCGCAGGACCTCGATACCGTCCGCTCCCGGCAGCCAGATATCGAGCAGCACCAGGTCGAAGATCTCGTGTGCCAGGGCTGCGAACGCCTCCTCGCCACTCGCCACTGCCTGCACGACGTAGCCTTCGTCGGCGAGGATCGCACTGAGCTGCTGGCGGATACCCGCCTCGTCATCGACCACCAAGATGGTGCCGTGATTCACCGCTGCACCCCCGGAATGCGCACCACCGCTCGTACCCCGCGCTCACGCCCCGGCTCCAGCCGCACGGTGCCGCCGTGGTCGCTAGCGATCCGCTGCACGAGGGCGAGCCCCACCCCCGATCCCCGCCCCTTGGTTGAGAAAAACGGCTGGAAGAGCAGCTCCGGGTCCTCCACCGGCAGCCCCGGGCCTTCGTCCTCGACGACGAACACCACGTCGTCGTGCTCCCAGGCGACCCGCACCGTTACGACGCTGCCGGCCGGCGAGGCCTCCACCGCGTTATCAACGAGGTTGGCGAGTGCTTGGCGAATCTGCTCGGGATCCAGCAGCACCTCGCGGTTATCCGCGTCGTCTCTGGCGTCGATACGGAGATCGGGCCGGACGCCAGCGTACAGCGCGATGAGCTGCCGCACCAGGTCGCCGACGCGGACCGGACGCCGGCTGATCGCCGGGAACTTGGCGTAGCGCGCAAACGCATCGACCATTTCCTGCATCGACAGCACGTGCTCGACGATTGCCGCGCATCCCTGCTCGACGATCGCCGGCAGCTCCGGCGAGCGCCGCTCACACTGGCGGGCGATGCGCTCGGCTGCCAGCCGGATCGGCGTCAAGGGGTTCTTGATCTGGTGGGCGATGCGCCGCGCTGCCTCGCTCCACGCTGCCTGTCGCTGGGCGCGCAGGAGCTGGGTGAGGTCCTCGAGGGCCACGACCCAACCCTCGACGTGCTCGGCTGTCCCCAGCGCCACGACCGCCACCTCCACGTGCCGGGCGGCCCCCGGCGGATAGAGCGTGAGCGAGCCGCGGAAACCGCTGGGCGAGGTCCGGATCGTGTCGACCAGGCGCGGGAAGGCGACCGCCAGAACCTCGAGGAGCTGCGGCGTGTCGACCAGCTCCGGCGTTCCCAAAAGCGCCGCAGCGGCAGGGTTCGCGAGCACGGTCTGACGTGCCGCGTCGAGCGTCAGCACACCGGTGCGGATCGCCGACAGCACCGTGCGCAGCCGCCGCACCGCTGCCTCCAGCTCCTCTTCGCGGCCGTGCAGCCTCCGCGCCATCGCATTGAACGAGTCGACCAGCAGCCCAACCTCGTCCTCGGCGGGCAGCGGCACCTCCTCCAGCGAGTCCCCCTCGGCCACCCGTCGAGCTGTAGCCGCCAGCGCCAGCAGCGGCGCGGTGAAGCGACGCGAAAGGTACAGCCCCAGCCAGATCGCCGCGAACGCCACCAGCAACGCCAGCCCCCCGAACCCGAGCACCGCTGTGGCGGTGATCGTCGGCCGCTCGAGCTTGAGCCGCTCGTAGGCCGCCGATGAGGTCGCCAAACGTCCCTGGGCCTTGATCATCGCCGTCGGCAGCACCTCGCCGACCACCACCACGCCACCGTCGGGCAGCACCTGCCAGGCACGCACCACGACCGTGCCAGCGTACCGCTCGCCGCGCAGCCCTGACGAGCGCAGGGCGGCGTCCTCGAGGGGCGGTAGGCGCAGCATCGGCCGCTGCCGCGGGTCGACCAGCTCCACCACCTGCACCCCGTTGCGATAGAGCATCGTCAGGTGGTTGCCGAGCAGGGTGTGCAGGCGCTCGAGCTCCGCCACGCGACCAGCCTCGTCCCCGATCTCGACGAGCCGTCGTGCCACCACCTCGGCCGCCCTGGCGGTGCGCGCCTCAGCCAACTGCCTCACCCCTTCTGCGAGCTGCACCGAGGCGGCGACCATGCCTTCGACAGGCGCCGCGAACCATGACGCCGCAGCTTTGGAGAGCAGCGAGGCACCGAGCATGAACAGCACGACCGTGGGTGCCAGGCTGAGCACGACGTACGAGAGCAGGAGCTTGGTACGGAAACGCGCCCCAAGGAAACCGAACCGTCGTTCGAGAGCCAGGCGCAGGAGGTTGCGCAGGATGATGAACCCGACGATGGCGATGAGCGTGAGGTCGAACCACCAGAGCAAGAAGATGAGCAACCGGTTGGTCAGCTCCTCCGGAGGGAGACCGCTCAGGCGGTTGAAAAGGGCGAACCCTGCGGCCGTGAGCAGCAGCAACCCAACGTACAGCCCGACCAGCACGCGGTTCTGCCGACGGTAGCGTTGCCAGCGGCGGCGCCAGTCGCTCACGGCGACTCCGGTACCGCCTTCTGCACCCAGCTCGTACCCTCGGTCGAGGGAATCACCAGCAGCTTGTAGCGGGTCAGAAACTCGGCCCGCACGAACAACCACAGTGGCTCGTGTCGGATCGGCAGTGCCAGCTCGGCCGAGGGCGGGTGTGTGACCCAGAAGATCGCCTCCTCGAGCGAGTCGGCCTCACCGGAGGCGAGAATCTCCCGGTTCATCTCCGAGACCAGGGAGAACACCCCGGTCAGCGGATCGCGTTGCGCCTTCACCACCAGCTCGTGGCTGGCCAGGCGCAGGTCCCAGAACAGTCTGCGGTTGCGGTAGAGCCGGAGACGGTAGGTAATGCTGACGGGGGCGCCGGCGGCCAACGCCTGCGTCCACTCGTCGGGGAGCTCTCGGCCGACCGCCATCTGCACGGAAAGGCGACCCGTCGAAGGTTGAACCGCGACCTCCAGGTCGGGAGCCACCGCCGCCGCCGCCGCGAGTGCCAGCGCTGCCAGCACCATCGTGTGGCGATCCTACCACACCCCTGGATCACCCACCGCTCGGTTGGGAGTCGAGGGCCTTTCGCCACGCCCCTCGCGCCCTCCCTCGCCCAGCGGCCCGCGCAGATCCGGTCGGCGTTGGGGAGTGGACGCATTCGAACGGCGGTACCTGCTCGGTCCTCCGGCGGTCCGTGAGTTCAGCCCCTCCGGGTGGCGGCCGGCCTCGCAGCGGCGAGGGCACGGAGGCTGGTGACGGCGAGCTCCGGGGTCGGCTGGTGGGCGGCGATCTCGGCACACAGCGGCTGGCCAACCAGAGCCAGGCAACCGAGGAGCTCCACCGCTCCGTGACGCACCGACTCGCTGGCGGGGGGGCCCGCCCGCCCACCCC
>JAAYVZ010000074.1 GCA_012516935.1 Holophagae bacterium
CCGCCACATCCGCCCGCCCGTCCCCGTTCAGATCTCCGATCGACACACCCGCGACCCCCGTCACCACGCCGAGACGCTGACCCGCGCCAAAGCCACCCGCCCCATCACCGGGCAACAGCCAGACGTCGTTGGTGCCGATCGTCGACACCACGACATCCGCCACGCCATCGCGCTGGGCGACGACGCGTTCCGCGCTGAGCTGCGCCGCGACCTCGCAGAGTACGGAGGCCGACCGACGCCGCTCACCTCGGTGCCGCGCCTGGCCGCGGCGGTCGGGGCACGGTTCGAGGTGGCGCTCAAGCGCGAGGACCTGCTACATACCGGCGCACACAAGCTCAACAACGCACTCGGACAGTGCCTGCTGGCGGCCCGCCTCGGCAAGCGTCGGATCATCGCCGAGACCGGCGCCGGCCAACACGGCGTCGCCACGGCCACCGCCTGCGCCCGGTTGGGGCTTGCCTGCGACGTCTACATGGGCGAGGTGGACATGCACCGCCAGCGCCCCAACGTCGACCGCATGCGCTTGCTCGGTGCCCGCGTCGTGCCGGTGGCGTCGGGTTCGCGCACCCTCAAGGACGCGGTCAACGAGGCGCTGCGCGATTGGTCGTCGAGCTTCGTCGACAGCCACTACTGCCTGGGCTCGGCGCTCGGGCCGCACCCGTACCCGGCGATGGTGGTGTCGTTCCAGGCGGTGATCGGGGAGGAGACCCGGGCCCAGGCGCTCGCGTTGTGGGGACGGCTGCCGGGCGCGGTGGTGGCCTGCGTGGGGGGAGGCTCGAACGCGGGCGGGATCTTCGCGGCGTTCGTGGGCGACGCCGCTGTTCGGCTGGTGGGTGTCGAGGCGGGAGGCCGTTCGCGCGAGCCGGGCGAGCACGCGGCGCGCTTTCAGGACGGCGTGCCAGGGGTGCTGCACGGCGCGTACACGTACCTCTTGCAAGACACCGATGGGCAGGTGCGTCCAACCCACTCGGTCGCGGCTGGGCTCGACTACCCGGCGGTGTCTCCGGTGCTGGCGATGCTGCGCGACGGGGGACGGGTGGAGCCAGCCGCGGCTGGCGACGCGGCGGCGGTGGCGGCGTTGCGGCAGCTGGCAGCGACGGAAGGGATCGTGGCGGCGCTCGAGTCGGCGCACGCCCTCGCGCACCTGCCGGTGCTGGCGCGGGAGGGCGTCGAGGGGCCGCTGGTCGTGTGCCTCTCGGGCCGGGGCGACAAGGATCTCGAGCAGCTCGCCCTGGAGGTCGCATGAGCCGGATCGAGGCGCTGTTCGCAGGCGGCCGGAAGGTGTTCGTCGGCTTCCTCACGGTTGGGGACGGGGGGCTCGAGCGCACGCTCGAGTCGGCGCTGGCGCTGGTCGACGGCGGGGTGGATCTGCTCGAGCTCGGCGTGCCGCATTCCGATCCGGTGGCTGACGGGCCGGTTATCCAGCGGGCCGCGGAGCGGGCGTTGGCCGTGGGTACCCGGCCCGTCGACGCCCTGCACCTGGCTGAGCGGCTGCGCGCCCGCTGTGCGACGCCGCTGCTGCTGTTCTCGTACTACAACCCCTTGCGGGCGGGAGGCGCCCGGTTCCTCCAACGGGCCGCGGATGCCGGGTGCAACGCCGTGCTGGCCGTCGACCTGCCGCCCGAGAATGCGGCCGAGCACTTGACGGCCGCCCGTGAGGCCGGGCTCGACACACCGTTCATCGTCGCCCCGACGACGCCCCCAACGCGGCTTTCGGTGCTCGCCGAGGTGTGTAGCGGCTTCGCGTACTGCGTGACACGCCCGGGGACGACCGGCGTGCGGGCCGCGCTGCCCAAGGAGTTCCCCGAGCATATGAGGCGGTTGCGCGGGGTGTTGCCACAGCCGCTCGTGGCCGGGTTCGGGATCGCCGACCGCGCGAGTGCGGCCCAGGCGCTGGCGGTAGCCGACGGCTTCGTCGTCGGCTCGGCGTTCGTCGCTGCGCTCGAGCAGGGCGCGACCCCGACGGAGCTGGCAACCCTGGCCCGTCGCCTCGACCCACGCGGCAGGAACGGCTTTTCCTCATGACCCACGCTTTCTGGTCCCGACCGGGCGGGCGCGGGGAGCTCGACGAGCAGGACCACGTCCGGGTCCACGACCAGGTCCAGCTTCGATGGGCGGGCAGAGGAGGGGGGAGGGCGGCTGGCCCTGTGGGGGCAGCGGGGGAGAACTCTCGACTCCCGGCTTTCGACCGGGTGGCCGGAAGGGAGGTACGTCGTGATTCTCGTCATGAAGCCTGAAGCACACATGGACGATGCGTTGGCGCTGCGGACGCGCCTGGGGTGGATGGGGCTCGAGGTGGGCCCGGTGGTGCCCCACGACGGGCGGCTGTCGCTCGCCATCGTGGGCCGATTCGAGGGCGTGCAGTGGGAGGCGCTCACCGCGTTGCCGCGGGTCGAGCGGGTGGTACCGTTCACCCGCCCGTTCAAGCTGGCGGGGCGCGAGCTCAACACCGAGCGGGCCGTGGTCGAGGTCGGTGGCGTGACGATCGGCGGCGGCGGCCTGGTCGTGATGGCCGGTCCGTGCAGCGTCGAGTCCGAGGAGCAGATCCACGACGCGGCAGCGCTGGTGGCCGCGGCCGGCGCGACGATGCTGCGCGGTGGGGCGTTCAAGCCACGTACCTCGCCGTACGATTTCCAGGGGCTCGGCGAGGAGGGGCTGCGGATGCTGTGCGACGCAGGGCGGGCGCACGGGCTGCCGGTGGTCTCCGAGATCATGGACCTCGACCATCTCGATCTGATGTGCCAGTACTGCGACATGCTCCAGGTGGGCGCCCGCAACATGCAGAGCTTCTCGCTCCTCAAAGGCCTCGGCCGCATCGACAAGCCGGTGCTGCTCAAGCGCGGGCTGTCGGCGACCTATCAGGAGCTGCTGATGTCGGCGGAGTACATCCTGGCCGGCGGCAACCACCGGATCGTGCTGTGCGAGCGTGGGATCCGCACCTTCGAGACGTTCTCACGCAACACCTTGGACCTGGCGGCGGTACCGATCCTCAAGGAGCTATCGCACCTGCCGGTGATCGTCGATCCCAGCCACGGAACCGGCCTGCGCCGCATGGTGACGCCGATGGCGCGCGCCGCGGTGGCTGCCGGCGCCGACGGGCTCATGATCGAGGTGCACCCGGATCCCGACCGGGCGCTCTCCGATGGCCAGCAGACGCTCACGCCCGGCCAGTTCGCGGAGCTCATGGCGAGCCTGCGCATCATCGGCCCCGCGGTGGGTGTGGCGGTCGCTCCCGTTCGTCCGACCGATCGAAGTGGGGGTGCGTCGACGCCAACGCAAAGCCTGATCGTGGACGTGTCCTGATCCTGGATCGTGCTCGGAAGCCGTCCAGACCCACGTCAACGGCCACGGTGAGGCACGGCGTGTGGCAGCCTCCGCTCGGGTCTCCTCAGGGCACACACGATCGAGGAATGGGAGGAACGGGGAGCGGCTGGTGATTGGCTTCTGGTCCTCGTGACGACGCAGCCGGTGCTCGGAGGTGACGACTCGCCGGCAGGAGTGGAGCGAGAGAAAAAGAGCGTGCTCGACCGCGGCTGCCCGCCCTCGCAGGAGGAACCAACCGAGGTCGCCCGGCTCAGTCACCGCCCTCATCGCGCATCGCGTCCTCGTCGGTCGGCTCGGCCGCGGTCTCCAGGAATAGGTTCACGGCGGCGAGGAGCGCTTCCTTGCACTGCTTGCGCGAGGCGATGCGGCCGCTCTCCCCGAACCTTTGGTTGCGCCAGCGGGCGACCAGCCGCCGCTCGCGCTTGCCCAGCTCGACCGTGACCCGGATCTTCATGCGGTTCTCTACTTCTCGACCTTCTTGCCCCTGGCGTACAGCTTCGGGAGCCCCTTCTTGGCCATCTCCTCGACGGCGTCGTCGAGCCAGTTGAAGAACTTGCTGTCGGTGGTGGACCACGTGGTCCCACTCACCACGCGGTGGTGGAAGCCGGCCAGCACTTTGCCGGTGGCCGCCTCCACGAACCGCACGTCGATCGTGGTGTTGCCGGACCCCGCCCCGAACCCGACCAGCATCTTGGCGGCTGTGCTGCCGGTGCTGCAATCGACGACACGTCCCTCGACGATGATGTCACCCTTCTCGGTCGAGGCCTGGAGACGATCGCCGTAGGCCTTGGCGAAGGCGTCCTTGAGCGCGTCCTGCATCGCGGCGGTGATCATCTTGGCGAGCCGCTGGTCCTTCTCGTCCGGCTTGCTGCTGGGCGCGAACTGCGGTTCGGGCCAGGGTTTGAAGTGCAGGCTCCTGCCTTCGAGGTCGAAGTCGCCGGCCACCCACAGGTAGTCGATCTCATCGACCTCCTTGAAGACCGCTTCGGGGTCGAACCAGGAGACGTCCAGGCGGCCCTTGTCGAGCGTCTGCGCGGTCAGCGAAGTGGCCGAAGCCACGAGGAGAAAAGCCACCAGGGTCCACAGTCCGTGTCGTCGTGCCATGCGATCCTCCACCCGATCGGAGCCACCGCGGGAGTCTCGAGCTTCCCGCCGCCAGCTTACACCGGAAAGCCCTCGTTGGTCTGCGCGAGTGGCGGGCCAACCTCGGGAGCTTGGTTGCCGACCGAGGGGACGAGCGTCTCCGGGCTCGGGTGGCGCCGCCGACGTCGAGTGCCACGGCAGGCGGGACCGGTAGGGGCCGCGTGAGCAGATCGACGAGGAGGAGCTGCGGCGGCTGGGGCGCAGCATCAACCGCTGCCGGCCAACCGACCGACGATTCCGAGATGGCGCTGTTGCTGGCCCGCATGCTTGCAGAGCGGGGGCGGGATGATTCCGATGAAGCCAGAGAAGCGTACATCTTTTGGCTGGACTCCGCTTCCTTCGATTGCGGTTCGACCGACGCCGGAGGTCTGTCGGGTCGTCCCAATCCGGCCGGTCAGGCCAACGGCGCGATGAGCTCTCGAGGGCTGAGCACGACAACGTGAGGGGAGCACTCCCCACCCCGAACCGTTCGTGGGTGGTGGGATAATATGCCGCCTGGGCCGCACCTGCGGCGCGGCAGCGAGGCGGGAGGGCGACATGCGGCGGTTCGCGGTGATCGGGTTGGGACGGTTCGGCGCGCATCTGGCGGCGAGGCTGTACGAGCTCGGGCACGAGGTGCTGGCGGTCGACGCCGATCCGGCCGTGGTGCAGTCGGTGCACGGGAAGGTTTCGACTGCCGCCATCGTGGACGCTCGCGACAAGCAGCAGCTCCGCGCCCTCGGGCTGAAGGACTTCGACACCGTGATCATCTCGGTTGGTGACCACCTCGAGGCGTCGACACTGGCGGCGCTGTACTGCAAGGAGATGGAGCTGCAGGTTGTGGCTCGGGCGGTCAACGAGGACCATGGACGTATCCTCGACGCCCTGGGGGTCGACGAGGTCGTCTTCCCGGAGCACGACATGGCCATCCGCCTCGCCGAGCGACTCTCCTCCGGCAACCTCCTCGACTACATTCCGTTGGGCGAGGACTACTCGATCATGGAGCTCGCAGTTCCCGACTCCTTCGCCCACAAGACGCTCGCCGAGCTGAACGTGCGCGCGCGGTTCAACGTGCACGTGCTGGCCATCCAGGACGTCTTGACCGGGAAGGTGCTGATGGCGCCGGCAGCCGACCAGGTCCTGGAAGACACCAATGTGCTGGTGGTTCTCGGCCAGCGCAAGGACCTCGACCGGTTCCAGAAAATCGCCCGCTAGCGTCTACCGGAACCACGGCGCGAGGTATCGCAGCCAGAAGCGGAAGCTGCCGATGACGAGCAGGGTCGAGCCGATGGCGAGCAGGATTGCTCCGATCCCGATGATCACCCAGCGCTCGCTCCGGGGAGTGAGGAGCGAGCGCCCATGGTGGAGTGCCCACAGCAGCGGTGCGTACCAGGCCACGACCCCAGCGATGAGCGCGATGAGGATCCACAGCAGGCCCGGGTAGCCGTGGGCGCGGGCCGCCTCGACGAAGGCGAGACCGGCTGTGCACCACCAGAACCAATAGTGAAGGTTGCCGAGGCACACCACCATGCCGGTGAGGACGGCGCGGTACGCAGGGTAGCCCTCGAGGTGGGCGGCGCGCTCCGGATCCTTCGGGGCCGGCCGGTGCCGGAGCGAGGACCACCCTCCCCACAGCAGGGCGAACCCGCCCACGATCTCTACCGCTGGTAGGGCACCCAGCCGGCGCAGCACCGGCGCCGCGCCGCCGGCCAGCGCCATGAAGAGCACGACGTCCACCAAGAGGCAGCCGACCAGGAACCACACGGCGCGCGAGGTGCGCTGGGAGATCGCCAGGCGCGACAGGACGAGAGTGATCGGCCCCGGCACCACGACCGTGGCGAGCGAGACCGCGAACGCTGAAACGATGAGCGCCGGCAAGGAGAGAGGGACCGGGAACTCCACGTAGCTTCAGCCCAGCTTGTACCCGATCTTGCGCAGGAAGCCCACTCGTGCCCGGACGTCCTCTTCGCTTTCGACACCGCGCGGCGAGACACCGTCGATGACGCCGAGGATGCCGCGGCCCTGTGGGCTTTCCGCCACCACGACCTCGACCGGGTTGGCGGTCGCGCAGAAAACCCGGCAGACTTCCGGTACCGTCTTGATCGTGTTCAAGATGCTGAGCGGGAAGCCGTTTTCCATGAACACGAAAAAGCTGTGCCCCGCCGCGACCGCGAGAGCATTGCGCACCGCCAGGTCGATAAGGGTGTCGTCGTTGCCGGTGCGCCGCACCAGGGCCGGCCCCGACGACTCGCAAAAGGCAATGCCGAAGCGGAGGTGCGGGGCGGTCTGGACGATCGCCTCGTGGAGGTCCTCGACCGTCTTGATGAAGTGCGACTGCCCGAGGATGAGGTTGGTGGCTTCAGGCTTCTCGACAGGAATGGAAAGGATTTGCATGGAACCCTCCGCAATCGGATTACATGCCGCCCGCGGCGACGGTCGTGGCATCGGCCAGCGCCTTGGCCACGAGGGCGAGAAGGTCGTACGAGATGCGTTGGCGCTCGACGGCCAGCGGCAAGGCGGCGTCGCCCGCGGTTTCCTCCGGGGTGCGGCCGCGGATGACGAAGGCGGGGATACCGTATCTGATCGCGAGCGGCACGCCGGTGTGCTCCGACTCGATCTCCGGGTGAACGCGCGCAACCAAGCCGACCTCCTTGGCGGACCTGACGAACGCAGCGGGCAGGCGAGCAAGCTGCTTGGTGGCCTCGAGTCGGAGGTGACCGGCTCGGGTTCCTCGTTGCGGGATACCGACCGCGTCCACCTCGATCCAGGCCGCGACCTTTCCTTGTCGCTGCGCGAGCAGCGCCGCGGCGCCGGCCGCACCGTGGTAGCCACCGGCCAGAAAGGCGACGAGGACGGAGCTATGGCGCGCACGTCGGCTGAGCGCCCCGGCGACCTCCAGCACCGTCGCCACGCTGGCGGCGTTCTCGCTTGCCGATAACGCTCGCACCATCGACTCCTCGGCATCGCCGCGGACAGCGTCCCAGTGGGCAGCTACGACCACCGGCCAGCGTCGAGGGTCACGCCCCGGTAGCTCGATCACGACGTTCTGCCATTCCTGCTCGACGCCGGCGGGAGAGCGGTGGGTGAAGGGAACGATCTCGGCCTGTAGGGCGCGCCGCTCGGCTTCTTGGCGGAGGACCTCGACGACCGCGTGCGCCTCGGGGGCGAAGGCATACCGTGTCGTGACCGCGGGCGCGTGGCCGTTGGCATCGCCGGTCAGGCGGCCCACCGTTGCGGCGAGCCGTTCCCGTGCCGCTTTGCCGCCATCGGGGAGTGCTTGCTGAACCGCGGATGCCAGCCGGTTCTGCCCGTCATCTGCGGGCACGTGCGGGACCCAGCCCACGCCCCAGCTCAGGGGTAGAATCCGCTGGTCTCCGCCGGGTGTGTCGGCCGGCATCACTGCGATCGCGACGATCACCGCCTCTCCGCTCGCCAGGCGGGGTAGCTCGAGCCTGGCCAGCGTGCGGTCTCCGAACACCACGCTCAGCTCTCGGTCGGGACCACGTTCGCTCACCAGCACGGCACGGGCGCTCCACGCCGCCTCGGGATCGCCCTGCAGGGTGATCGGAAACGACCGCTCACCGCTGCCCTCGATGACCAGGTAGGCCATGCCGCCTGCCCCGACCTGCAGCAGGCCCGAGGATGGCCGCGAGGCCTGGGCTCGCGCCGCCACGAGCGGGCGAGGAGGATCGACCATGGCGAACCCGAAGCGCTTTCCGGCCAGACCAGAATCGTTCAGCCAGCAAGCCATGGCGAAGTCGCCGAGCAGATCGACGTTGCCGCTATTGGGCTCGGTCTGCTCGGCGAGCGCAGCGAGCGAAGGTCGGCTCTGAAGAGTGACCAGCGCCGAGTCGCCCAGCCGCTCACGCAGGTACTGGAGGAGCAGGACCGACCACCCCCTTTCGCTCCACGGGTCATGAGGGAGGTAGGTGCGCCCGAGCGAGTCGGCGTCGCCCCACAGCCAGCGGGGCGAGGTCTGTCCCAAGAAAAAGGGGATGTACGAGGCGATCCAACGCGCGGCTGACGGTGAGCTCGGGTGGCGGGCCAGGTGGAGCAGCCGATAGGCTGCCTCGGCCAAGGTCAGCTCATTGAGAGCCAACCGGTTGCCGCTGAAAAGGAAAGGGTGGTAGATGATCTCGCCGTGGTTGGAGTGCAGGCCCCGACGGTTGGCTTCGGCCTCGCTCAGCAGGTCGGTGGGGAAGACCGTGGCGTCGGGCGTCGGCGCCTCGCTGACGAGCAGCAGCAGTCGGCCGTTGCCGTCGCAATCGGGAAAGGCTCCGAAGACCGACTCGAGTCGGGTCATCACCTCGTCCTCGAACCGGCGGACCGTGGTGGCCAAGACCTCACGGTCGACGGCCGGAGAGTAGCCAAGCTGCTGGTAGACCGCGGTGCGGCGCCCGTCCAACACCAGTGTCGCCTCGACCTGAACCTGTGCCGGTTGCAACCCGGCTCCCGGTTCGGGGCGCCAGAAGGTGCGCGTCGCGGGTAACGATGTGGCTGCCGCGATCGCCAGTGGGAGCGCCAGGATCGCCATCGCCTTTCCCTCCGCCGTCCGACATGCGGGAGTGTAGGGTCATGCACTGGCAGATCGCAAGGCCGCTGTCAGGAAAAGGGGGGCGTCGATGCGCCGGGATGCCGGTGGTCGTTGCCGGGCCGGCTTCGGAGACGGCATCAGCACCGGCTCCGGTGGGGCGCGTGAGGTCACTGGCCATCTTCACGGCCGCGAGCGCCACCTGCCCCAGGGCGTCGCCGCGCTCTTGTCGCGCCTCCCACTCCATCACCGATCCGAGTGAGCGGCAAGGACCGCAGCCCCAGGATCACCGGCCACCGACCATTGCCCACCCAGCGCCGGGCCGGCCGGTCGCTCCCCGATTTGCTGGCGCCACATCGCGGAGTACAGCCCCTTCTGGGCGAGCAACTGGTCGTGGGTGCCAGATTCGACGACGGCGCCGCGCTCCAGCACGTGGATGACGTCGGCATGCAGGACGGTCGAGAGCCGGTGGGCAATGAGCACCGTGATCGCGTGCTCGTGTCGGGAGACGTCGCGAATGGTGGCGGTGATCTCCTGCTCGGTGAGGGAGTCGAGGGAGGATGTCGCCTCGTCGAAGATGAGCAGGCTCGGCCGCCGCAGCAGCGCCCGAGCGATCGACAGCCGCTGCCGCTCGCCACCGGAGACCTTCATCCCACCCTCGCCGATCACCGTGTCGAGGCCCTCGTCCGCGCGGGCGAGCAGCCCGTGGCAGGCCGCCTTCTCGAGCACCTTGACGAGCTCGCCGTCGCTTGCCCGCGGGTTGACGAACCGGAGGTTCTCGCGGATCGAGCCGGCGAAAAGCTGCGTCTCCTGTGTGACGAAGCCGATCTGTGCCCGCAGCGAGTCGAGGTCGACGGCGTCGTGCCGATGGCCGTCGTACAGCACCCGACCCACGGCCGGGCGGTACAGCCCGACCAGGAGCTTGACGAGCGTGGTCTTGCCGGATCCAGACGGACCGACGAACGCGACCGTCTGGCCCGTCCGGGCAACGAACGAGACGTCGGTCAGCGCTTTTGTGGTGGCCGACTGATGTTGGAAGGTGACGTGCTCGAAGGCGAGGTGCTCGAGGCGTCCGAGCCTGACCGCAGCCTCCGGACGCTCCTCCTTCGGCGTCGCCAGCAAGCGCTCGAAGTTGTTGAGCGAGGCCTCGGCCTCGCGGTAGGTGTTGATCACCGTTCCGAGCTCCTGGAGCGGTCCGAAGATAAAGAACGAGTAGATGTACAGTGCAAAGAACTGACCCACGGAGATGGTGTGTCGGAAGACGAGGTAGAGCATGATGAAGAGGATGGTCGTGCGGAGGAAGTTGACGGTGGTGCCCTGGACGAATGACAGCGAGCGCAAGTAGCGGACCTTCTTCAGCTCGAGCCCGACGATGCGCTCGGTGACGCCGTTCAGCCGATCGATCTCCTGGTGCGCCAGGCCGAGGCTCTTGACCAGCTCGATGTTGCGCAGCGACTCGGTGGTGGAGCCGGCGAGCGCTGTGGTCTCGGTGACGATTTGCTTTTGCATCCGCTTGATGCGGCGAGAGAGCAGGCTCGACAGCAAGCCGAGCAACGGCATGGTCGTCAGGTACAGCGGCACGATCAGCCAGTGCACGGAAAACGCGTAGACCGTCACGAACACCACGCCGACGATCGTGATGAACAGCACATTGATGCCGGCCTGCACGAGCTTCTCGATGTCGGCACGCGCCTTTTGCAGGACCCCGAGTGTCTCACCGGAGCGCTGGTCCTCGAACATCTGGTACGGCAGCTCGAGCGAGTGCGCGAGCCCGTCGCAGTACATGCGCGCGCCGAGGCGCTGGGTGATGACGTTGACGAAGTAGTCCTGGAAGTTCTTGGCCACGCGGGAGACAAACGCCACGCCCACGGCGGCGCCCAGCAGCACCGCGATCCCCTGCAGGAACTCGCGGGTCGTGTAGAGGTCGTACTGCGTCGCGTAGTTGTCGATGAGGTAGCGGAAGATGAGCGGATCCAGTAGGGAGAAGAGCTGGTTGGTGGCCGCTAACGCCAGCGCCAGCCCGACGAGCTTCCAGTACTCCCCCAGGTATCGCCAGAGAATCCGCACGCGCCCCTCCCGAGATCCAAGGCCGTTCCTGTGCGCCTCCATTGCCGGCGCTGGGAGGCATTCTCCGCTCTCCGGCACCGCGGCTCAAGCACCGTACACCGACCCTCGGACCTCATCCTCGTGCCCGCCCCAGCCCGCAACGCCGGCCGCCGACTACACCACCCCTTCCCTGACCATCAGCTCGGCGTTGAGCAGCGCGGCACCGGCAGCACCCCGGATCGTGTTGTGGACGAGCGCCACGAGCCGCACGTCGAGCAGCGGGCAAGGACGAATCTGGCCGATGCTCACCGTCATGCCGGCCCCGAGGCCCACGTGCAGCCGCGGTTGGGGAGCGAGCTCGTGGGTGAGCAGCGCGAGTGGCGCGGGCGGGGCCGAAGGTAGCGCCCGTACGTGCTCGGGCGCATGGAAGCGTTGCAACGCGGCCGCGACCCGCGCCGGCGTCGTGCGGCGCCCGAGCCGCACCGACATCGACAGCAGGTGGCCATCCACGATGGGGACGCGCGTTGTCTGGACACTGATCACGATCGGCGCCTCGATCACCCGCCCGTCGGCGAGCGAGCCCAGGATCTTGCACGGCTCGGAGGCGATCTTCTGCTCCTCGTTGGCGATGCCGGGGATGACGTTGCCCAGGATATCGAGCGCTGCCACGCCCGGGAAGCCGGCACCGGAGGCTGCCTGCAGCGTCGTCAGCTCGACCGCCTCGACACCGAAAGCATCCTGTAGAGGCTTGAGCACCAAAGCAAGGCCGGCGACGACGCAGTTGGGGTTGGTGACGAGCGAGCCCGACCACGGCTGTCGCCTCAGGAGCTGCAGATGGTCGGGGTTGACCTCGGGCACCACGAGTGGGACGACGGGGTCCAGCCGGTGGGCCGAGGCGTTCGACACCACCGCGCACCCTGCCGCGGTGAAGCGGGGCTCGATCGAACGTGCCGCTGCGGCGTCCAGCGCCGAGAGCACGAGGGCGCAGCCGCCCGGTTCAGCCGGTTCCACGGGCATGGCGGCGAGGTCGGGTGGCAGCGGCTCGGGCTCGAGCCAGTGCACCACCCGTCCGTATGGCTTGCCGACCGAGCGCTCCGAGGCCATCAGGCGGCGCACCTCGAACCATGGATGGCCGGCCAGGAGGCGGACGAGTTTCTGGCCAACGGTGCCGGTGGCCCCGAGGACGCCGACGGCGATCCGGCGGCTCATGGTCGTACCCCTACCGCCAGACCGTTCGGCGCGATCCCGAAGGCAGGCAGCGGAGCCAGCGACGCCCTGCCCCGGTCGTGCTCCCGGTCCTCCGTCCGACCGTGGACCAGCACGTCGTGGAGCCGGCTGACGACCCGACGCAGGTGGAATCCCCGGTGCAGCGAGAGCAGCGCGTGGCCGGACGGGCTCGCCAGCACGGCCATTGTGGGCAGCCGAAGGCGGTCCAAGAGGGCGGCGTGGCGGGCGACGGCGCCGCGTCCCTTGCCGGCCTCGTGCCTCACCACCCCGACGACGCAGAGGTCGGAGCCATCGATCGGCTCCGCCAACCCGGCCAGCGCTCGCGCCACAGCCGCCCCACCCTCGACCCCGGTGACCCCGATGGCGCGCCGCGCCGACCGGCAGCACCGGCCGACGACCGTGCCCGGCTGCTCGGCTTCGAAGGTGCAACGCACCGCGATCGGCACGCCAGCTCGCTCCGCCGGCTCCATCGTCTTGGGATGGAGTACCTTGCCGCCCAGTTCGGCGACCTCCCGGGCGACCGCGAAGGTCAGCGCCGGCAGGCGGACCGCATCCGGGACGATGCGTGGCGACGCCGACATCACTCCCGCCACGTCGGTCCAGATCTCGATGACCGAGGCGCCCGAGGCGGCGCCCAGGACAGCAGCCGAGTAGTCCGAGCCGCCGCGCCCGAGAGTGGTGACGCGGCCGTCTTCGGTGCCGCCGATGAACCCGGTCACGACGGGCACGACCCGCGTCGAGAGGTTTCCCAGCCAGCTCGCCACGCGCTGCCGGGTCGCTCGCTGGTCCACTGTGGCCTCGCCGAAGCTCGCATCGGTCACCACCAGGTCCGTCGCGTCGAAAGCCGCCGCCTCGAGGCCAGCAGCGCGCAGCGCCGCGACCATCACCGGCACCGAAAGCCGCTCGCCGCACGCCAGCACGGCGTCGTGCCAAGCGGGGCGCTGCTGGTTGCCGGGAGGTCGCGCCAGCAGCTCCTCGAGCTCGCCCAGCCGGTGAGCTACGGCCGCCTGCGCAGCTTCGAAGCCCGGGCCTCGGACCGCCTGCAGGCAGCCAAGGTGGTGTCTGGCGAGCGTCGCGACGAGGCCCTCGACCCGGCCATGGTCCGCCGCGCCGACCAGGGCGTCGGTGACGCCAGCCTGGGCCGACACCACCACCATGACCTGTTCCGACGCCGCCGCCCGTTCCACGATCCGGGTGACCTGCCCGAGGCTTGCCGCGTCGGCCACGGAGGTGCCTCCGAACTTCAGGACGCGCATGGGGCACCTCCCCTCCCTCGTGGTCGGAGGTCGCAGGTCGAAGGTCGAAAGTCGGAGGAACCCGTGGCTGCGTCGAGCGAGGGCTGTTCGGTCGTCCGAGGCAATCGGACGGCGCCTCCGACTCTCGACTTCCGGCGTCCGACTGGCTTGCTGCCAGGGCAGTCGGTCGCCGTGCGGAACTGAGTGACGAGAGCGGCGAGGGCGCCGGTCTCGATGAGGAATGCGTCGTGCCCGTGGGGCGAGTGCAGCCAGGCGAGGCGCGCCTTGGGCAGCCGCTCCGCCAGCTCCCACTGCTCCTCAGGCGGGTACAGCGCGTCGGAGTCGATGGCGACGACCAGCGTCGGCGGCTGGATAGCGCCCAGCGCCTCGGCGTAGCCACCGCGCCCGCGCCCGAGGTCGTGGCTGTCCATCGCCCGAGTCAGCGCCACGTAGCAGTTGGCGTCGAAGCGATCGACCAGCTTGTCGCCTTGGTGGCGGAGGTAGCGGACAACGGCGTAGTCGCCGGCCTGGGCGGTGCGGCCAAAACGCTGGGCGAAGCTCTCCCAGCTCCGGTAGGTGCACATCGCGAGCATGCGCGCTGCAGCCAGCCCAGCAGCCGGCGGTGTGCTCGGCCCGTACCAGCCGTCCTCCCAGAACGGGTCGGTCTCGATGGCGGCTCGCTGCGCTTCCGACAGCCCGATCGCCCACGCCGAGTGGCGCCCCGGCGCGGCGATCGAGACGATGGCATCCACGCGCGCGGGGAACGTCGCGGCCCATTCGAGCGCTTGCATGCCGCCGAGCGAGCCGCCGATGACCAGCCGCAGCCGGCGTACGTCCAGGGCTTCGAGCAGAAGCGCTTGCAGGTGCACCATGTCACGCACGGTGATGGGGGGAAAATCCGGGCCCCAGCGCCTCCGCTGCCCGGGCCGACGCGATGCCGGACCGGTGGTTCCGTAGCACGAGCCGAGCACGTTCGAGCAGACGACGAAGTCGCGGTCGGTGTCGAGCGCGCGGCCGGGGCCGAGCAACTGGCCCCACCAGGTGTCGACGTCGGCCGAACCGGTGAGGGCGTGGCAGACCAGCACGGCGTTGTCGCCCGCTGCAGCCAGCCGGCCCCATGTGCGGTAGGCGATCTCGACCCTCGGTAGCGTCGCTCCGCACTCGA
>JAAYVZ010000075.1 GCA_012516935.1 Holophagae bacterium
ACACGCCTCAGCCCCTCCCCAACTCAGGTCCTACCAACCCTCCGTGGGGTGACTCCGCACCGCCCCCTCCGTAAACCCCAAGTACTTCAACACCCCCGGACAGCGCTACGACCTTAGCCTCAGGATGGGCGCGTGGAGGGACGTCCCGCTCATCGCAGTGCCCTCAGGTTGGCGTGCAGGCGGGCGCTGGTGATCCGGCGGAGAGGCGTGCCAGCGGCGAGGGTGCGCCAACCCGCCTCGTCCAGGCGTTCGAGCTCGGCGATCGCGAGTGCCGTCAGGTGCTGTCGAGTCGCCAGGATGGGGTTGGGGGCGAGGCGAGGCCGCCGAGCGAACGGGCAGGCGAGCACGCAGAGGTCACACCCGAACACGTATCCCGAGAGCCGGTCGCGAGCACCGTCCGGTACGGCTGAGTGAGGCTCGATGGTCCAGCAGGCGATGCACCGCCGAGGGTCGAGCACGAACGGTTGGGTGAGCGCGCCGGTGGGGCACGCTTCCAAGCACCGGCGGCAGGAGCCGCAGCCCACATCGAGCTGGGCGCTCGGGGGCAGCGCGGCGGTGGTGACCAGCTCTCCGAGCAGCAGCTCGGGCCCGAGATATGGGTGGATGAGCATCGTCGATTTGCCGACGAAGCCGAGCCCGGCCCGCGCGGCGAGCGCCCGCTCGAGCAGCGGCGCCGTGTCCACCGCCGGGCGCCAACGTGAGCCGGGCAGGAGCTGGACGAGTCGTTGTCCGAGGCGAACCAGGCGCGAGCGAATCGCGGCATGGTAGTCGCGTCGGCGGGCGTAGCGCGCGACACGCACGTGGTCGGAAGGCAGCGGCGGATCGGACGACCCACCGTAGGCCATAGCCACGCAGACGACGCTTCTGGCCCCGGCCAAGAACGCCTGGGGATCGCCACGGACAACCGAGGTGTCGGCAACGAAGGGGAGGTCCGCGGCGTGGCCGTCGGCACACCAGCGAGACAGCGCGGCTCGCTCGACCAGCGGTTGGGCCGAGGCCACGCCGAAAAGGTCGCAGCCGAGCTCTCCGAGGGCGTACGACCTGAGCTCGTCGACGACGGCCATTCCACGATTCTACGACCCGGGTGGGGCGAGCCGTGGCCAGGGGCTACTCGCGACCGGACGGGCGGGGGTGGCGGGACGAGGGTACACTGCCGACATGTTGGCGCCTGGGGTGCTCGCGGCCACGGTGCTCATCCTCGGCCCGGCCGACCTCTCGTACGTGGACACCACCAGTGGGGCGACCCGAACGGTGCCGCTGCCGGGTCGCGCCGCGGCTGTGTTCGTCGCACCCGATGGCCGGGCCATCGTGCCGGCTGCAGCAGCGGACGCGACCTGGGTGGTGGCGGAGGGGCGGGCGATCGAGAGCTGGCCGGGGCGTTTGATGCCGCTGTTTTTCGATCAGCCGGACCGCCTGTGGGCGCTCCTGTCGGGCGAGCTGGCGCTGCTGTCGTTTCCCGAGCGATTGCCGCTTCGCCGGTATCCGATCGAGGGGTTGGCGAGCGTCAGGCTGGCTGCCACGTCGCGCAGCGGCCGAGTAGTTGCCGCGGTGCCGATGGGAGGCAGCGAGCCGGCACTTTGGTTGCTCGTCCCCGAGGAGATGAAGGTGGCGCGCCAGGTCCCGCTGCCAGGTCCCGCGTCGGCTTTGGCGGTCGCGGCTGAGGCAGAGCTGGTTGCGGTCGGCCTCGAGGCGGGCGGGGTGGTGATCGTGGCGCCGGCGTTTCCCGACCTGTCGAGGAAGATCGAGACACCCGGCGCCGTCGCCTCGCTGGCGTTCGACGACGAGCGCAAAGCCATGCTCGTGGGGTGCCAGGCCGGTGGCGGTGGGGCCGTGATCGGCCTGCGGGCCGAGCTTCGCCCCGGCAAGCCGGTCAAGGAGCTGTTTCGTCTCCCGCTCGCGCTGCCGCCCACCCAGCTCGTCGTCGTCGGCAAACAGGTTCTCGCGCTGTGTGGCAGCCGTTTGCTGGTCCTGACGAAGGGTGGGCGGGTGCTGGAGCGCGAGCTGGAGGCACCGCAAGCCCAAGGGTTGGCGGTCGTCCCGGCCGAGACGAAAAGCATCCTGCCCGCGTGGTCGGACAGGTAGAATGCCGGCGGAGGCGAGGATGAGACGGATTCTGACCGGTGGTGCGGTGCTGGCTGTGGTTCTGGCCGGCTGCGTGTCCTCGCGAGCTCCGGCTCAACCGGCGTCCGGGCCGGTTGCCCCGCCGGAGGATCCTGTGGTCCTCGTGGCGCAAGGGCAGCTTCGCCTGACGGACGGAGAGATCTCCGAAGGGTTGCGGTTGCTCCGGCGCGCCTATGAGCTCGATCCTCAAAGCAGCGAGCTCGGCGAGGAGTTGGGGCTGGCGCTCATGAACGTGGGGATCTCCGACGACGCGCTACGGGTTCTGCGGGCTCTAACGGAGCGTTCGCCGGCCGGGGAGGCGGCGCTCGGGATACTGCTGGCGCAAACCGCGGCGTCGCGAGAGGACGTCGGTGCCGCAGTCGAGCACCTGCGGGCGGGGGTCGACACGGTTCCGCTCGGGCCGCAGGCTCGCCTCATGCTTGCGCAGTCCTTGGTGCGGCTCGAAAAGGGGGAGGAGGCATCCGCGGAGATCGCCCGCCTCCAGGAGATTCGTCCCGATGATCCACGTCTTTACCTACTCGCGGGCCAAGCGCTACGCCTGCAAGGAAAGAACGCGGAAGCTGCCGAGGCGTTTCGGAAAGCAACCGCGGCGCCGGAGACGCGCACCCGTGCCACACTCGAGCTGATCGATGCCCTCTCGGCCAGCGGCCAGCTCAAGGAGGCCGCGGAGCTGATGGGCTCGTTCCTCCGCGAAGGTGGGGCGACCCTCCAGGCGCTCACCCGCTGGGCGGCGCTGCTTGCCCGGTCGGGTGACAAAGCCAAGGCGATCGAGGTGCTCGACGAGGTCCTCGAGAAAGACCCCGCCTTCCGTGAAGGGGTGTTGCTGAAAGCCCTGTTCGAGACGGCGGACAATCGGTTCGCCTCGGCCGAGCAGCTCTACCGTCGCGCCATCGCTCTCGACGCCGACGATCTCGATGCCAAGATGGGTTTGGCCAGGCTGCTGTTCGACCTCCGCCGCTTGGACGAGGCACGGACGCTGTTTCTCGAGGTCTGGGAGCAGGCGTCCGACCGCGCCGACACGCCGCGTGAGGCGCTGGTGGATCTCGCTCGCGACCTGGCCGCACTCGAGCTTGTCGCCCGTCGGCCCGAGGCAGCTCGGCGCTGGCTCGAGCGGGGAGGCGGGGAGAGTCTCGGCCGCCGTGCACTGGCCTTGTGGAGCGAGTATTTCCGGCAGCGCAAGGCGTGGAGCGAAGGGTTGGCGTGGCTCTCCATGGCGAAGCTCGAGGACAACCCCGAGCTGGTCCGCATGCGCACGTCGGCACAGGCGGAGTTCCTGCTCGGAAGTGGTCTCGAGCCGGCAGCGAATGCGGTGCTCGGGACGCTGCTCGAGGGCGACGAGGATGACGTGCTCGCCGCGCTCGGGGCCCTGCAGCGGAGGCGGATGTACGCGCGGTCGGCGGCGGCTGCGGCCCAAGCGCTCGGGCGCTTCCCCGACTCGCACGAGATCCGCTTCGACCTCGCCGCGGCACTCGAGCGCTCGGGCCGCTGGGAGGCGGCGGTCGAGCAGTTCCGTACGCTTCTCGCGGCCCAACCCGACAGCGCTGCGGCGCTCAACTACCTCGGTTACATGTTCGCCGAGCGGAAGGTCAACCTCGAGGAGGCGAAGACGATGCTCCTCAAGGCGGTGGAGCAGGAGCCGTCCTCGGGTGCCTACCTCGACTCGCTGGGGTGGGTGTACTTTCAGCTCGGTGCTCTCGACCTGGCAGAGAAGTACCTTCTCGAAGCGGTTGGGTTCGAGCCCTCGGACGCCACGCTGCACGAGCATCTGGGCGATCTCTGGGTGGCCCTCGAGCAATTGGACAGGGCAGCCGAGGCGTACCGAAAGGCGCTCACGCTCGAGCTGGAGGAGCCCGGTCAGCAGGAGCGGATCGAGACGAAGCTCCAGGCGCTGGGAGCCAACCCTGCTCCGTAGAACGCTTGGCGGGCTTGGGTTGGCCGTCGCGCTCGGCGGTTGCCGCCTCGCTGCGCCGACGGCGCCACTGCCCGCCGACTGGGCCGTGCTCGTTGCCCCTATCCCCTCGTACAAGGCGCTCTACCGCCTCTCGTGCTGCGGGAGGCGCGACCTCGTGGCGGCCCTGCGTGGCAGTACCGGGGTGGTCCACCTGTCGGTCGCAGCACCTCCGGCCGGCTCGCTGCTGGAGGTGTGGGTCGATGGCGCCGAGGTCGAGATCTTCGACGGGGAGCGCCGCTGTCGCTCGGTGGTGACCGCGGGAGTGCTCCCGCTCACACCGGAGCTGACGCTTCCGTTGGCGCCGGCGACCCTGGCCGCCCTGGTCTCCGGACGGTTGGTGGCGGCGGCTGGCCCCATCGAGGAGCGGCCAGGCTGGGTGGAGGCGGCGGTCGAAGGGGTGAGGGTTCGAGAACGGATCACGGGCCAACCACCGCGCGCCACGGCGCTCGAGCTGGTGACAGCGGACGGGGTCGGCCCCGGGCTGACGGCGGTCATGACGGCGCACCGCGGCCTGGTGCCGGGGGTGTTGGAGGTCAAGGTCGGGGAGCGGTCGCTCCGTCTCGAGCTCCAGGTTTGGGAGCAGGGCGTCGAGCCGGCGCCACCGGTTTGGTTGAGCCTGCCGACGTGCGGAGGTGGAGGATGAGGGTGAGCGTCCGATGCCCGGCCAAGGTCAACCTCCATCTCGAGGTGTTGGGCCGGCGCGGCGACGGCTACCACGAGCTGCGAACCCTGTTCGCGAGCGTCGGGGTGTGGGACGAGCTGCGCTTCGCCCCGGCGCCCCCGGGTGAGCTGACGCTCGAGGTCGAGCCCACCGGTGTGGTTCCGACCGATGGCACCAACCTCATCGTCAAGGCAGCGAAGGCGCTGGCGGAGGCGTGGCCTCCGGCCACTGGGGCGCGCCTCCACCTGTGCAAGCGGATCCCGGTGGCAGGGGGCATGGGCGGTGGGTCGGCCGACGCCGCCGCCACGCTGGTCGGTTTGGCCGAGCTTTGGCAGATACCGGTACGGCTCGGTGAGCTCAGGCGGATCGCGGCTGAGCTCGGGGCCGACGTGCCGTTTTTTCTCGTAGGGGGGGCCGCCTGGGGTGTGGGTCGGGGCTCGGAGGTGTATCCGCTCGCCGACCTGCCGGCTTGGTGGGTGGTGCTCCTGCCGGGACAGGAGAGCGTGCCCACGGGCGAGGTGTACCGGGCGCTGTCGGGGCGCACACTGGACGGGCGGCTGGGCTCTGAGGTATATGAGTGGGTCGTGTCCGGCGGGGAGCTGCCGATCCACGCCTGCCGGAATGACTTGCAGCCGACGGTATTGGAGCGCTGGCGGGCGATCGCGGGCCGTCTCGAGCGAGTGCAGCAGGCCCGACCGCGGCTCGCCATGGTCTCGGGAAGCGGCGGCACGGTGTTCGGGCTGTTCGGAGACGAGGCCGCAGCCCTGGACGCCGCCGTAACCCTCGCGGACTTGGGGCCGATCGTGGCGCCGGTTCTGGGGCGCGACGCGGCGCGCTTGCAGCCGTTGGTCGGGGAGGGCTGATGGAGATCACCGAGGTGCGCATCAACCTCAACAAGGGTGGCAAGGTCAAGGCCTTCGCCCAGATCGTGATCGACGGGTGCTTCCTGGTCGGTGACATCCGCGTGCTCGAGGGCAAGGAGGGACTCGTCTACATCGCTATGCCGTCTCGGCGGTTGCGCAACGGCTCGTTCCGCGACATCGCTCATCCGCTCAACACCGAGACCCGCCGGAGCCTCGACGAGGCCATACTGAAGGAGTACGAGCGGGTCGTCGCCGAGCGCGGCGCAGGTGGCGAGGGTTCGCGTTCGCAACAGATCGCCGGCCGGTTTCTCGGGGAGAAGTACTGGACCGAGGAGGATGTGGACGAGGACTGACCGGTGGCCTCGCAGCGCCGGCCGCGACCGGCTGGACAGGGGGGGGTGGGAGGATTAGACTGAGCGGCCGACTGGGGCGTCGGCAAATGGGTAAGCCACGGGACTTTGGATCCCGCATGTGCAGGTTCGAGCCCTGCCGCCCCAGCCACGTGCACATGGGAAGGTTGGCATGGAAGAGCGGCGCCCCCTGGTCATCCTCTCCGGCCGCGCCCACCAGCGGCTGACCGAAAGCATCTGCGACTATCTGCAGATCGACAAGGGCAGCGTTCGCCTGTCCAACTTCTCGGACGGCGAGAACGCCTGTCAAATCGACGAGAATGTGCGGGGCGCCGACCTCTTCGTGGTCCAGCCCACGTGTCCGCCGGTCAACGATAACCTCATGGAGCTACTCATCCTTCTCGACGCCAGTCGGCGCTCCTCGGCGGCCCGCGTCACCGCGGTGATTCCGTACTTCGGGTACGCCCGCCAGGACCGCAAGGACCGACCGCGCGTGCCGATCACCGCCAAGCTGGTGTGCGACCTCATCACCTCCGCCGGTGCTTCCCGCCTCTTGGCTGTGGACCTCCACGCGGCACAGATCCAGGGGTTCACGAACATCCCTGTCGACCACCTTTTCGCCGCGCCGGTGCTCATCGAGGAGTTGAAGAGGCTCGAGCTCCCCGACCTGGTCATGGTCTCGCCCGACGCCGGGGGGGTTGAGCGGGCACGGGCGTTCGCCAAGCGGCTGGGAGCCGGTCTCGCGATCATCGACAAACGGCGCACCGGCCCCAACCAGACAGAGGTCATGAACATCATCGGCGACGTCGAGGGACACACCTGCGTCGTCGTGGACGACATCATCGACACCGCCGGTACCCTCGTGAAGGCGGTCGAGAGCTTGCGGGAACGCGGTGCGGCACGGGTCCTCGCGGCAGCGGTGCATCCGGTGCTGTCGGGGCCGGCGGTGGACCGGCTCGAGCGCTCCTTCCTCGATCAGGTGATCGCCACCGATACCATTCCGCTGCGTCCCAATGCTCTGGCGTGTCCCAAGATCCGCCAGCTCTCGGTGGCCGAGCTACTGGGCGAGGCGATCCTCCGCATCCACGAGGCCCAGTCCGTCTCGAGCCTCTTCGTCTAGAGACCCGGCCGCGCTGTCACGCCTGCGGCTCGTCGATCCCCGGGCCGAACAGGTACTCCTTCGGTGGCCTGGGGAGGGCCGGGGAGAGAATCTTCACCGTCTACCCGACTCCTGCTATGGACAGCATCGATCGAAATGGACGATCTGTGGTACCCGCGTTCGACAGTTGTGAGGGGTTTTGGGCAGGGGTTGAAAACGCAAGTTGTTGAATTGGCGGGATGTCATTTTGCCAAGGATAGGCACAGACTGCGAAATGCATAGGCACACGCGATGGCTCACGGATATTGACAGGCGTGCGCTGTACTTCTAGGCTCTAGGTATGTACCTGCGCACGACCCAACGCACCAACAAGGACGGCTCGGTCACCCGCTACGTCCAGCTCGCCCACAACGTCTGG
>JAAYVZ010000011.1 GCA_012516935.1 Holophagae bacterium
CCTCGCCGGCCTCCTCGCCCGCCCTGGCGGCTTCCCAGCCCGCCAACCACCCGCCCTGCCCGGGTCCGTCACCCCGCCCGACCCCTACAACGCAAAGACCTCAGGTTGAGCAGGGCTTGACATACGGAAATGCACCGTGAATAATCCAGTGGACAGAAGTGGTAACCAGTGGACCTCAGTGGCCCACTTCCCACGCTGGCAGGTCCGGGAGGGGGACGCAGTGGAGACGTTTCGGGGCGCCTTCAACGCCACCATCGACGAGAAAGGGCGGCTCAAGCTGCCCACTCGCTTGAAGGCGCAGCTCGAGGGTAGCTATGGGCTCCAAGTCTTCATCACCTCCCTCCGCTCCGCCGAGCTGCGCGTCTATCCGCTTTCCGTTTGGATCGAGAAGGAGCGACGCTTTCTCGACCGCTCACCCTGGGATCCTCTGGTACAGGAGTTTCTCGAGCGGGCGAACTACGGCCAGGAAGACGAGGTGGACGCCCAGGGTCGGGTGCTGGTGCCGGTGCACCTGCGTGAGATGCTGGGTTTTGCCGGCGAGGTGCTCGTGAGCGGGCGTGGCGACTTTTTTGCCGTGGTGCCACGCGAGCGCGTGCGGACCAAGCTGACCTCCGACTTCACCAGCGAACAGTGGGCGGCTCTGGCGGCGCTGGAGAGGGAATGAGCCGTGACCGGCACCCTCCACGTCCCGGTCATGCTGGAGACCGTGCTCCAGATGTTGGGCCCCCGTGCCGGCGGCGTCTACCTCGACGCCACTGTCGGTCTCGGGGGGCATGCGGAGGCAATCCTCGCCCACTCCGGCACCCGCGTGGTGGGCCTCGATGTGGATCCAGCCGCACTCGACCGAACGCGGGTGCGGCTGGCGCCGTTCGGCTCCCGGGCGACGATCGTGGAGGCACCCTATGGCCGACTCGAGGCGGTGCTGGCGAACCTGCAGCTCGAGCGGCTGGCTGGAGCGCTGTTCGACCTCGGCGTCTCTTCGCTGCAGCTCGATACCCCCGAGCGCGGCTTCTCGTTCCGTCACGACGCTCCCCTCGACATGCGGTTCGCGCCGGCCGGTCCGACCGCCGCCCAGTGGTTGGCGGAGGTGACTGAGGAGGATCTGGTGAGGGTCCTGCGGGAGCTGGGCGAGGAACCGCGGGCACGGCGCGTCGCGCGTGCCCTCGTTCGCGCGCGCGACCGCGAGCCGCTTGTGACCACCGGCCAGGTGCGGCGGATCGTTGCCGCGGCGCTCGGTCACCCTCACGGCCGTATCGACCCGGCGACCAGGACCTTCCAGGCAATCCGGATGGCGACCAACCGCGAGCTCGAGCACCTGGCAGCCGCCTTGGAAGCGGCTGCCCGCCGGCTGGAACCCGGCGCACGGCTCGTCGTCATCGCTTTCCACTCGCTCGAGGACCGGATCTCCAAGCACACCTTGCGTCGCCTGTCGGGCCGGTGCGTCTGCCCTCCCGCGACGTCCGCGTGCTCGTGCCGACCCGAGCTCTTGCTGGAGCTCGTGACGCGCCGCCCGCTGCAGCCGACCGACGAGGAGGTGGCCGTCAATCCCCGGGCCCGCTCGGCTCGGCTGCGGGTCGCACAGCGGAGGGCGTGGTGAGGGTCATCGGCTACCGCCCTCGCAATCGCTGGGTTCGCCGCCCGCTCGACTGGGGGTGGCTGCCGTGGCTCAAGCGGTGTGGCCTGGCCGTGCTGGTGCTCGCCGCGGTGCTGGCTGCCTTCGTCGGGCCGCGCCAAAGCACGATCCGCAGCCGCTACCAGATCGCCCAGCTTCGCGCCGAGATCGAGCGCCTCGAGAGCGAGCAGCGCACGCTCCTGGTTGAGCGGGAGCGTCTCAGCTCGCCAGTCGGACTGGCTACCCAGCTCGAGGGGCTCGGCTTGATCCACGTCTCGTCACGGGACGTTGCGTTTCTGGATCCGAACGGCCGCCTCCGCCGCGCCCCCATTGCCCCGACCCGCCCGTCGCAACCGGCGGCGCGTACGACTACGGAGGCACGATGATCAGCCTCCCACGCCTGCGCTGGCTCACCTGGGCGCTCGCGGTGTGGGCCGCCGTGGTGTGGTTGCGCCTCGCTCAGGTCCAGGCGCTGGACCACCCGGCCTGGCGGGAGGAGGCGGACCGCCAGCACGAGACGACGATCGCCGTCGAGGAGCCAAGGGGCGCCATCCAGACCCGCGACGGGCGCTTGCTCGCCGGGTCGCTGGAGCGCGTCGCGATCTACGCGATCCCCCGGCAAATCCCGCGCCAGGTGCGGCCGGAGCTGGCGGAGAAGCTCGCTCCGCTCGTCCACCAGAGCCCGGCGCAGGTACTCCGCGCGCTCGCGGCGCGGGAGACGTTCTTTTTCCTTGGCAAGAATCTGGATGCCGAAACGGCCCTGGCAGTGGCGAAGCTGGATCAACGGGGGGTCGGGGTGCTCCGGACCGAGCAGCGCGTCTACCCCCACGGTGCGCTCGCCGGGCCTCTCCTCGGCTTCGTGGATGCGGAAGGGGTCGGCCGCGCCGGCCTCGAGGCGGCCTACGACCGGACCTTGCGCGGTGAGCCCGCCGCGTATCGGATCTTGAAGGACGGCAAGAAGGTGAGCCCGACACGGCTCGACCTTCGGCTCGAGAGGGCTGGTCGGCCCGGCCAGTCGCTCGTGCTGACGATCGACAGCCGGATCCAGCAGGTGATCGAAGAGGAGCTGACGCGGACGATCGAGGAAATCGGCGCCGAGGCGGCGTCCGCCGTGGTCATGGATGCCCGTTCCGGCGAGCTCCTCGCCCTCGCCTCGCTACCGTCCTACGATCCGGCCCGGGCCGGAGAGACCGTCCCCCAGCAGCAGCGCAATCACGCCGTCCAGGACATGATCGAGCCTGGCTCGACGTTCAAGCCGTTCATCGTCTGCGCCGCCCTCACCCACGGCGTGCTGCACCCCTGGGAGATGGTGGACTGCTCGGGCGGCGGCCTGTCGGTAGCTGGCGTGTTCATAAAAGACCACGCCAACTACGGTGTGCTCTCCGTTCGGGATATGCTCGCAAAATCCTCCAACGCGGGAACGATGCGCGTCGCGATGCGAATGGAACCGGCCCGGCTCGACCACTTCATCCGCTCGCTGGGCTTCGGTGCGGCCACGGGAAGCGGGCTTCCGGGCGAGGTGAAGGGTCTGTACCGCGGCTTCGAGCGCTGGTCAGCGCTGTCCCGCCCCGCTCTCGGCATCGGCCAGGAGATCGCCGTCACCCCTCTCCAGCTCGCCCGCGCCTACGCGGCGATCGCCAACGGCGGCCTCCTCGTCGAGCCGGTCCTGGTGCTGGAAACGCGCGACGCTGTCGGGCGCACCGTGGCGCCGTTCCGTCCCGCCGCTCCGACCCGCGTGATGCCCGAGGCGGTGGCCCACACCGTTATGTCCTTCCTCGAGGCCGTGGTGGATGAGGGCACCGGCACCCGGGCCCGGGTGGCCGGTTACCGGCTGGCGGGGAAGACAGGTACCGCCCAGAAGGCCGCCGGGGGTGGCTACCAGGCCGGGCGCCACGCGGCGTGGTTCGCCGGCTACCTGCAGCTCCCCGACCCGTCGCTCGTCGTTGTCGTCTGCGTCGACGAGCCGAAGGCAACGTTCTGGGCCACCGATGTGGCCGCTCCAGCGTTCGGCCGCATCGCCGCCCGCCTCGTCACCCTGCTCGGCATCCCGCCCAACGAGGTGCGGACATGAAGGCAGGCGACCTGGCTGCCCGCTGCGGCTGCACCCTCCGCGGGGCCGATGTGGAGCTGCGGGGCGTGACGCACCGCGCTCAGTCGACGGCGCCCGGGTTCGTGTTCGCCGCCCTGCCGGGGCAGCGGCATCACGGCAGCGAGTTTCTCGCCGAAGCGTTGGCACGCGGCGCTGTCGCCGTGCTCTCCGACCGCGATCCCGGCCCCGGCGTTCCCTGGCTCGTGGCCGCCAACCCGCGCCGAGCTCTCGCCCGCGCCGCCTGGGAGCTCGCGGGTCGCCCCCACGAGCGCCTGCAGATGGTGGGCGTCACCGGTACCAACGGCAAGAGCACCGTGTGCGACCTGGTCGCATGTATCGCCCGCGCCGCGGGGCAGCAGCCGGGGGTGTTCGGAACGCTCGGCTTCCGGCTGCCCACCAGAGCCGAGCCCACGACCCACACAACCCTCGAAGCCTCCGAGCTGGCGCCGTTGCTCGCCGAGCTGGCCGACAACGGTGGGACCGTCGCTGCGTTGGAGGTCTCCTCTGCCGGCCTGGTCATGGAGCGGGTTGCTGGCCTCGAGTTCGACGTCGCGGTGTGGACCAACCTGACGCGCGACCACCTCGACCTCCACCGCGACATGGAAACCTATTTCGCCGCCAAGGCGCGCCTGCAGGACCTCCTGCGCGCCGATCCGCCCGGGCGACGGGTGATCGGAGTCGACGACCCGTTCATGGCCCGCCTTGCAGCTGCGCCCCGGCCGGGCGACGTCCGCTTCGGCTTCGGCCCCGACGCCAACCTCACGGCCGTCGCTATCGAAGCCGACATCCTCGGCCTGCGCTTCACGCTCGAGACGCCAACCGGGAGGGCGCCCGTGAGCATGCGGCTGGTCGGGCGTCACAACCTCGCCAACGGGTTGGCAGCCGCCGGCGTCGGCTTGGCGCTCGACTGGCCGCTCGAGGCGATCGCTACTGGCCTGGGCCAAGCGCGCCCGCTTCCTGGGCGTCTCGAACCGGTCGACGTCGGCGGCAGACGCAGCGTGTTCGTGGACTACGCCCACACCCCCGATGCGCTCGAGAAGGTGCTGATGGCTCTGCGCGAGCTGCGCCCCACGAGGCTCATCGTCGTGTTCGGGTGCGGCGGCGACAAGGACCCGGGCAAGCGCCCCCTCATGGGCGAGATCGCGGGCGCGCTCGCTGACGTGCCGATCGTCACCTCGGACAACCCTCGCTCCGAGGATCCCTCGGCGATCATCGACGCCGTGCTCGTGGGCGTGCGGCGCTCCGCCAACCCGCACGTGCTGGCGATCCCCGACCGCCGCGAGGCGATCGTTGCTGCTCTTGCCATGGCGGGTGAGGGCGACGCCGTGCTGATCGCTGGCAAGGGCCACGAGACCGAACAGATATTCGCCGACCACCGCACGCCGTTCGACGACCGCGAGGTCGCTCGCGAGGCCGGACGCCGGAGGACGACCTGATGCGGCGCCAGGTGGCTGAGCTCGCCGCGGTGCTGAACGCCCCATTCACGGGCGACGGGAGCGCCGTCGTAACCGGCGCCGCCACCGACTCCCGGGCCGTACACCCGGGCGACCTGTTCGTAGCGCTTCCGGGAGCCAGAGTGGATGGCCATTGCTTCCTGGAGCAGGTGGCCGCACACGGCGCCGCCGCGGCGCTGGTCAGCCAACCCGTCGACCTGGCGCTCCCGCAGATCGTCGTCCCCATCACCCAGACGGCCCTCCAGACGCTGGCGCGCCACGAGCGCGCGCACGCCGACTACCGGCTGCTGGCGCTCACCGGCTCGATCGGCAAGACGACCACCAAAGAGATGCTGATCACGCTGCTCGGGTCTGCTTTCCCGGTCGGGTTCACCCGCGGCAACCGCAACTCGGAAATCGGTTTCCCGGCCGAGCTGTGCTCCCAAAAGGCGGGCATCCGATGGATGGTCGCCGAGCTCGGCATGAGCCACGCCGGGGAGCTCGACCGCCTGGGCGCGATCGCGAGGCCCGACGCGCTCCTTTACACGGTGGTCGCGCCGGTCCATCTTGAGTTCTTCCCCAGCGTCGACGCGATCGCCGAGGCCAAGGCAGAGCTCATCCCGCACCTCCGGTCGGACGGCGTGCTGCTCCTCAACGCCGCAGACCCGAGGGTCGCGGCTTTCGACCGCCGCTTCGACGGCCGGGTCGTGCGCTATGGCAGGCCGGGGGCCGACCTCTGGCTCGACAGG
>JAAYVZ010000012.1 GCA_012516935.1 Holophagae bacterium
CTGCCGGGCCTGCCTCCTCCACGCTCTGCCGGTGCGATCCTGCCTTCCATGGGCCCCGGCACCCAGCCGTCACCCTCGTGACCCCGGTGAACAACCTTCCGGAGGCTTCTCGCACGTCGACACGAGGTTCCGTCCCTTCGGACCACGAAAGGAAATTCCTATCCCTCTGTCTTCTCCCGCGCGGCACGGCCGGCCGTGTCGCGGGTCAGGTCGGTCGTGCCCGGGCCGCGGGTGGAGACCAACGGGCCCGCGCGACCCTGGACGTGCAGCGGGTATCATGGCGGCGCACACAGGGCTGCCCTGTCCGAGGTGCCGACGATCACCGACAGCATCCCGACCTCGCCCGAACCCTCACAGCGACCGCCAGACGGTCTTGCGTCGGCGAGACCTGCCCCTGACCTCGTGACAGGCGAATCCCCCCGAGGCCCCGATGGTGCCGGCCGGTGGTGGAGGAGCCCGCTCTACCGCGACGTCGCGCTGCTGCTGGTGGTCAACCGCCTCGTCCTCTTCGTTGTGGCCTGGCTCGGGCACCACCTCGTGCCGTCTGGACAGTACCTTGCCGGGGGGGCGGTGGCGGCCGGGTTGCCGGACCTCTTCACGCGGTTCGACGCCCACTGGTACCTCTCGATCGTCCGGGAAGGCTACCGGTACTCGCCGTCCGAGGCCACCAACGTCGTCTTCTTCCCTCTTTTCCCGATGCTCGTGCGGGGTCTTGCGGCCACCGGCCTCGATGCTGTCATGGCGGGGTTCGCGCTCTCGAACATCTGCCTGGCGGTGGCCCTGGTGCTGCTCGCCCGGCTCGTGGCGCTCGAGCTCGGGGACGATCCGGCCCGCCGGACCGTGACCTTCATCCTGCTCTTCCCGACCAGCTTCTTCTTCTCGGCGTGCTACACCGAGTCCCTCTTCCTCATGCTGACGGTGGCGTCATTTCTTGCAGCCCGACGCCGGCGCTGGTGGCTGGCCGGGGCCGCCGGCGGGCTGGCGGCGGCCACCCGCATGCCGGGTGCCGTGCTGGTCGTGCCCCTCGCCTTGGAGTACATGCAGCAGAACGGCTTCCGCCTTCGCCGTGTCCGCCTGAACGGAGCTGCCCTGGCTCTCATCCCGGCCGGGCTTGGTCTCTTTGCCTGGTACTGCGGCCACGCGTTCGGGGACCCCCTCGCCTTCCTTCACAACCAGACCGTCTGGCATGGCCGCCCGACCCACGCGGTGCCGGGAGTCGGGCTGCTGATCGGCGTGGCGGAGGCGATCCTGAGGCCCGACCCGAGCATCCATCCGTTCCCCCTCACCCTCCTCTACGTGGGGGCGGCCGTGGTGGCGGTGGTTTGCCTCCTGGGCTCGTTCCTCGTCCTGCGCCCGGCCTACGGGCTGTGGGGGCTCGCCGTGCTGTCCATCTCAGCCGGCCACGGCCGGATCGACTCCCTGCCCCGCTACGTGCTCGTGCTGTTCCCGATCCACGTGGTCCTGGCCGTGCTCGCACGCCGGCGAGGGGCGTACTGGGCGATCGCGGTGGTCTCGGCCAGCCTCCTGGTCGTCCTCACCGTGATGTTCGTGAACGGGTACAAGATGTTCTGAGCTACCGCCGCCCACTGCTCGGTCGGTGGTGCCGGGCAGCCTCCGAGACCGTGCGCGAGCTGATGGCAGAGGCCGCGGCGGAGCCAACGCTCAAGCCGGGCATGGTCGCCATGGTCCAGACCTTCGGCGATGCGCTGACCTGGAACCCGCATGTCAAGGGACACCCA
>JAAYVZ010000076.1 GCA_012516935.1 Holophagae bacterium
CAGGCGGTTCCAGGTGGCGAGGAAGCTCTCCGGCTGGATCTGGTAGATCTGCTGCGAGAAGTAGGTGTTCATGCGGAGAAAGTCAGCGAGCTCGCAGATGGCGTCGATCTCGGCCTGATGAGCGGTCTTGGACTGCCCCAGCATGGTCACGGCATTGAGCCGGCCCCGCCACTGCTTGGAAATCAGCTCGGCCGCCTTGAGCGAGATTGCTACCCGGTCTTCCCACGAGCAGCACGACCAATCGGGCCACGCATCCAGCGCTGCCTGGATCGCGGCCTCGACCTCCGCCGGCCCGGCCTTGTGGTAGTGAGCGAGAACGTGACCGTGATCGTGGGGTATGAGACAGGTGCCGAGGTTCCCGGTGCGAACCTCCTTCCCGCCGATGATGAGCGGTATCTCGATCGGAGCGGCCCGCAGCTCGACGAGCCTGGCTTTGAGCTCGGCCCGCTCCTCCGTGCCGGGGGCGTAGCTCTTGACCGGTTCATTGAGGGGTTGTGGCGTTTGACTGATTGCGCTCATGGTCTCTCCTTTCCGAGACGCGGGAGGCCGGACCGTTTCCAGCCCGACCGTGTCGGCCTTGGGGGCATTGCGTTGACGGTAGCCCCGGCAGCTCGGAGGTCTCCGCTCCCGCCGGCGGAGCCCGGAGTATATCCGATGCGGCAGCGACGCCGGCGCATTGGCTCGGCCATAGGTGCACATGCTCGGGTCTTGACGGTCCCCGCCCGGCACGGCGCCATCGTGGTCCCGACCGGTCGCTACCACCGAGGCTTGTGATCCGCGCCTCGTGATAGTATTCACACGCCATCCGACCCGCGCCGATCCCCACGGGAGGGCGCGGGCGAGGCTCGATCGCCCGGGAGAAGGGCGCGAGCCGAGGGTCGGCGGGGCAACCCATCGACCTCCCGTGTTCGGAAAGGAGGCCCCTTGAACACGATCCCCCGTACGCTGACAACCGCAACCCTGGTACTCCTCGTGGCCGTCGGAGCCCTCGCCCAGCAGGCCCCAACGCCAGCCAACGAGGACTTCGCGATCTACTCCATGGCCGAGATCACCGTCAGTGCCGACGCCCCGAAGGCCGAGGTCGCGCAGACGACCACCGTGACGGCAGAGGACATCAAGGCCCAGAACGCCCGCACCGTGGCCGAGGCTCTCGCCACCACCGCCGGTCTCCGAGTGTCGAGCGGACGCAAGAACGAAGCCGCCGTTTCGATCCACGGGTTCGACCAGTCGAAGATTCTCGTGCTCATCGACGGCGTGCCCTACTACGAGACCAACTACGGCAAGCTCGACCTCAACCAGATCCCGACCGATAACATCGCCCGCATCGACGTGACCAAAGGGGCAGCCTCGGTGCTGTACGGCGCCAACGCCATGGGCGGCGTGATCAACATCATCACCAAGAAGGCATCCGACAAGCCGTTCTACGGCGCCACCCTCGAGACCGGCGAAAACGGCCTGCGGCAGTATGTCGTCACCCACGGCCAGAAGACCGGCAAGGTGAACTACTGGGTGAGCTACACCCACATGGAGAGCGACGGTTGGGATCTCTCGAAGGACTTCGAGCCGAAAGAGGGGACGATCAGCCAGCGCAGCCCCAACAAGACGATCACCAAGGTGCTGCAGGGCAAGGGGCGGCGCGTCAACTCGGACGTCGACAAGGACAACGCCTGGTTCAAGATCGGCGTCGAGAACAGCCCCGACTCGGCCTTCTGGGTCAACCTCCACTACCTCGACATGACCAAGGGGATGCCTCCGGCTACCGATAACGTGTCGGTGTTCCTGAACCGGCCGCAGTTCTCGCAGTTCGCGCGCATGCCCGCCTACCGCGACCGCGGTGTCGACGTGGACCTCAAGCAACGCCTGTCCCGAAAACTGCTCCTCAAGGCCAAGGTCTCCCACCACGACCACCAGGACAACTACGACTCGTACACCGACGACACCTACACCCAGAAGATGGCGCGCAGCACCTTCAAGGACTACCTGACCGGCGGCACCATCCTGCTCGAGTCGTCGTTGGGGCAAAAGAACACTGCCCGGCTGTCGCTCAACTACAAGACCGACTCGCACCGCGAGCGCGACGACACCTACCTGCCGTTCGCCGAGACGCAGTCGTACACCGGATCCGTCGGGATCGAGGACGAGCTCGAGCTGTCAGCTCGCACCCGAGCCGTCGTGGGCATCAGCTACGACTGGTTCGACGTTACCGACGCCGAGCGCAACCTCCTCGACAAGAGCGGGAACATCGTGCGACAGGACCCACTCCCCGCACCCACCCACAGCTTCGTCAACCCCATGTTCGGCATCACCCACGAGCTTTCGCCACGAAGCCAGGTCTTCGTCTCGATCGCGCGCAAGAGCCGCTTCCCGCTGCTTCAGTACCTCTACTCATCGAAAAACGGTAACACCGACCTCGATCCCGAACGCAGCACCAACTACATCATGGGCTACAACACCCTGGTCGCCGACACGCTGCGGCTCGAGCTTTCGGGGTTCTGGTACAACGTCGCCGATCTCATCTCCCGCTCCGGCACCGATCCGACCAACCTCTACCAGAACTATGGAAGGATCCGCATGCGCGGTGTCGAGGCGGCGGCGATCCTGTTCGCTAGCCCGTCGCTGTCGCTACGCGCCGACTACATGCTCAACGACGCCGAAGACGTCTCCAGCGGGCGCGTCACCCGGAAGGTTCTCAACGTCCCGCGCGAGAAGGCCGGGCTCGGCGTCCAGTGGAAGCTGCCGCGGGTAGCGGCACGCGTCGACCTCGACGCGACCTACATGGGCGAGGTGTTCACCTCCCTCCCCTCGCCCAAGACCCCGGCCGATCCGACGAAGAAGGTGGCCTCGTACTTCCTGACCAATGCCCGGGTCGGCGTCGACTTGCTCACTGGCCTCGAGCTCTGGGCCGCGGTGCGCAACATCTTCGACAAGGACTACTATCCCGAGTACGGGTTCCCTGCGCCGGGGCGCTCGGCCTCCGTGGGGCTTTCCGCCAAGCTGTGAGCCAACGGGGAGGCGACGCCTCCCCGTTTCATTTGGAGGAACATCATGAGGCACACACGCATCACCCTCGCATGCCTGCTGGCGGCAGCCGCCACCTCGCAGGCCCAGGTGAAGATCACCGGTTCCGTCAAGTCCCCGCTCACGATCAGCCCACCGGTCGTCGCCTCGATGGCCCGTTCGTACGAGAAGATCCGGCTGGCGGCCCCCGACGGCCAGTACCGGGCGACCGTCGAAGCCTCGGGCTCGAGCCTGTGGGCGCTGCTCGACCAGGCCGGGGTCGAGAAAAAGACCCCCGACGGCTTCAACCGGCCGATCGACCTGCTGGTCGTGGTCAAGGGCCGGCACGGCCACGAGGCGGTGTTCTCGATCGGCGAGCTGCAAATGGGGCTTCAGGGCGGCCGCGTGTTGCTCGCTGACCGCCTCCGCCTCCTCATTCCCCATCACCACGAGGAGATCCCGCCGCTCGCCGAGCCCGACGGGTGGTTGGAGGTGGGCGCCCGCGCGGCCCTGACCGTACCCGAAGGGTGCGCGTCGTGTCACGCCGAGAAGAAGGTTCCAGCCGTTGACGTTCCCCGAGGCGTCTGCCTCGTCGCCGCCGGCGACCCGTGGCCGCCGCGCTTCGTCGAGGACGTCGTCGAGGTGAGCGTGCGCCAGCTCGGCGTGACGGTTCCAGCACACATGAAGAAAGGTGCAGTCCCCGGCTCGACCGTCGCCCTCGTGCGCCTCGACGGCTCGACCGTCACCTTGCACCCTGCGGCTTTGACAGCGCTCGGCCAAGCGAGCTTCGCCGACGCTACGTTCGGCATGGGCCGCGGCTTCCACGGCCACCACACCTGGAGCGGCGTGCCGCTCGTGCGCATCGTCGCCGCCAACCTACCGGCCGCCACCAACCTCGACCGCCTGTGGGTGCTCGTGACCGCTGCCGACGGCTACCGCACGGTGCTGTCGGGCAAGGAGCTGTTCGCCGGCACCCACGACGCCTTGCTGGCCGCGAACGAGGACAATCAGCCGCTCTGGGAACGTGGGCCCATGCGCCTGGTCGTGCCAGCCGACTTCTATGTCGACCGCAGTGTCCACTCGGTACAGGAGATCCGTCTCGGCACGATCTAGACCCACGACCCTCTGTCCTGGTCGGCGCTGGCCTCGGGTGCGCTAGCTTTCCGACAGCACCCGACGAGCGCCGTACCTTCCCCCGGCGGGCGTGCTCGGCGCGCCCGCCGCTTCGTTTTCTGGCCTACCCCGCCACCCAGCCACTGGACCGAGTACCCGGCTCCGAGCGATGCTTGCATGCATGCTTTCGGCGACGTCTCGAGTGCGCACACCGTCGGATGCCCCGACGGCCTCCACGAGGTCGAGTCGCTCGCCGACATAGACCCTTCGAACGGAGCCTCCCCGACCTCCGTCCATCGTTTTCGACCCCCGCGCCGCCGTCATAGACGAGCAGTCGCGGCCGGGGCCGGGCGTGATACCTTCATCGTAGGCCACGGTATCGAATGGTCCAGGCAGAGGTTGCCTTGTCGAGCCACGACGAGAACGGCAGGACGGGCAGCGGCCGGAGGTGCGATCATGAAAGCAACGGAGAGAGAGGCCCGCGTTCGACAGTTGTGGAGGGTTTTGGGCAGGGGTTGAAAACGCAAGTTGTTGAATTAGCGGGATGTCGTCGGGCCAAGGATAGGCACAGACTGCGAAATGCATAGGCACACGCGATGGCTCACGGGTATTGACAGG
>JAAYVZ010000077.1 GCA_012516935.1 Holophagae bacterium
CGACCGTGCCTTCGAGGCGGCAGGCGAGCGCGGCGCGTCGGCCAGGGAGCTGCGGTTGGCACGCGAGATCCAGTGCCGCCTGCTGCCGCCACCGCACGTCATCGGGCCCGGGTTCGAGGTGCTGACCCGCAGCGTGCCCGCCCGGGTGCTGGCGGGCGATCTCTGCGACGTGCTGCGCCATCCCGACAGCAGCGTCGGCGTCGTGGTCGCGGACGTCGCCGGCAAGGGCGTGGCGGCCAGCCTGGTCATGGCTTCGGTCAAGGCGACGCTGCCGTTCGTTGCCGGTGAGCACGATGTGGCCGGGACGCTGCGTGAGCTCGGCCGGCGCCTGGCCGACGAGCTCGGGCCCCGGCAGTTCGTGGCGCTCGCCTACGCACGGTTCGAGGCGGCGACGGGCAGGCTCACCCTCGCCAACGCCGGCCTGCCGGACCCGCTCCTCCTCCGTCCGGGTCAGGCGCCGCTCGCCGTCGAGCTCCCGGGGCCCCGCCTGCCGCTCGGCGTGCGCCTCGAGGTGCCGTACCGGAGCCTCGAGCTGCGCCTCGAGCCGGGGGACCGGTTGCTGCTGTACAGCGACGGGCTACCCGAGATCCGCCTCGGCCAGGGCGAGATCCTCGGCTACGACGCGTTCACCCGCCTGGTCGCGGCACTCCCACTGCTGCCGGCCGAGGGCGGCGACGAGGGGTGGCTCGACGCGCTCCTCGGCCGCGCTCTGGAGCTCGGCGGCTCGACGCCGGACGACGACTGCACCCTCGCCCTGCTGGCGGCGCGGGCCAGGCCCGCAAAGGAGGGTTGAGACCATGCTCCTCCACCTCTCCGAGCTCGCCCCGGAGCCGCTCCACCAGCAGCTCTCGCGGCAGCTTCGGGCCCGCATCCTGGCGCGCGAGCTGCTCGACGGCGAGCTGCTGCCCTCGATCCGCGCCTTGGCCCGCGACCACCGCGTGAGCGTCATCACCGTGCAGCGGGCCTACGAAGACCTGGAGCGCGAGGGGCTGCTCGTGTCCCGTCCTGGCAAGGGGTTCTTCGTCGCCCCCCAGCCCGAGGGCCAGCGCCGTCGCGTGGCGCTCGCGAGGCTGCGCGACGCGCTCGGCCCGCCGGTCGCCGCCGCCCGTGCCGAGGGGCTGCAACCCTCCGACATCCTCGAGGTCTTTACCCACGTGCTCGACGCCGAAGGAGGCACGCAATGAGCAACGGTGGCATCCCGCTGGCCCTGCGGATTTCCGGCCTGACCAAGTCGTTCCCCGGCTTCCAGCTCGGTCCGTTCGACCTCGACCTCGAGCCGGGGAGGGTGCTCGGGTTCGTCGGCCCCAACGGCGCCGGCAAGACGACCACGTTCAACTGCGTCGCCGGCCTGCTGCGGCCCGATGCCGGCGACATCGAGCTCCTCGGCCGGCCCTCCACCCCCGGCGACGCGCGCTGGCGGGACGACCTCGGGCACGTCGGCGAGGTCGGCGGCTTCTACGCCGACTGGACGACAGGCCGCAACCTCGACCTCCTCGCCTCGTTCCACGCCGCCTGGTCGCGGCGCCGCGCCATCGACCTGGCCGAGCGCTTCGGCCTGCCGCTCGACCGCAAGGTCAAGGACCTCTCCAAGGGCAACCAGGCCAAGCTGGCGCTCGTCGCGGCGCTCGGCCACGACCCGCGCCTGCTCCTCCTCGACGAGCCCACCGCCGGCCTCG
>JAAYVZ010000013.1 GCA_012516935.1 Holophagae bacterium
GCGCGCATCGAGGCCGAGCGCGCCGTGGACGTGCTCGCCGACTCGGCCTACGTCGCCCGCTATCCACGCCTGGAAGCCCGCGACCTCGGCGGATTCGCTAGCGGTGCCGGGCGGCTCGCGCTCGTCAAGCGGGTGCCGGTGGGCCCGGTGCTGGCGATCACGCCGTTCAACTTCCCGCTCAATCTGGTGGCGCACAAGCTCGGCCCTGCTGTCGCGGCTGGCTGCCCGGTGGTGCTCAAGCCGGCGAGCCAGACGCCTTCCCCGGCACTACTGCTGGCCGAAGTACTGTTGGAGGCCGGGCTGCCGCCGGAGGGGCTGTCGGTGCTGCCGGCGTCCGCGGCCGACATGGAGCCGCTGGTGCGCGACCCACGCTTCCGGCTGCTCACGTTCACCGGTTCCGCTGAGGTCGGGTGGGCGCTCAAGCGCACTGCCTGGGACCGACGGGTCGCGCTCGAGCTGGGCGGCAACGCCGCCGCGATCGTCGAACCGGATGCCGGCGACCTCGGCGAGATCGCTGAGCGGCTGGCGTTCGGCGCCTACGCGTTCGCCGGGCAGTCGTGCATCTCGGTCCAGCGCATCCTCGTCCACGAGGCGGTGTGGGAGCCTTTCCGCGCGCTGGCCGCCGCGGCAACCCACGCCGTGCCAGCGGGCGATCCCGCCGACGAGCGCACGGTGTGCGGGCCGCTCATCGATTCCGCCAACGCCGAGCGGGTGGCGAGGTGGGTCGAGCAGGCGCTGGCGGCCGGCGGACGGCTGCTGGCGGGAGGCGCGCGCGCCGGCAACGTGGTGACACCGGTGCTGCTCGAGGGGGTACCGCCCGACCAGCCAGTGGTCGCGGACGAGGTCTTCGGCCCGGTCGCCGTGCTCCAACGCTACCACCACTTCGAGGAGGCGCTCGAGCTGGTGAACAGGTCGCGCTACGGCTTGCAGACAGGGGTCTTCACCTCCGACCTCGGCAAGGTGCGGCGCGCGTGGGACGTGCTCGAGGTGGGCGGCGTCATCCAGGGCGACATGCCCACCTGGCGCTCCGACCCGATGCCGTACGGCGGCGTCAAGGCCTCGGGCACCGGCCGTGAGGGCCCGGCCTGGGCCGTCCTCGAGATGACCGAGGAGCGCCTGCTCGTCCTGCGCTGACCTTCTCTTGCCCGCGTCGGAGGGTGTGCGTACCATCCGATGTCGTGAGCCCCTCGCAGCCCCCTCGCGACGCGATCGACGCCGACCTCCAGTTCTGTCTCCTGGCGGTCCGGCGCGGGCTCGTGGACCGGCGGCTGCTCGTGTCGTTGGCTGCCGTGCACGGCCTGGAACCAGGTGCGGTGCTGCGCCGGGCGATGGAGTGCGCCGTCGAGCTGAGCCCGCATCAGGTCGCCGGGCTCGAGGCCGAGCTTGCGAAAGGCGGCGACCAAGAGCAGCTCGTCGCGCTGCTCGAACACCTCAAGACCGCCCTCGCTGAAGCCTCCTCGCCGACCGTCGGCGATGTCCCCGTGGCCCATGCCCGGCCAACCGCACCGCCGGTGCCGACCGACCAGCCGTGGAGGGTCACGGCCGAAAGCCCGGGACGCTACCACTTCCCGAGTGGCGACCCGGGTCTCGCCGAGATCGGCCGCGGCGGCATCGGGCGGGTGCTCGTGGTGCACGACGCCCACCTCGGACGCGACGTCGCGCTCAAGGAGCTGCTGGTCCCTGGCGGCGTCGCTCCTTCAGAGATGTCCGATGACGGCCGTGGCGGGCTTTCGGGGGCGCCCCTCACCACGAGGCGGTTTCTGCGCGAGGCGCAGGTTACGGGGCAGCTCGAGCACCCGGGGATCGTGCCGGTGTACGAGCTGGGCGCCCGCCCGGACGGCACGCTGTACTACACGATGAAGCTGGTGCGGGGGCGGACACTCGCCCAGGCACTGTTGGCTTGCAAGCGGATCGAGGACCGCCTGCGGCTGCTTCCTCATTTCGTCAACCTTTGCCACGCCGTCGCCTACGCCCACAGCCGCGGGGTCATCCATCGCGACATCAAGCCCGCCAACATCATGCTCGGGGAGTTCGGTGAGACGGTACTGCTCGACTGGGGCTTGGCCACGATCCGCGGCACCTCCGACCTCCACGGTGAGCCGCTGGCGCGAAGCGCCGAGCTGGGTCACGGTGCTTTGGAAGGCCTCACCGTCGACGGCGTCGCCGTCGGCACACCGCAGTACATGAGCCCGGAGCAGGTCATGGGCGACTCGTCCAACCTCGACGCCCGGGCCGACGTGTGGGCACTCGGGGTGGTGCTCTACCAGATCCTCACCGGCACCGTTCCGTTCGTCGGCAGCACTCCCGTCGAGGTCATGCACAACGTCCTCACCCAGCCGCTGGTGCCGCCGCGGCAGCACGACCGGGCAGTGCCGCGCGAGCTCGCCTCCATCTGCGTGCGAGCGCTCGCCCGGCAGCCGGCCGACCGCTTCCCCTCGGCCCGCGAGCTGTGCGAGGAGGTCGAGGCGTACCGCGCCGGCCATCTGGTCGGCTCGCACCGCTACACGCGGTGGGAGCTGGCCCAGCGCTTCGCCACCCGCCACCGCGCCACTTTGGCTGCCGGGCTGGCGGTGCTGGCCGTGGTGCTCGTGGCCCTCGGGGTGGTAACCGCGTCGTGGCGCGGTGAGCGCACTGCCCGGCAGCAGGAGGCCGAGGCCAGGGCCACGGAGCGCGCACAGCGGCTGGAAACCAGCTTCCGTCTCGCGCAGGGGCTCGCCGAGCGCGCCGCGCGGCTGACCCGCGACCGGGCGCTGCTGGATGCCAGGATCTTTGCGGCCGCCTCGTGGCTCGCCAACCCGGCGGCGGAGCGAGATGCAGCGGCCCGCGAGCTGCTCGCCCGCCGACCGGAGGCCGCCGACGCGGTTCTTGGTGCCCGCTCCCGCTACTTCCAGGCCAGCGTCGGTGCCGTCGCCTCGTTGATCGCCTCCGTCGAGGTCGGAGCGCCGCTGCTAGCGGTTGCGGTGGCTCCGGAGGGCAGCCGTGTGGCCACCGGCAGCAGCGACGGCGGCATCGTCCTCTGGGATGCGGCAAACGCCCGCCGCTTGGCGATGCTTCGGGCCGTCGACGAGGTGCGCGACCTCGCATTCTCCCCCGACGGGCAGCACTTGGTCGCGGTCACCCGCAACGGCCGAGCGGAGTGCTGGGAGCTCGCGCGGGGCAGGCGCCTGTGGAGCACCCGCACCGACGAAGGCGAGGTCAACGCCGTGGTGTACGCGCCGGACGGCGGGGTGATCGTCACCGGTGGGCGCGACGGCGTGCTCCGCCTCTGGAGCGCCGGTGACGGCGCCGGACTGGGCGAGCTCGGGCGCCACCCGGCAGCGGTCCACGATTTGGCTGCGACCGGTGGCGGCCTCGGACCGCGGGTCGCTTCCGCCAGCCGCGACCACACCGTGCGGGTGTGGGACCTTGCGCACCGGCGCTTGGTCACCACGCTCGAGGGTGCGGCCTCGGTGGTCCGCGGCGTGGCGCTGGACCGGAGCGGCGAGCTGGTGGCCGCTGTCTCCCACGACAAGTCCGCGCGGGTGTGGGAGCTGCCCTCGGGTCGACCGCGTCTGGTGGCGGGAGGGTTCGAGGACGAGATGCTCTCGGTTGCACTCGCGCCCGACGGGGGCCGGCTGGCCGCCGCCGGGTGGGATGGGCGGGTGACGATCTGGGACATCGGCGCCGCTGTACCGCTGATCGCCATCACCCACCAATCGCCGGTCTGGGCGGTGGCGATGGGGCAGGGCGGCCGTCTCCTCGCAACCGTCACCGAGGATGGGCGTCTCCGGATCTGGAACCTCTCCGATACCCAGCCGGTGCTCGCCGCACCCGAGCGTTCCTTCGTGTGGTCGCTCGATCTCTCGCGGGACGGGAGGTGGGCTGCTCTCGCCGGTACCGACGGTGGAATCCGTCTCCACGACCTGGCCTCCCAGGCCCCTGGCCGCGAGCTGCGCGGCCACCGCGACATCGTCGGCACCGTGGCCTTCTCGCCTGCTGGTCAGCTGCTCGCCAGCTCGGGGTTCGACGGCACGGTGCGGCTGTGGGAGGTTCCCTCCGGCAGGCCAACAGCGTTGCTTCGGGGACACGTCGGGTTCGTGCGGACGGTCACGTGGTCGCCGGACGGGAGGATGCTGGCCTCGGGTGGCAGCGACGAGACGGTGCGGTTGTGGGACGCCGTGTCGGGGCAGGAGCGCCTGCGACTGGTCTCACCCCCGCTCGTCCGCACCGTCGCCTTCGACCCGACCGGGTGTCAGCTCGCCGCCACCAGCGAGGCCGCTCACGTGCTGCGCTGGGAGCTGCCGGGAGGTCATCCCCTCCCACCGCTCGCCACCCCCGGGGCGGTGCTCTCCGGCCTCGCCTACTCTCCCGATGGCCGCACGCTGGCGGCAGGCGACGGAGAAGGCTGGATCATCATCTTCGACACCGGGAGCGAGCGCGAGCTGGCGCGCCGCAAGGTGCACACCGGCTTCGTCTACACACTGCGCTTCTCGCCCGACGGGCGCTGGCTGGTCTCGGCCGGTGACGACCGCCGAGTGGTCCTCCAGGCCTCGGCCGACCTGGCGCCCGAGCTGGCGCTCGAGGCCTCGCAAAGCGTCATGGCAATCGCCGTCTCGTTCGACGGCACGATCCTCGCCATGGGCGACGGCCACCTCGTACGATTCGTCCCCCTCGACCTCGACGAGTTGGACGCCCGGCCGGACGAGCTGCTGGCCAGAGCCGAGCGTGCCACCGGCTTGTGGCTGGACGGCTTCGAGCTTCGCCCCCGGTAAGGGCGAGATATGCCCCACCCCCGATCCTTCCCGCGCGGCAGCGGACACGACAGCCGGCCTGCTCGCAGCACGGTCACGGGCGGAGCGTCCGTACGGCTCGAAGCTCAGGAGCGGTCGGCGCCGCCTACCGGCAGCCCTGGAACGAGCCCGCTGTTTCGTCGCGCCCAGCCTGCCTGGTATGCTTTCCGAGCGTGACCGCCGCTTCAGAACACCAACCGACCGCCAACCCGGGAGCGCGAGGATGAACGAGACGAAAAGCACGGTGCCGCCAGCCAACGAACCCAAGGGGTTCATGGGTCAGCCACCCGGCCTGTGGGTGCTGATCTTCACCGAGACGTGGGAGCGCTTCTCACACTACGGCATGCGCGCCGTCCTCATGCTCTACCTGACCTCCCCGGTCGCGATCGGGGCGCTCGGTCTCGACAAGCCGCGCGCCGCCGCCATCTACGGCGGCTACATGCTGGCGATCTACCTTTTCGCGCTTTCCGGCGGCCAGATCGCCGACCGCTTTTTGGGTGCCAAGCGGACGATCCTCCTGGGTGGGAGCTTCATCGCCATCGGCCAGCTCCTCCTGCAAATCCAGAGCATCACCGGAGTGGTCTGGGGGTTGGTCTTCATCTCGGTCGGGACGTGCCTGGCGAAGCCCAACATCTCGGCCAGCGTCGGCCGTCTGTACGCCAAGGACGACCCGCGCCGCGACGGTGCGTTCACCTTCGAGTACATGGGCATCAACATCGGTGCCACCGTGGCCCCGCTCATCTGCGGGTTCATGGCGGAGAACCCGAAGTTCGTCAGCTTCCTGTCCTCCATCGGCCTCGCCTCGAAGACCGGCTGGGCCTGGGCGTTCGGCATCACCGGCGCGGGCATGCTGCTGAGCTTGATCAACTTCGTGCTCCGACGCCACCTCATTCGCGACCTCAGCCTGCCTGACGGCGCCACCGAACCCGCCCCCCGCGGCCTCGGTTTCGTGAGTGTCGTCGTGCTGGTGCTGCTCGGCCTCGCCTGGATGGTGCTGTGGTCGCCGAGCTGGGTGGTCCAGCTCGCTGCCGGCGCGGTAGGGTCGCTGGCCATGATGTTCGGCGTGCAGCTCCTCATCAACCGTGGCCTCGTCAAGACACGTATCACCGCCCCGGCCGCGGCGAGCCCCGGGGCTGCCGAGCACACGCCGCTCGCCAAAGAGGACTGGACCCGCATCGGTGTCGTGGGCTTGATGTTGTGCTTCTCGATGACGTTTTGGTTCGTGTTCCAACAGGCGGGCTCGAGCCTGGTGCTGTTCGCCAAGGAGTACACCAACCTCAACGTGCTCGGCTTCGAGGTCCCGGCCTCGTGGACGCAGTCCATCAACGCCGTCCTCATCGTGGCACTGGGGTCGGTGTTCGCGTGGATCTGGACCAAGCGGGCCGGCAAGTGGCCGTCGAGCCCGGTCAAGTTTGCCCTCGGCCTGCTCTGTGCGGCGCTTGGGTTCTTCCTGCTGGTGCCGGCCTCGTCAATCGCCCAGGGCACGCCGGGCGTGGTGACGAAGGTCAGCCTGGGGTGGCTGGTCGGGGTGTACTTCCTGCACACCATCGGCGAGCTGTGCCTGTCACCGGTGGGGCTGAGCTACGTCTCCAAGCTCGCCCCCAAGCAGCTCTCGAGCCAGCTCATGGGCGCTTGGTTTTTCGCCACCGGTCTCGGCTCTTACGGCGCCGGAAAGATCGCTGGCCTGATGGGTACGGTGCCGCTGGTGACGATCTTCGGCGTCTGCGCCCTCATCGCTCTGGTGGCGTCGCTCGTCCTCTGGCTGTTCGTCAGCCGGGTCATCAACCGCCTGATGGGTGGGTACAGCTAGCGCTGGCGCTCCGCTCGGCACCACGAAAACGGTGCCCGCGACAGCGTCGACGAGGTGAGGCTACAGACCCGTGTCGACTGTGGCGTGTATGCGTTGCCGTGCCGCCTCGGAACCGACACCGGCTATGCTGCTGCGGGGTGACGTGACCCCGAGGAGGTCGCATGCACCACCCGAACCCGTTTTGGCTCCTGGCCCTGCTTCTTCCTGTCGCGGCGCTGGCGCGGACGGTCCCTCCGGCAGACGCCGTGCGACGCGAGGTCGACACCATCCTCGGACCGCTCGAGCAGGTCTACCGCGACCTCCACGCCAGCCCCGAGCTGTCGTTTGACGAGGAGAAAACCGCCACCACCCTCGCCGAGCGGATGCGCGCCCTCGGGTACGCAGTGACTACGGGAATCGGCAAGACCGGAGTCGTCGCCGTGCTCGCCAACGGCAAGGGTCCCACCGTACTGGTGCGTACCGACATGGACGCGCTGCCGATCGTGGAGAAGACCGGCCTGCCCTACGCCAGCACGGTGACCGCCCCAGGATCCGGCGGCGCCACGGTCGGCGTCATGCACGCCTGCGGCCACGACGTGCACATGAGCGTCTGGCTCGGCACCGCCACCGTGCTCGTCCGCCTGGCCGATTTCTGGCGTGGCACGCTCGTGATGATCGCCCAGCCGGCCGAGGAGGTCGGCAAGGGTGCTCGGGCGATGCTCGATGACGGCCTGTTCGAGCGCTTCCCGCGCCCCGACTATGCCCTTGCTTTCCATGACACCCCGGACCTCGCGGCCGGTACGGTGGGTGTGCGGCCGGGGCCGATCTTCGCCTCCTCCGACTCGCTGGACGTCCGTTTCGTCGGCCGGGGCGGGCACGGGGCCTTGCCCCACACCACGGTGGACCCGATCGTGATGTCGGCGCGTTTCGTGCTGGCGCTGCAGACGCTGGTCTCGCGCGAGAACGATCCGCTCGACCCGGTCGTCGTCACCGTCGGCGCCATTCATGGCGGCACCCGCCACAACATCATCCCGGACGACGTACACCTGCAGCTCACGGTGCGTACGACCCGCCAGGCGGTACGTGACCGCCTGCTCGCCGGGATCGAGCGCGTCGCCCGTAGTGAGGCGGCGGCGGCAGCCGCCCCCCAACCGCCCGAGATCGCAATCTCTACAGGGCTTCCGCCGGTCGTCAACGACCCGGCGCTGGCGGCCCGGGTGGGTGCTGCGCTACGGCGCGAGATGGGCGACGCGGCCGTGGTCGAGGCGCGGCCGATGATGGTCTCCGAAGACTTCGCCCTGGTCGGGCAGGCCGGAGTCCCGGCACTGCTCATGCTGCTCGGTGCCGCGGTGCCGGCCGAGCTGGATACAGCGCAACGCGAGGGCCGCTCCCTGCCGGCACTTCATTCGCCGCTGTTCGCCCCGGACGTGGAGCCGACCCTGCGGACCGGCGTCACGGCGATGTCGCTGGCGGTTTTCGAGCTGCTGCAGTGACCGCGCCGTAGCTCACGTACCGGTTGCTCGGCGACGAGAAGCTGCTCGGGTTCGACCTGCCGAGCTGAGAGGCGCGCCGTGATCGAGACGCACCGTACGGGTGGAGCACCTCCAGCGGCCGCCCGGCACACCGCTCCAGGTCCTCAGCAGAAAACCCAGCCCGCTACCCGCCATCGCTTGATCGGAACCGGCGCGCGCCGAGCGCGCTCCAGCCCGACCTTGCTGCGGTAGGATGACGGCGTGCGGACACGCCGACCTTTCCTGATCCTGCTCGTGCTCGTGGCGGCCTCGTGGCCATGCTGGGATGCTAGACCGGCGGCGGCGCAGACTCCGGCCGAGGTGCTCGTGACGATGCCGGACGGAGTGCGTCTCGCCACCGATATCTACTTGCCGATCGGGCACGGCTGGGGCCCGTGGCCGGTCATCCTGCAGCGCACTCCCTACGGCAAGCAGAGCGCCTTGTCTGCCAGCACCTGCCTGGCGTGGTTGGCGCAGGGGTTCGTCTGCGTTGCGCAGGATGTGCGCGGCACCGGGCGCTCGGAGGGCCAGAACACCGTTTTCCGCGACGACCGCGTCGACGGCCAGACGACGATCGAGTGGATCACGCGACAGGTCTGGTCCAACGACAAGATCGGCACCTTCGGCGGCTCGGCGCTGGGCATCACCGAGTATGCCCTTGCCCCCGGAGCACCGTCAGCCCTGAAGTGCCAGCTTCCCGTGGTGGCAACTCCCGACTTCTACCACCACGCTGCGTTCGCTGGCGGCGCGCTCCGCTACGGGCTCACCTACCCCTGGCTCGCGGGGCAGAACGCGCTTGGCTTTTTCGAGCAGCTCCGCCAGCACCGGCAGTGGGACGGCTGGTGGCAGGAGATCGACATCGTCTCGCGAGTCGGCACGATCGACGCTCCCGGGCTACACGTTGGCGGCTGGTACGACATCTTCCTCCAAGGCACGTTGGACGCGTTCCGCCTCATCCAGCACCAGGGCGGCCCCAACGCCAGGGGGAAACAGAAGCTCGTCGTCGGCCCGTGGACGCATACTGGGCTCGGCAGCACCAGGGCTGGGCAGCTCACCTACCCATCCAACGCCATGTCCTATGGCGAGCTGTTGGGGGACTGGCGCGACTGGTTCCTCCACCATCTCAAGGGCGACAAGCCAGCGGTCGCGAGCTGGCCCGCCGTGCGTATCTACCTCATGGGTGCGGTGGACGAACCGGGCGCTCCCGGTAACCGATGGCTCGATCTCGACGATTGGCCGGCACCTGCCTGGACGGTGCCGTTTTTCCTGGGTGCCGGTGGAGGCCTCAGCCGCCTTCTCCCGGCCTCCGGAGAGTGCCCCCTGACCTCGGACCCTGCCAACCCGGTTCCGACCAGGGGCGGAGCGAACCTCTTCGAAACCGTTGACGGCGCCTATCTGGGGATCGGGCCCGAGGACCAACGAGCGATCGAGGGACGCGCCGATGTCCTCGTCTTCTCCACGGAGGCGCTGCGCGAGCCGCTGCCGGTCATCGGGCCGTTGCGAGCGGTGCTGTGGGTGCGCCCCGATACACCCGACCTCGACCTCGCGGTGCGGGTCACCGACGTCTACCCGGACGGGCGCTCGATGCTGGTCGTGGACGGGATCGCCCGCGCCCGCATGCGCTGCGGCGACGACCGGGAGTGTTTGCTGACACCGGGACAGGCAGCGGAGGTCGTGGTCGATCTCACCTCCACGGCGCTGGTGCTCAACGTCGGCCACCGGCTGCGCGTGTCGGTGAGCGGCTCGAGCTGGCCTCGTTTCGAGGTCAACCCCAACGACGGCAGCGATCTCAACACCCCAGGCCAAGGCCTGGTCGCGCACCCGGTGCTGCTCGTCGGACCGGCATACCCGTCGCGGCTCGAGGTGCCCGTCCTCCGCACATCGGTGTTTCCGCGTCGGCGGTTGAGCCGAGGGTAGCCCACGCCGGCCTCGGACGAACCCTCGCAACCTCATGACAGATCGGACGTACACTGGGGTCGCGGGGTGTGCCATCTCGAGAAAAGCCGGTGGGCACGACCGCAGGAGGCGCAGCCGATGCGGCGCAGGATCCTGATCATCTCCGTGGTGATTCTGGCGGGCCTCGCCGTATCGTGGCTGCTCATCGCCCAGCGACAACCCGAGTGGACGACCGCCTCGGCCGACGCCCTCGGGGAGTTCGAGCTCGGCCTCGAAGCCCAGGGTAAGGTCTACTCAGCCGAAGCGCTGCAGCACTTCAGCAGAGCTGTCGCGCTCGACCCCGACTTCAGCATGGCTCGCCTGTTCCAGCTCATCACCGCCTCCGATTCCAAGGACGCCTCCCTCGACCGCACCCAAGCCAGAATCCACCTCGAGAAGACCGACCCATCGGGCCTGAAGCCGCGGGAGCGTTTCCTGCTCGGTTACTACCTCAAGCTCTTCAATCACGACGCCGAAGGCGCTGCCGAGGCGCTCGAGGCATACTTGGACGCCGAGCCTGACGACCCCTTCGCGCTCGATATCCTCGGACGACGGCAGGCGGGCCGCCGCGATTGGGCGGCGGCTGAGAAGACATTCAAACGGCTGGCCAAGGTGGCGCCAAACCGCGTCGAGGCGTACAACCAGCTCGGGTACATCGCCCTGGCCCGCGGCGACTTCGCCGACAGTGAGCGGATGTTCCGCACCTACATGTATCTGGCGCCCGATCAAGCGAACCCGCACGACTCACTGGCCGAGCTCCTGATCCTCACCGGCCGCTACGACGAGGCCCGCGAGCAGCTCGAGCAGGCGCTCCGCGCCAAGCCGGATTTTTGCGTCGCTTTCCAGCACATGCACAGCCTCGCAATCCTCAAGGGCAGCATGGACGGCATGGAGGCGGTGGTGGAGCGGGCGCGGGCAGCCGGGTGTGAAGCGCCCATGCTGGCCAGAATGCACTGCCAGACACCGCTATGGCGGGCAATGCACGGACAGGATTGGGAGGGTGTCTGGCAGGTGCTCTCGGGTGAGTGCGGCCAGGTTCTCGGGGAAGACACCCTCCGGTTCACTGCGGCGGTTAACACCGGACGTACGGCCGAGGCCGCGCCCACACTAGCGAAGTACCTGCAGGCCCTGGAGAAGGAGCCACCATCTTTCAAGAAGTCCGTCACCTCGGCCATCAGCCTCTTCATGCAGGGGCAAGAAGAGCTCGCCGCAGGCCGTTTTGCCGCTGCGGCCGAGCGATTCGCCGGGGCCGATGCCCAGCTCACCTACCGGGGCGTGGATGAAACGGGAACTCTCAAGCTCTTCAACCGCCAGTGCTGGTACCGGGCGCTGCGCCGGGCCGGCGCCACCTCCCAGGCCGCCAGCCTGCTGGCGGAGATCCGCGCTGTGAACCCGCCCTTCGCCGACCTCACGGCAGCCCAGTAGGTATCAGCGCCACGGGAACGTAGATCGGGTCGCCCGTGACGTTATCGACCACCGAGGCGTAGGCGAGGAAAGCCCCGCCGGTCGTGAGGGTGCGAACGCGCAGGTAGCCCCCGTTGACCGACTCCTGCGTGACCCGCTCGAACACCTTGTTGAGCTGGGTGAACTCGTACGTCTTCAGCTCCACCACTTGGACCCCCAACGGAGTACCGAGAGGGCCATGGAATCTCACCTCCACGCGGATCGGAGCCGGGCTCGTGCTCAGCAGGCCGAGGTTGGTACGAAAGCCTTGCGTCGGGTTCGGATCATGGAACAGCCCCACGAGCCGGCCCTCCCGCCCGAACGGTATGGCTTGGGCGTCCGGAATCCCCGGCACGAACTGACCGAAGCTGCCCGATGCGAGCTGGTTGTAGGTCCGACTTTGGACCACCAGCGGGCCGCCGACCGGCGTAATTCGCAGCGCCGCAGCTCCCTCGAAGCCGAAGGGGTCGAAGACGATGTCAGCATGGTGGGCCGAGCGCTCCCCGTTGAGCGTGTACACCATGGTCTGCGCCTGCCGGTTATCGGTGTCGCGCTTGAGGAGACTGATGTGGTACGTCACTTTGGTCGATCCTGGGTTGTGCACCTCGAGATCGGTCCGCCACACAGTCTGGTTGTAACCCGGCTGATGCGCACCGGTGCACACCCAGATGTGCTGCTCCGAAGACACCGCAGCAACCGTTATCTGCACCGTGCCCGAGACCTTCGCTCCGTCAGCCGTGCCGCTCCCGCTCACCGTGAAGGTGCCGGCACCGGCGTAGGTATGCTTGAGCTCATTGCAGCCGCCCAACATGCCGCATCCCAGCGAGTAGGTCAGCGTCGCCGAACCGCCGTCACCGAAGTCGAGCGTCACCGCGTCGCCCTCGCGCTTGACTGCGGGGCTGAACCGGAACCTGACCTCCTCACCCACCAGCGCGCTCGCTGGCGACGGGATGATGCTGAGAGTGTCGCCGGCCGACACCAGCGAGCCGAGCCCAAGCATCAGCACCCCAACCATCCATCGTCCTCGCACGTCGCCTCCTGCGCCTTCGGCTGCGCCGACTTCGCTCCGAGCACAGCCCGATAGCTGAAAGCAGTATCGTACCTGAGATGGGGGCATGCCGTGACGTGGCACACAGCGGCTGCGAGCGCCGTGCCCGATATGGTCCGCAACGCGGCGCCAGCCTGCGGCAACGATGCCACCCAACGGACGACCGTCGCTGCTGTGGTTCCGAGACGCTGCCGGCTACGAAGCGGACGGGGGACCGGGGACGGTCTTCACCACCGCGACGACCTCCCGCCCGCAGTCGCGGTACTCGAGCTCGTCGAAGCTCATGGTCTTGGCGATGAGGATGCCGCGCCCGTGGGTGTCGAACAGCCGTGCCGGGTCGACGCGAAGGTATGGCTCCGGATCGAACCCCCGGCCCTGGTCGCGGATCGTCACCGTGACGCTTTCGGTACGCCGCTCGAGCTCGACCACGACGACACGCACGCCGAGTGCGGGGTCGGCGAGCCGGCGCTCGATCTCGCCCTTCCAGCCTCCGATCTCTTCGAGTCGACCTTTGTCGTCGTACGAGAGCTCGAGGTTGCCGTGCTCCACCGCGTTGACCAGCAGCTCCGACAGGCCGATCAGCACCCGATCCGGATCCGGGAAAGCGCGGGCCAGGAACGCCCCCAGGTCCATCGCCTCGACCAGGGTTCGGAACTCGAACCGCCCAATCCGCAAGAGGTTGAGGGCCCCGGCCTGCTTCCGGAGCTCATCACGGAGGGTCTTGACACGAGCGTAGTCCGCCGCCGCGGCTCGCACGATCGAGCGCAGCATCTCCTTGCGGAACGGCTTCGTGAGGTAGTAGTAGGCTCCGGCCTGGAGCCCCTCGAGCACCTCGCGCTGGTCGGCAGCGCTGGTCTGCATGATCACCGGCAGGGCCTCGAACCGTTCCTCGGCACGGATCCGCTGCAGGAGCTGGATGCCGTTGAGGCGGGGCATCATGCGGTCGAGCAGGATGACGTCGAACTCGCCGGGATGGGCCGAGAGCACCTCCCACCCCGCCTGGCCGTCGTGGGCTGTCGTGATCTCGACCGGCATCCCGTCCAGGTACTCGAGGATGATCTCGACGGCGATCGGGTCGTCGTCGACCACCAGCACCCGGGTCGGGGTTCCGATCATCGCCTCCTGCCCGCAACCATGCCTGCCCTCAGCCTACGAGCCCACCTCGTCTGCCAGGCGGAGCGCCGAGCACGATGTGCTCCATCGGCGAGGTGCGATAACGGCAGAGATCGCCCCACGCCGCCGGCAACCCACAGGGCGCAGGAGGGGTGCCGGGTGCAAGCGGCGCTGCTCGCCGGCCACGATGCGCTCGCAGCGCCTACCTCCTCGCGCCTTGCCTGCCCCCGCCACGCACCCTGCCCGAGGCGAGCCTCCAGGTGGTAGCGACCGCTGCTCTCACCGATCATTTCGCCGCGCCGATCCCCGCAACCAGGATACCTGCAACGCGCCCCCTCTGTCCGATCGAGAGCCGAGAGCTGATCACCGCGCCCCTCTCCACACACCCGGGGTCACCTATCCCCTTTCTCTGCCCGCTTGTCCGGGAGAACCCACAGGTGGCTGGGGACCGCTTCCTCCCTATCCCGTCCACGTCGACGCTCCCAGCTACGCCGGCGTGGGAGGTGCCTCGAGGTCCGGGTGGCCGAGGTCCGCGGCCGGCGGCTCCTTGGCTTTTCGTGTGAACGACAGCACGAGCAGCACCACTGCCAGCACGAGGTAGCCGGTGGCGAACTGGTACGGCACCGCCCGCGCCAGCGGCTCGGTCAGACGCCACGGCACGTACATGTTGCCGTCGACCGCCGCCGAGTGGATGACCCCGAAGAAGGAGAACACGCCGCAGATCGCCAGGTACAACGCCGACAGCCGCAGGCGCCGGTCGATCATTTCGGCGAGGAACGCGCCCCACAGCATCCCGGTGAGGATGAAGCCGTTGCCCAGTGCCACCGTGACGAGGGCCTCCGGTAGCTCCTTGCCCTGGGTGACCATCAGCGAGGCCAGCGTGGCAGCGGGGAGGAAGGTGCCGTACTTGATCGCCAGCAGCCGCGCTACGGTCGGAAAGTACGAGAGCATCACCGCCGGCGCATGGCGGTGCGGGCTCGCCAGGGTGGCCTGCACCATGATGTCGAGCGCCACGAAGATGAGGATCGGTGCCAGCACGGCGCGTGGGATGAGCTCGACGATGTAGCCGACGTAGCCGAGAATACCGCCGAACCCGACGAACAGACCCGTCAGCAGGGTGTAGCCAGCACGGGAGCCCATGCCTTTGTACGCCGGCTGGCCGATGTAGGGCGTGGACTGGGCGACGCCGCCGCACACGCCGGCAATCAGCGTCGCCACCGCCTCGGTGAGGAGGATGTTGCGGGTGTTGAAGTCGTCGCCCGCGACCCGCGCACTCTCGGTGACATTGATGCCGCCGACGACGGTGAGAATCGCGAACGGCACGGCGAGAGGCAGGTAGTCGAGGGCGGCCACGAACCCCTTGACAAACAACAGCGTCGGCAACGGCAACCCGAAGTGCAGCTCGAACTTCGGCAGCGGCGTGAAGGTCCCGCCGACGACGCCGAGCGGACCCAGGATGTAGTAGAGCGCCGTGCCGACGGCGATCGCCACCAGCACCCCCGGCATGTTCTTGGGCAGGCGGATGCGCGCCACCAGGTTGTACAAAATGAGCCCCAGCGACACCAGGCCGATGAGCGGCAGCCCGAAGATATCGACGAGCGGCACGAAGCCGATGAGGGCAAGACCGATCCCGGCGAGCGAGCCGAGTAGCCCGGCTTGCGGCACCATCTTCTGCACCCAGCGGCCGCAGAACGAGAGCACCAGCTTGATGACGCCGATCATGACCATGGTGGCCATGCCGATGTACCAGGTCATCATCGCCGCCTCTTCGACCGGCATCCCCTTGGCTTTGAGCGAGACGAACGCCGGTCCCAGCACCACCAGCACGATGCCGATGGTGGATGGCGTGTCGAGCCCGAGCGGCATCGCCGTGACGTTCGGGTTGCCCGTCTTTTTGGCGAGCCGGAACGCCATCCAGGTGTACACGAGATCCCCGAACAGCACCCCGAAAGCGGTGCCCGGAAACATCTTGGTGTATACCACGTTGGCCGGGAACCCGAACCCGAACACCAGGATGCCGGCCAGGAACGAGAGCACCGTGAGGTTGTCGAACATCAATCCGAAAAAGCCGTTGATGTCCCCGAGCGCGAACCAGCGGTACTTGTGGGTAGTCTGGGTCATCGTCCTCTCCTCGCCGCGTCGTGCGGCACCGACCTGCTCCCGCCCCGATTCGAGCTCACCGAGCCGCACGGTGCGGGAGGACGACCTGGCCGGCGGACTGCCCGCGCATTGTAGGAAGCGGGCGTTGCCGCGGCAAGCGAAGCTTTGCGGAACACCCCGTTGGGGGTACGCTGGGTACGTGAACGTTTGGCTTCGTGCCCTCATCGCCGTGCTGGTCGGCAACGTGCTGTACTTCGTCGTGCTCACACCGGTCTTGCCGCCCGACCTCCGGCACCAACCGTTTGCGTACGACCTCGGGCTCGCCATCGACTTCGTGATCTGCCTGGCGCTCTACCTCGCGCTCGGCAGGATCGAGCGGCACGCCGCCGAGCCACAGCCCTGAGCGCGGCACGACGAGACGCTCGCGTGTCCGACCGTCTGCTTACCGGCAAGGTGCCCTGGGACGTCGTGGCGGGGCACGTGCGCGGACCGCTCCCACCCGAGGTGGTGCTCGGCCCGGCGCACGGCGAGGACGCCGCGCTGGTGCGGTTCGGCAACGAGCTGTGGGCCGTGGCCGCCGACCCCGTGACGTTCGCGGCGCGCGGCGCCGGGCGGCTCGCCGTGATCGTCAACGCCAACGACGTGGCGGTGCGCGGGGCCGTGCCGCGCCTTTTCCTGGCCGTGGTGCTGCTGGCCGAGAGCGACGCCACGGCCGACCGCGCGGTGGCGCTCCTCGACGAAATCCGCACCACTTGCGCCGAGCTGGGCGTCGGGCTGATCGGCGGCCACACCGAGGTCGCGCCCGGCATCGACCACAGCATCGTCTGCGGGACCATGCTCGGCCCCATCAGCGACCGGCCCATCACCACCGCGGGCCTGCGGCCGGGTGACCGCGTCGGGCTCGTGCGCACGGCTGGCCTCGAGGGAACGGCGATTCTCCGGGAGGCGTGGGGGAAGCGCCTCGCCGCGCTGCATCCCGCCGGCGCTTTCCCCGCGAATGAGGTCGCAGCCGATCCCGGAACGCTGCTCGTGGTGCAGGAGGCGCTGGCCGCCGCTGCCTGCCCCGCCGTGAGCGCGCTCCACGACGTCACCGAGGGCGGGGTCGGCGAGGCGCTACACGAGCTGGGGCAGGCCTCCGGCTGCGTCATCGAGGCCCGGCGAGAGGACGTGCCGGTACTGCCCTCGACACGAGCGCTGTGCGAGGACCTCGGCCTCGATCCGCTCGGGCTCATCGGCTCGGGCGCGCTCCTCGTCGGGTGCGCCGAGGGTGGCGTCCGCGCGGTCGAGGAAGCGCTCGCTGCGGTTGCCGCGCCGGTGGCGTGGGTCGGCCGCGCCCACGCCGCTCAGGCCGTGGTGGCGACGCTGCCGCGCTTCCCGCGCGACGAGCTCCTCAAGGCTGGCCTTCTGGCCCGGGTGCGTGCCCTCATCTTCGACCTCGACGGGACGCTCGCCGAGTCGGATTACGACTGGCCGGCGATCCGGCGCGAGCTGGGCATCACCGAGCCGTCGATCGTCGACGCCCTCAACGGCCTGCCCGAGCCCGAGCGCTCGCGGCAGTGGACACGCCTGGAGGAGATCGAGCGCGAGGCCACGGCGGCGGCACGCCTGCGCCCCGGGGCACGAGAGCTCGTCACCTGGCTGCGCGGGCGTGGGTTGCCGTGTGCCCTGGTAACCAACAACACGGCGGAGAACACCTCGTCGCTGCTGTCCCGCTTCGGGCTCGGCTTCGACCTCGTGATGACCCGAGACGACGGGCTCTGGAAACCGTCCGGTGCGCCCGTGCGCGCAGCGGCGCACCGGCTCGGCGTACCGATCGAGGCGTGCGCGAAGGTAGGGGACGGGCGGTACGACGTGCTTGCCGGGCGCGAGGCCGGGTGTGGCGTCGTCGCCCTGGTCCGGCTGGCCGGGTACGCGCTCGACCCTCGACCGGATCTCGTTTTCCCCGACCCGCAAGCGCTCTGGCGCAACCTGCTGATGATCCACGAGTAAGGACAGAAACGCCCACGACTGGATACCCCGCTGGCAACGCGGAACCGGGTGCGAGCATAAAGCGTCACCAGGTGCGAGCCTGGGCCCGGCTCGCGGGCATTCCGGCGGCACGAACTCGCGATCCCGCGGTCCGAGAAGGCAGGGCTTGCCGCGGACCGGCGGCCGTGCTCTCATCGGCAGCCAGGTCGCGAGGGAAGGAAGGGAGCCGACGTGGAGTGCAGGGCATCGTTCGGGGTCATGCTGACGGCCGCTTCGGGCCGGGTAGCGCGAGACGGTGACGTGCGGCCCGAGACCCACCTCTCCGAGGTCGCGCATGCCTTCGCCCCTGGCGCGGCGCTGCGTCACGCCGCACGGCTGGGCCATGGCCACATCAACGACACGTTCCTCGTCGAGCTGGACCGCGGCGGCCGAGGCCAGCGCCTGGTGCTGCAGCGGCTCAACCGCCAGGTGTTCGCCGATCCGCTCGCCGTCATGTCCAATATCGAGCGGGTGCTCGACCACCTTCGTCGCACGCTTGCCGGCTTCGCGCCCGAGGTGCGGGCGCGGCGCGTCCTGACCCTCGTCCACACCGGGGAGGGCTCGGCGTGGACGTGCGACAGCGCCGGCGAAGTCTGGCGCGCCTACCTGTTCATCGAGCGCGCCCGCTCGGGCGCGACTGCTGGCGTGCCGGCCGAGGCGTTCCAGGTGGCGCGGGCGTTCGGCGAGTTCCTGCGCCGACTCGCCGACTACGACGGCCCGCCGCTGGCGGTGACGATCCCCGCCTTCCACGACACTCGTCGCCGGGTCGACGCGCTCGTCGCCGCCGTCGCGCGCGATGCCGCGGGACGGGTTGCGGGTTGTCGGAAAGAGATCGACCTCGCCCTCGAACAACAGCCCCTGGCCGCGGTGCTGCTCGACCTCCACGAAGGCGGGCTGGTGCCGGAGCGCATCACCCACAACGACACCAAGCTCGACAACGTGCTGTTGGACGAGATCACGGGCGAGGCGCTGGCGGTGCTGGATCTCGACACCGTGATGCCGGGGATGGCGCTCGCCGACTTCGGCGACCTGGTGCGTTCGGGCGTCACGACCGCCGCCGAGGACGAGCCCGACTGCTCCCGCGTCGAGGCCGACCCCGAGCTGTTCGCGGCGCTGACGGCGGGCTTTCTGGATGGGGTCGCGAAGTTGCTCCGCCCGGTCGAGGTCGAGCACTTGGCGGTGGCCGGCCAAGTCGTTACGTACGAGATCGCCGTCCGCTTCCTCACCGACCACCTCGACGGCGACACGTACTTCCGCATCGGCCGCCCGGGGCACAACCTCGACCGCGCCCGCACCCAGCTCGCGCTGCTGCGCTCGCTGCAGCGCCAACAGGGCGCGTTCCGGCGAATCGCAGCCCGCTCGGCGATCGAGGCAGGGGTCGGGTCATGAGCCTGCTCCACCCCATCGACGGGGCGATCGTCGGCCTCTACCTGCTCGGCACCATGGTCGCGGGCGTGCTGGTGCGGCGGCACGTCAGCAAGGTGGAGCATTTCCTGCTCGCCGGGCGGGAGATGGACGTCGCCCTCGGCGTGGCCTCGCTCGCGGCCACCGAGTTCGGCATCGTGACCTGCGTCTACACCGCCCAGAACGGGTTCAAGTACGGCTTCGCCGGCGCCACGCCCGGGATCCTCAACGCCGTGGCGATGCTCGTGGTGGGTCTCACCGGGTTTTGCATCGAGCCGTTGCGTGAGGCGGGGGTAGTGACGTTGCCCGAGCTGTTCGAGCGGCGATTCGGGCCGCGGGTGCGGGCAGCAGCCGCGGTGGTGATGGTGCTCGGCGGCCTGCTCAACATGGGGGTGTTTCTGCGCACCGGCGGCGAGTTCCTCCTCACGGTGACCGGCGCCGGTACGGGCGGCTCCGGCTCGTGGGCACGGACCCACACGCTCGAGCTGGCGATGACCGCGCTCCTGCTGCTGGTCGGAATCTACACCGTCCTGGGCGGAATGCTGTCGGTGCTGGTCACCGACTTCCTCCAGTTCGTGGTGATGAGCGCGGGGCTGTTGGTGGTGACGGTGCTGGTGCTGGCGCGGGTCGGTTGGACGAACCTGGTGGTTGCGGTGGAGCGGTACCACGGCGCCGGGGGCTTCAACCCTCTGGTCAACCCCGAGATGGGGTGGGCGTACGTGCTTTTCAACGCCTGCCTGAACCTGGCTGTGGTCCTCACCTGGATGGCGGTGATCCAGCGCGTCCTCGCTGCCCGCGACACCAAGACCGGACGCAAGGTGTTCGTCCGTACCAGCTTCTTCTTCGTCACCCGGTTTCTCATCCCGGGGATCTGGGGCATTGCGGCCCTGGCGCTGCTCGGCCCCGGCGTCGACAGCCTGCAGGCGATGCCGCGGTTTCTCGCCCATTTCGTGCCGGTGGGGATCATGGGGCTGCTCCTCGCCGCCATGCTCGCCGCCGACATGAGCACTGATTCCTCGTACATGCTGACTTGGGCAAGCTTGATCTACAACGACCTCCTGGCGCGCTTCCGCCGCCGGTCGTGGGGCGATCGCGAGGGGCTGCGCGTCAACCGCCTGATCGTCGCCGCCATCGGTGTGTTTCTGCTGTGGTATGGGCTGTGGTACCCGCTCAAGGGTGACCTCTGGACCTACCTCGGGGTGACCGGGACGATCTACCTTGCCAGCATGTCGACGCTGCTCGTGGCGTGCTGCTACTGGCGGCGCGCCAGCCCCACCGGCGCGGCGGCGGCGATCGTTGCTGGTGCCGTCATCCCGGTCGCCTACCTGGTCCTCGAGCAGCTCCCCGCCACGGCGGCGTTCGCCCGCACCACGGTGGGCCCGTATTGGTCGGGCCTCGCGGCGTATGCCGCCTCGGCGTTGGCGATGATGGTCGGCTCGTGGCTCAGGCCCGCCAAGGAGGCGTCATGAGCCCCTCTGGACACCTCGTGTGGTGGCTGATCACGGCGACGTGCCTGCTCTGGCTCGGCACGGTCACGCTCGTGGTCGCGTGGAAGGGAACGCGTGACATCTTCGCCATGCTCCGCCGGCTGCGGAAAGCGGGCAAGAAGGAGGACGAGCCATGAGGAGGTCGGCTACGAAGGTCTGCATCCTCGCGGTGCTGCTCGCGGTGGCGGCTGAGGCTGGGCAGGCGGACCACCGGTTCGAGCTCGCCAACGCCAGGCTAGCGGCCACTGTGGAGGTGGTCGACGGGCACCTCGCAAGGGAGACCCTGCGCGGAGCCGGCACCGCCGCAGCCCCCGCGGAGCTCGTCACCGACGGAGGCTTCTCGGTCGAGGTGGTGTGGACCGGCTGGCAGGCGCCCGGCAAGGTCGATAACGCCGACAACGCGGTCACCTTCGGCCCGGCCGACTTCGCCTTCGCGAGCGCAACCAGCTCCACCGACAACGACGTGCACGAGCTGACGCTCGCCTTCGCCGGCCCCGGGGGGCTCAGGCTCGAGGTGCGTTACCGGCTGGGTGACCGCGACTTCTTCCTGCGCCGCCGGCTGCGGGTTCTCGACGCCGAACACCGGGGGCACTACCTGGACAGGCTATGGAGCCTCGATACCTCGCTGCGGACCCCGGCAACGGTGCTCAAGGCCGGTGGGTTCGGGCAGCCTGTCGCCCTCCTCGTTCCCGGCGGTGGCGCGTTCGTCGGCCTCGAATGGCCGGCCGCCGACAACCGGCTCGAGCGCGCTGGCGAGACGACCCGGGTGCGCTGCGGCGACTTCATGGGCGAGGTGATCGGCCCCGAGGGGGTCGCCGGGGAGGACGTGGTGCTCGCGGTCACCCCCGACGCGCACGTCAAGGGGTGGTTCCTCGCCTACCTCGACACCATCCGCGCCGGCAAGCTCCGTCCCTACACACTCTACAACTCCTGGTACGACCTGCGCTCCGCCGAGTATCCGCGGGTCGCGCCCGACCACGTGATGAACGAGGAGAACGTGCTGCGGATCGCCCGCCGGCTGCAGGAGCGGATGGTGGCACGACACGGCATCACCCTCGACGCCTTCGTCCTCGACGACGGCTGGGACGTCTACCGCTCCGACTGGCAGCTGCGGCCGGCACAGCTCCCCCGAGGGCTGGCGCCGATCGTCGATCAGCTCGCCACAACCCACACCCGGCTGGGCGTGTGGTACGGACCCACCGGCGGCTATTCCTTCCGCAAAGAGCGCGTCAGTTGGATGCGCGCGCATGGCTACGAGACGGCCGGCGACCAGATGTGGGTCGGCGGCCCCCGCTACGGAGCGCTGCTCGAGCGCCGCACCACCGACATGGTCAAGGCCGGTGTGCGCTACTTCAAGTGGGACGGGTTCCAGTTCCTGGCCACCGGCCCCGACCTCGGCACCCCGCCGGGAATTCACGCGCGTCGGTCTGTCCTCAAGACCGTTGGCCGCCTCGCTTCGAACGTTCGCGCGCTCGATCCCGACGTCTTTCTCAACATCACCTCCGGTACCTGGCTGTCGCCGTGGTGGCTGACGATCGCCGACCAGATCTGGATGGGGGGCGAGGACTACGGCGCGGCGGACGTGCCCTCGATCTCCTCCCGCGACTCCTCGATCACCTACCGCGACCTGGTGCTGTACGAGGACTTCCGGACCAACGACTTGTGGTTCCCGATTGCCAACCTCATGACCCACGGCGTGCTCAAGGGCTCGATCGATGTCGAGGAGATCGGCCGCGACGAGCCGCTGCCCGGCTTCGCCAACGAGGTCGTTTTCTACCTGGCGCGCGGCGTGAGCATGCACGAGCTGTACATCTCCCCGGACGTACTCTCGGAGGACGAGTGGCAGGTGCTGGCGCAAGCCCTGTACTGGGCCCGCGACCGATTCGCCGTGCTGTCCCGCTCCGAGATGATCGGCGGCGATCCCAACCGCCGCGAGGCGTACGGCTGGGCCCACTTCAAGGGTCGGCGCGGCATCGTGGCGGCCCGGAACCCGGAGATCACCGCGGCCACGCTCGCAGTGACGCTCGATCCCGGGCTCGGTCTCGACGAGGCCGCGTCGGAGCTCGTGCTCGAGCGCGTCTACCCGACCCGTTGGGTGGACCCCCGTCTGCACCGCGCTGGCGAGCGGGTGGAGCTCCCGCTTTCGGGCTACGAGGCGGCGGTCTACGAGCTCTACCCGCTGGCCGAGGCCGGCGAGCCGCTCCTCGCCGGGGTGACCTTCACCGAGACCGCCCGCGCGGGCCGAACGCGCTGCCTGGCGGTCCTCGACGCTGGGCCCGAGATCCGTGTGCTCGACCCGCACGCGGTGCGTTCGCTGCGCATCCTCGGCAAAACGGCCCGCGACGCCAGCGAGCTCACCGTGCCCCCGCGGTCACCGCTCGTTGGGGCACCGCGTGTCGAGCCCGGCGACGGCGGCCTCCGTGTCTCGTTCACCCTCGCCGAGCGGGCACGCGGGGCGAAGGTCGCCGTGCTCCTGCGCCCCTCGTCACCCACCCCCGGCCCCAACGACCCCGTCTTCCGCCTGACCCTCGATGGGCAACCTGCCCAGCCAGAGCGGGTTTCGGTGCCGGGTGTGTGGGCGTGGCTGAGCGTACCGGTGCAACCCGGCGCACACGAGCTTGCGCTTGGCCTCGCCAACACCGACGGGAAGCCGTGGACCGGCAGCGCCCAGGCGTGGCTGATCGGCACCGAGCGGGTCGAGCCGGTCGAGATCCGGCTGGCGGCGCACCGACCGCTGGCCCCGGCCCGTCCCCTCCCGCCCTCTGGCCTTGGCCCGTCCGAGCTGCCGGCCAGTGTGCGGCTCGGCGAGCTGGTGCTGGCGGCCGCGACGCGCTGAGCGCCGTCCTCGGCCGGGGGAGTCACCCGGGAAACCGGAGCGCCGTCCCGCTCCAGGGCTTTACAATGCGCCGGGCCGCCCGACGCGGGACCCGACTTGGAGATCGACATGACAGGTCGCAACGTCACGCTCACTGCCCTGTTGCCGATTGCGGTTCTCGCCGTGGCGCTGTCTGGGGCCCCCGCGCCTGCATCCGCGTGCACCACGGCGGTGGTTTCGGGCGCGGCCACCGCCGATGGCCGCCCGCTGCTGTGGAAAAATCGTGACGCCAACGAACTCCACAACCAGGTCGTCTACCGCGAGGACGGTCGCTACCCGTACGTGGGCCTCGTCAATCAGGGTGACACCGCCGGGCTGCAGATCTGGGCCGGTGTCAACAGCGTCGGGTTTGCGGTCATGAACTCGGCGTCGTACAACCTCGACGACAAGACCACGTTGGCCGAGGGGGCGTTCATGAAGCTGGCGTTGCAGTCGTGCGCCACCGTGGCCGACTTCGAGCGCCTGCTCGGCTCGACCAACCTCAGGGGCGCCCGCGACACCAACGCCAACTTCGGGGTCATCGATGCGCACGGTGGCGCGGCATTTTTCGAGACCGGCCTCACCACCTTCCGGCGCTTCGACGCCAGCGACCCCAGCACCGCGCCCAGTGGCGCCCTCATCCGTTCCAACTATTCGGACAGCGGCGATAGCGCCACTGGAACGGGGCTACTGCGTCGCGAGCGCGCCACCGAGCTCGTCGACGCCCTCATCTCCTCCCGCCAACTCGACGCTCGCACCCTTCTCGCCGGAGTGAGCCGTGATATCGCCAACCCCCGCATCGGCGCCTTTCCCCTCGCCCACCCCGAGGCGGCACGTTTCGCCTGGGTGGGCGACAGCATCAACCGCGACCTCACCGCCTCCGTGACGCTCATCGCCGGAGTACCGGCAGGCGGCGATCCGAGCCTTGCGATTGCGTGGTTCATCCTCGGACAACCGATCACCGGCATCGCGACGCCGGTGTGGGTGAAAGCTGCGGCGATACCGATGGAGCTGGCGGCGGGAGCCAAGCCGGCACCGCTGAACGCTGCCTGCGACCGCCTTCGCGCCCGACTCTATCCGTGCTGGCGAGGCGACCAGAAGCGCTACCTCGAGGTCGTCGTCCTCGCCGGACAGCGCGGTCTCCTCCTCCCGTTGCTCGCGGCCGAGGAACGAACGTTCCGCAAGGTGGGGGAGGCGGAGCGGGCCTGGAAAGGTCGGGCTCCGGCGGCCGAGGAGCTGCGGGCGCTGCAATCGCACCTCGCCGCCCGAGCCTTCGCCGCGCTCGCCACCCTCGCTACCCCGACAAGTGAGTGAGGAAGGGAGGCTCCCCAGCATCGGGGAGCGAGCTCAGTAACGGATGCCGATCCAGAACTCGGTGCGGTACCCGTGGTCGAGCGATTCCTTGAAGTCCCACCGCTTGGCGAAGTCCCAGTGTGCCGGCAGCCCGAAGAGGTTGAGAGAAAACCCGAACCCGTAGCTCGAGACCGCGTCGTCGAGCCGCCCATCGTGCCAGAACCGAAACCCCTGATTATACTTCGGTACTTTGTACTGGCGGCCACCGCCGAGATCGATCGTATAGCCCGGCAGGTCGAACCACGCCCCGCCGACGTCGACGAACACCCGCCCACGCACGCTCGCGAGGTGCAACCAGGGCAGTACCAGGTGATCGATGAGCGGGAACCGCCACTCGAGGTTGGTGTGGAATGCGCGGTTGCCAGCGAGAGACTGGTAGTTATAGCCCCGGAGCGTATCGATACCACCGAAGTAATAGAAGTTGGGTCGGTTACCGTTCGAAGCGGCAGCCCATACGCGAAGCGCCACCTCGTTGCGCCGCGACAGAGGCACGTACTGGCGGGCATCCAAGATCAGGCCGTGCGACAAGATGCCGCCCTCCTTGACATCCAACGCATTGTTGTAGGAGAGCATCCAGCGCCGCCCGCCGTGCGGCCCGTAGTATTGATAAAACGTCGTGTCGCCGGTCGCCGACACCCCGATCCAGGGCAGGTTGTCCTGCTGGTCACGGAACATCACGCCGTCTTCGGTGAACACCGGGTAGGCGATCCTTCGGCGTACGAACCCGAGGTTGGCGTCGAGCCGGTGGTAGACCGAAAGCGGGTACTGGGCGAACGCCGCCACGCCCGTCTCGCGGTACTGCTGGCGCCGCTTGACCCTGTCGTCGGCCGGGTGCTCCTGAAACAGGTAATACGAGCTATCGTCGAACGCCACCGCACCCCACTGCACGCGGCGGCTCAAGTTCATCCAGGCGAACGAGAAGTTGGTGTAGCTCTCCACCGACGACAGCAGGACGTTCAGGCGACGGTCCCCGTAGTTGTCCGAGAACGAGAGGTAGGTTTGAGAGATGAGGGTGTTGTCGGTGTTCACGCCGACCAGCACCTGAGCATCGTCGAGCCCGAGCTTGTACCGCTTGATCGGCTCGACCTTCTCCTTGTTGATCGCCACCGAGATCGCCGGCTCGAACTTCTCGCGCACCGGTGACGGTTGGGCCAGCTCTTCCTTGCCAGCCGAAACGGCCTGTGCCGGATCGGCGAGGTACAGCGCGTACCGCCCTTTCGCGTACGCCTGGAAGACTACCCGCTCGCCGTCGCGAGTCGGAATCGCCACCGGGTTGAGTGCCGAGCCGATAACCCTGGTCAGCCGCTCGAGGTCCCGGCTTTCGAGATCCAGGCTGTAGATATCCATCACCCCCTGGTCGCGGTCGGAGGCAAAGTACAACCGCTTGCCATCGCGCGAGAAGCTCGTGCCCTCGTCGTTACCGGGCCCGAACGTGAGCTGCGTGCGCTGCGCGGGGTTGTCGAGCTCCAGCCGGAAAAGCTTGGCGCTCTCGCCGCTCTGCGAGGAAAACACCAGGGCCTTGCCATCGGGGGTGAACACCGGGTCGGCGTCGTATGCCTCGTCGTTGGTCAGGTTGGTGACCGCACCACTGGCTACGTCCAGAAGGTAGATATCGGCGTGGCCGCCGGCAAAGGCGCGGAAGGCGATGGTCTTGCCATCGGGGGAGTACGCTGGCTGCATCGCCTGGTCGACCGGCATCGGGAAGCGGCGCTCGATCCTGCCTTTGTAGGTGTCCAGGATCAGCAGATCGCGACCGCGCTCGCGGCGGGCGAAGACGGCGATGGCGTCGCCGTCGGGAGAGAACGCCAAGTCGCGACCGCGATCGGGCCCCGTCGTCAGCATCTGGGCGATGAGGTACATGTAGCGGTTCGAGTTGCCGCGCGTGAGGTTGCGGAAAAGCCGGCGGTCCGGCGTGCCGAAGAGCACCACGTCCACGTCCTCCTTGTAGGTCGAGAACGCGGCGATGAGGTCCCCCGACGGCGAGGCGATCGGAGACGTCTCGTACGTTTGCAGGCCGCCCGCCGCATCCACGCGGAAGAGCTGGCCGTACTCGCGCGGGTCGCCTCGCTCGGTGAACGGTTGGTAGTACTTGCGCAGCCACGCCCGAAAGCGGGCGTCGAACTCCTCGAGGTCGAGATCGAAGGCGCGCTTGATCGCCTTGGCGACCGAGCCTCCCAACGAGTGGCGGAACTCGAACACGAGGTCGCGCAGCCCCTCGTCGCCCCACTCGGCGTGCACGAACTTGAACACCATGTGGCCGTAGCGGTACGCCTCATATCCGGAGGGACCCTGACCAACCGAGGCGACGCGATCCGAAAGCACCGCGTCGCGCATTACCGCCCGAGCACGAGAATCCTCGTCGTCGGCGAAAAAGGAGGCCATGCCCTCCATGAACCATTGCGGTGGGCTCGAGGTCAACGCCTTGCCGAGCCGCCCCTGGAACAGGATCTCGAACTGGAAGACGTGCGTGAGCTCGTGCTGGATGAGCTTCTGGAGGTCCGCGTCGGGGAGGTCCACCGGCATCACCATGCGGTTGCGGGACGGCAGGGCGAACGCTCCCACCCCTTCCGGGATGAACTCGACGATGGTGTTGGTCTGCTCGAAGTCGGCGTGGGTGGCGTAGGCGATGAGCGGGATCGGCTCGGTGATCTGGAAGTTGAGCTTGCGTGCTAGCTCGTCGTAGGCACTCTCGGCGAACGACGCGATCTTCGGCAGCGATGGCTCGACCTCGGCGTAAAACGAGATACGGAAGTGGGGCGTCGGGTACACCATCCACCTGAACGAGTCGTACCTCACCTTGTTCTTGCCGAAGTACTGCGCCGCGGCCGGCGACACCACGAGGAGGACCGCAGCCAGGCACAGGATGCGTCGAATCATTGAACCCCCTCTTAAGGCACGAACAGAAACCGTTTGCTCTTCACCGTCCGCGGCACGAACACCCCCGCCAGCTTGTTCTCGAGCGCGTAGAGGTTGGCGAACATGCCGGTGAGCTCGTCGAAGGCCTTCTCCTCCCGCTCTTGGGTGTCCTTGAACGACTCCTGGAGCAGGAGGGCCCCGCTGCGCGCGTCGAAGATGTTGAGCAGGATGTCGTAGCTGAACCCCGTCTGCTCGACCATCACCTGCCGGTAGTAGGTGCGGCCATCGATCGGCGACTCGTACGATTCCATCTTCGGCTGCGTGGTGTCCTGGACCGTGAACTCGATGGAGCCGGCGACTACGTAGTCGGCGTTGACGCGCATCCCCAGCTCACGCCAGAAGTCAGCCAAGGTCGCGAGCTCGAGCGGATCGGTCGTCGGTACCCTGACGCCCTCGAGCTGCGGCAGAATGACAAGCTTGCTCTCCTTGCGCAGGAGCTTGCGTAGGAACCGTTCGAACTCCGCGGCGACGTCGAACTTGAGCTGCGCTGGCGCCTCGTCGCCCCGCACCTCGCGCACGAACGGCCCGATGTACAGCCGCTCGTGGCCGGAGAGCTGTAGCTTGGAGCGTAGGGGTAGGGACAGCACGACCTCGCGGGTGGTCGCCCAGCCGGCGGCAGCGACGAAGGCGAGCACAACCGCAACCCTAAGGCTTCGCATCGCCACCCTCCTTGGGCTTCACGCCCCGTGCCAGGCTCGCATAGAACTCGGCAAATCGCGCGTAGTTGCGCTTCAGCACGGCGTTCGAGGGAGCTTTCTCGACGGCGAGCTTGTAGACCTCCAGCGCCTCCTCGTACCGCCCGAGGGCCTCGAGCGAGACCGCAAGGTTGTTTTGGATCTTGATGCTGGTGGGGTCGAGCTCGCTCGCCCGCTGGAAACGGAAGTGCGCCTCCTGCCAATACTCGCGCGCCGCCGCCTTGACCCCGGCCCGCATCTCACGGTCGGCACTGGGCTGGCTGCCCGAGCTCGCACAGCCTGCGGCCACCACCCCCAACACCACTGCCCCGATCACCCCCAGGCGCATACGACCTCCCTGGACTTCCCGGTATTATAGGCCCACATGCTCGACCCGCCTCCTTCGTGGCAACGCGCTTTGGTTTGGGTCGCAAGCCAACCCGACAGCGGCCGCCCTGGCCGCACGAGGTGTCGCGCCTGGCTGGCCGGTGACGAGCTCGACGCTCCCGAGGCCGAGCGGCTCCTCCCGCGGGTGCCGCAGATACTCGCCGATCTCGCCGCCCGCGGCTGGCGTTGGGTGGCGGCCGGCGACCCGGAGCTCCCGCGGCCGATGCTCGAGCTTTCCGACCCCCCACTGGGGCTGTTCGTGCGTGGCAGCCTGCCTCCAGGGCCAGGGGTCGCCCTCGTCGGCGCCCGCCGCGCCTCCGCCTACGGACGCGAGGTGGCCGAATGGTTCGGTAGCGAGCTGGCGCGCGCAGGGGTTACCGTCGTTTCCGGTATGGCTCGCGGGGTCGACGCCGCGGCGCATCGCGGCGCGCTCTCGGTCGGTGGCCCGACGGTCGCCGTGTGGGGGTGTGGACCCGATCGGGTGTACCCCCCGGAACACGAGAAGCTGGCCGAGGAGATCGCGGCACACGGTGCGCTCATTACCGAGTACCCTCCCGGCAGCCCGCCGCTCGCCCACCACTTTCCCGAGCGCAACCGGATCATCGCCGGCTTGGCGCAAGTCGTCGTGGTCGTCGAGGCCGAGGCCCGTTCGGGCGCGCTCATCACGGCCCGTCTCGCTCTCGACGAGGGGAGGGAGGTGCTCGCTGTCCCCGGCTCGGTATTCTCACCCCTGTCGGCGGGCCCGAACGGCCTCCTGCGGGCGGGGGCTGCACCGGCGCTCACAGTCATCGACGTCCTCGACCAGCTCGGCATCGCACCTCCGGAGAGCACCCGGAAGCCAACCCACGAGGGCCTGCTCGCAGCGTTCCGACCGGGCGAAGCGATGACCGTGGATGCCCTCGCCGCCGCTGGCCGGATGCCGGTGCCAGCCGTGCTCGAGGCGCTGCTCTGTCTCGAGCTGGAGGGTGCCGTCACCCGCGAGGTCGATGGGCGCTACCGCCGCACCCGCCGTGGCCCTATTTCCTAGCTCCGAGCACGAACGGCACCCGCACCTTGCTTTCCGGTAGGTCGATGCGCAGCTCGTAGCGACCGGGCTGGACGCCCTTCATGATCGGAAAATAGAGGCGGCCGACGCACCAACGCTCGTCGTTGACCCAGATCGACCGCATCACGATGTCGCTGCCCGGCTCGACCAGGAAGTTGAGCTTGCACTCCCGCCGTCCGCCCCAGTAGCGCAACGGCTCAGCCGCCACGTTGGCGCGGTGGTTAGCAGCGCGGATGCTGGAGAACGAGTCCGCCAACTCCTCCTGGCTCGGCAACGGTACGATCTCGCCGTCAGGGGTGCGGAGCGAGATCTTCTCACGCTTGATCTCGACCGACACCCGCTTGGAACCCGTGACAGCCGTATCCACCAGCAACCAGTCCATCCCCAAGTTGATGTCGGCGAATCGGTACGACAGTGCCAGCTCGAGATCCGGGCCGCGGTACTTGACCGCTGTCGCGCCCACCTGCTCGACCTCGGCCTGGGCGACAGGCGGCGGGGCCGCGTCCGGCTTGACGCTGGTGCAGCCCGTCAGCATCACCACTCCAAAGAGCCCGACAATCAGACCCAGTTGCAAGCGTCTCATGGCGTGTTCCCTCCTCGACCACCGTGAGTAGGCGGCCGTTGCTGCGGTCCCAATGCAACTCCTGCGCCAACTGCGCTTCACTGCGAGCCCCGTGGAAGCCGGCAGCATTCTACGCCCCTCCCCCGCCTGTCCTCCGACGACGACAGCGACGGAGCCCTTCGGCACCGACACCTCCGCAGACGCCCGCCCGTATCCCGCCCGCGAACCCCGCGACGACCACCTCGACCCACTCGCCAACCTCCACCACCATGGCCAGCTCCGAGCCCAGGTTACCGCCAAGGGAGGCACCGGGAGCGAGCTTCTGACTCTGGGTGATCGGGCGATCGGACAAAGGTGAGGGGTGCTTGACAGCGCTGATATCGTGCACGTCCGGAGGTGACGTGGCGCAAACGTTGGTCATCGTAGAGTCGCCGGCCAAGGCGCGAACGCTGGGGCGGTACCTCGGCAAGGAGTACACCGTCATGGCGTCGGTGGGCCACGTACGGGATCTGCCTCGCAACGACCTCGGCATCGACCTTGCTCACGGCTTCGCACCACGGTATCTCGTGATGCCGGCCAAACGGAAGGTGATCAGCGAGATTCGCGCCGCTGCCGAGCGCGCCGAGCGGATCCTTCTGGCCACCGACCCCGACCGCGAGGGCGAGGCGATCGGATGGCACCTCGCCGAGATCCTCAAGGAAACCGGCAAGCCGATCTCCCGGGTGCTGTTCCACGAGATCACCCGGCACGCGGTGCAGGAAGCGATCGCCAGCCCGCGCCCCCTCGACAGGCGCCTCGTGGACTCCCAACAGGCGCGACGGGTGGTCGACCGCCTCATGGGTTACAAGCTCTCACCTCTGCTCTGGGAGAAGGTCAAAAGAGGGCTCTCGGCGGGCCGCGTGCAGTCGGTGGCGCTCAAGATGATCTGCGACCGCGAGGCCGAGATCGAGGCGTTCGTGCCGGAGGAATACTGGCACCTCGACGCCCGGTTGGCCGCCGGCGAGCCGCCGTCGTTCGTGGCGCGTCTCGCCCAGCGCGATGGCCGCAAGCTCGTGGTACGCGACGGCGAGACCGCGGCAGCGATCCGAGCCGAGGTCGAGAACGCCGCGTTCGAGGTCGCGAGCGTGGCGAAGCGACGCCGCCAGCAAAAGGCGCCGCCACCGTTCGTGACCGCCAAGCTCCAGCAGGTGGCGGCGGCCCGCTTCCGCTTCCCGGTGCGCAAGACGATGCAGCTCGCGCAGCGCCTGTACGAGGGCGTGGACCTCGGCGGCGGCGAGCGGGTCGGGTTGATTACCTACATGCGCACCGACTCGGTGCGGGTCGCACCGGAGGCGCTCGACGCCGTCCGTACCCATATCGCCAGCACGTTCGGCGACACCCTCCTGCCTGACAAGCCCAACTACTTCAAGAACCGCTCGGAGGCGCAGGACGCCCACGAGGCGATCCGCCCGAGCGACGTGTCGCGCACCCCCGAGGCCGTGGCCGCGTACCTCGAGGCCGACGCCCTCAAGCTCTACACCCTCGTCTGGCAGCGCTTCGTGGCCTCACAGATGAAGCCGGCGCAGTTCGACGTCACCGACGTCGTGGTCAACGCCGGACGCTACGGCTTCAAGGCGCGCGGGGAAACCGAGGTCGAAGCGGGCTACCTCCGGGTCTACCGAGAGGAAGAGGAAACCCCGGCACCGAGAAAGCTGGCGGATGCCGAGGGCGAGGAGCCCACCAGCCGCCGGCTGCCGCCGCTCGAGAAGGGGCAGGCGCTACGCCTTGAGAAGCTCGAGACCGAGCAGAAGTTCACCCAGCCCCCGCCGCGCTTCACCGAGTCCACGCTCGTCAAGGCGATGGAGGAGAACGGCATCGGTCGTCCTTCGACGTACGCACAGATCATCGCCGTCATCTCCGACCGCGACTACGTGACGAAACAGAAGGGGGCGTTCGCGCCCACCCAGCTCGGCAAGCTCGTCAACCGCATGCTCGTGGACGCCTTCGCCGGCCTCATCAACGAGCGGTACACGGCGCGCATGGAGGCCGAGCTCGACGCCGTGGCCGAGGGCAAGGAGGACTGGCAGGCCGCCCTCGCCCGCTTCTGGAAGGCGTTCTCGGCCGACCTCGAGAAGGCCTCGGGGGCGATGCAGTCGGTCAAGCGGCAGGGCGTCCAGACCGAGGAGAAGTGTCCTACCTGCGGTTCGCCGATGATCCTGCGCTTCGGCCGCTACGGCGAGTACCTCGCCTGCTCGCGCTACCCGGACTGCCGCACCACCCGCGAGCCAGGGGCCGTTCAGCCGGCCCAGGACGCCCCGGCGTGTCCCGAGTGCGATGCCGCCATGGTCCAGAAGCGCTCCCGCTTCGGACCGTTCTGGGCCTGCTCGCGCTACCCCGAGTGCAAGGGCACGCGCCGCATCACCAAGGGATCGGCAAGCCCCAACACGCCGTCGGGGGTGCGCTGCACGCGCGAGGGGTGCGACGGCGAGCTGGTCGAGAAGCGCTCCCGCCGCGGCAAGCCGTTCTGGGGGTGCAACCGCTACCCCAAGTGCACCGTCACCCTCAATGCCAAGCCGGTGCCGCACCCGTGCCCACAGTGCGGCGCGGTGTTCCTCCTCGAGAAGACGTCGGTCCGCCGCGGTGCCCAGTGGGTGTGCGCAACGCCAGGCTGCGCGTTCCGCACCCCGCAGAGGCGTGAGGAATGAGGCTTGAGGCGAGAGAGGAAAGCGCCCCGTCGAGGCGCCGCCTCGCCTCCCTCACCTCGTGCCGTTCGTGCGTCGAGCCGGGGTTGCGATTCCCTTTCGTCTCTTTCCTGTTCGCGGGCAGGGAGGGGGCATGGTGAGGGTGGTCGGCGGCGGGCTCGCCGGCAGCGAGGCGGCTTGGCAGCTCGCATCCGCTGGGGTAGAGGTCGAGCTGGTCGAGATGCGACCGGGCACGACAACGCCGGCCCACCGCAGCGGCGACCTCGGCGAGCTCGTCTGCTCCAACTCGCTCCGTTCCGACAATCCCACCAACGCCATCGGGTTGCTCAAACGCGAGATGGAGGTGATGGGCTCGCTGGTGATGGCGGCCGCGCGCGCCGCTGCGATCCCGGCTGGCGACGCCTTGGCAGTCGACCGCCGTACCTTCTCCGACCACATCTCGCACGCACTGGATGGCCACCCGCTGGTACGCATCGTGCGAGAGGAGGCGACGGCGCTGCCGGAAGGCCCGGCGATCCTGGCAACCGGGCCGCTCACCTCACCGGTACTGCACCAAGCGATCGAAACCTTGCTGGGCGAGGGATCGCTTTCCTTTTTCGACGCCATCGCACCGCTGGTCGCCGCCGACTCTCTCGACTTGTCGGTGCTTTTCGCCGCTTCACGCTACGGCAAGGGTGGCAGCGCCGACTATCTCAACGCCCCGCTCGACCACGACCAGTACGTCGCGTTCGTGGTGGCGCTACGGGAGGCCGAGACGGTGCCCTTGCGCGAGCTCGAGCGCGATATCCCGCACTTCGAGGGGTGCCTGCCGATCGAGGTCTTGGCTGAACGTGGTCTCGACACGCTCCGGTACGGCCCAATGAAGTCGGTGGGGCTCGAGAACCCGCATACCGGACGGCGGCCCTACGCCGTCGTGCAGCTCCGGCAGGACGATCTGGCGGCCGAGCACTACAACCTGGTCGGGTTCCAAACCCGGATGACCATCGGAGCCCAAAAGCGTGTGCTCCGTCTCATTCCCGGTCTCGCCACCGCCCGTTTCACGCGTTTCGGCATGGTCCACCGCAACTCGTTCGTATGCGCCCCTCGCCACCTCGACGCTCAGCTCAGGATCAGAGCACACCCCTCGCTCCGTCTCGCCGGTCAGCTCACCGGTGTCGAAGGGTACCTGGAGTCGGCAGCGTGCGGCCTACTGGCCGGGCTCTACCTGGCGGCCGAGCGACACGGAGCCGCCGTCAGCCCGCTCGTCCACTGGACCGCTCACGGCGGCCTCGTCCGTCACCTCACCGAGCGCCCACCGCACCGCTTCCAGCCGGCCAACGTGGCGTGGGGACTGATGACCGAGCCACCGATTCCGCTTCCCCGCGACAAGGGCCACCGCCGCAAGCTGGCCGGTGCGGCGGCGCTGGCCGAGATCGCGCGTTGGCGTGCCACGTTTCCATTCCCGGTTCCAAACCCACGGGCCGCTGTCCCCGTCAAGGCCTGATTCGCTCGCGGACCGCTCGGCCCAGGGCTCGCACCAGTACCGGAGCGCACGCTCGGGTGGTGAGCTCTCGCACCACGTGGGTGTGGGAGCGAGTGCCCAGGCGGTGCCGCAGCTCGGGGGACTGGGCCAGCTCGCGCAGACACGACACCCACTCCTCCGTTGTGCGGGCGAGCCGCCCGTTGACGCCGTCCCGGATCGTCTCGCCGAGCTGGCCGACGGGCGATGCCACGAGCGGCACCCGGCAGAGAGCCGCTTCGATGTACTTGAGGTGGCTCTTCCCTCGGTTGAAGGCGCAGGTGACGAGCGGGGCGATGGCTACGTCGAAGCGGCAGATCTCGCGCGGCAGCTCCCGCCAGTCGACGTAGGGGCGGCACTCAACCCGCTCGCCGAAGCGCCGTAGCTCACGGGGAGGCTCCAGGCCGCCAAGCAGCACCAACCGGCAGGTCGGCAGCTCGTCGAGCAGGTTTTCGAGTGCGCCGAGCGCTACGGCGAGGTTGGCGATGTGCCCCGGGTGCCCAGCAGCAAAGCCCAAGGTCACCACCCCCGGCTCCGACCGCACGAGCTCCCGCGCCTGCCGTGCACACGCCAGCATCTCGTTGCTGGCGCAGGACGTCACCCGCAACGGTCGGTACCCGCAGCGCACCAGCTCCGTCTCCAGCGCCACGGTGTAGCACAGCACGTGCGAGCAGAGCGTGAAGGTCCGCCGCAGGCCTTCGGCGAGCTCGGTCAGGTGTTTGCGCACCGCCAGCGGCTGCTCACGGTAGTACGGGTGGGAGAGCACCACCTCCGCGTCGAGCAGCATGTCGTCCAAGTCACCGACCACCACCCCTCCCCGGGTCGAGATCTCCCGCAGCGCCTGCTCGAGCCGGATCGAGGCTGGTACCCGGTTGAGAACCACGAGGTCGAACGGCTGCAGATCCTCGGGCAACGTCAGCTCCTCGACCCGCATCACCGTTGCGCCGATACCCCACATTGCGAGCTGCTCGCGTCCGTGCTCGCAGGTATGGCGCAGCGTGCCGAACTGCGAGCTGACGAACGCCACCCGCCGCCGGCGCAGCAGGTAGAGGCTCCGCCAAAGGTCCGGCGACCTCGAGTCCACCAGCAGGGCACGCCAGAAACCCGTCACGGCAGATCGATGGCGATGCCTGCGTTGAGGAGCACGAAGCCCAGAGTGTGGAAGATGCCGGTTGCGATCGCGGCCACGATGATCCCGTCTCGGGTCGGCCCAGGATCCATGGCGGTGCGCAGCCACCAGGCGCCGAGCAGTGTCACCGGGACGGCCAGAAAGGCGAAAAGATCCCACTCGGCGAGCACACCCATCGGGCTGAAGACCATGAGGTCAGGGTTGAAGACGAAAGCGAACACCACGGCGCCCACGGCGGCGGCGAGCAACACCCACGTCCCGGCGTCGGTTCGGCGACCGTCGGCCCGGCGCCCGAGCGGCCCGACGACCGCCAGGAGCAGCCCGATGGGCGCGACGAGCAACAGCTCGTTGCCGACCGCCACGAAGTGGTCGCGGGAGAACATCGTGAAGCGCTCGTACGGCGTGGCCAGATGTCGAAGTGGCACGAAGAGGCGGTCATCGCCCCCCCCGAACGTCGCCGGAGAGAACCCCGCGAGCCCCTTGCCGAAAGCGGCGAAGCCCACCATCACGAGGGCGAGCGGTGCGAGCGAGACGGCTGCCCCCACCAGGGCCTCGCGCCCAGCCCTCATGACGGCACCAGGCTCGCCCCACCTTCCCCACCAGCGCCTCGCCCACGCGACCGGGAGCGCTGCCGCCACCCACACGGCCTCGAGGTGCACAGCCACGGCGATGCCCAACATCAACCCAGCCAACCACAGCGGTGCCTCGCCGAACGCCGACTCGAGCGCCAGCACCAGCGTCCAAAAAGTCGCTGCCAGAAGCAACGAGTAGCTCTCCACATGCCCAAAAAGAAGCGCCATGGCTCCGTGCGTGCCCGCCAGAAACCAGACCACGGCCGGCGGCACCCCGAACCAGTCACGCCGCCCCAGACGCGCCACCGCGAGCCAGTACGCCGCTCCGGCGAGTGTGCTGACGAGCGCCACCGAAGTCCCGGCGTCGGCCCCGACGACGGCCCGCAGCCCCCTGAACACCAGCGCGTTCACCAGCCGATCGAGCGGCTGCTTGAAGTTGCTCCACGCTCCTGCCTCGAGCTCGCCGATCATCTCCGGGCCGTCGCCGTACAGCACCTGGGAGCGCAGGAGCCAGCCGGCCAGCAGCAACATCAGCACCCAGGCCGCGGTCGGAACGCAGTCGAGCCACGGCCGGACCTTCTGTACGAGCGCACCGAAACCGGCCGCGACTCGCCTGGAAAGCGGCGGCACGGCCACCAGCCCCACCACGACCGCCAGGGCGACGCGGAGCCCGGGCCCGAACGCGAGCGCCCCCACCGCCCCCCAGGTTCCCGCCGGTGGACGTTGGTCGGGCAGCAGGTGGAGCGCAATCACCCCCCACAGCCCCGCAAGCAACAGCCAGGGACGCAGGTCCCGTCGTAACGTCATGCGCCGCCCCCGGGGACTGCCATCGCCGTTCCCGCGCCGGATGGTAGCACCTGGAGCGCACGAGCAGTCTTGGCGGACGTTTCGCTCGATCACGCCTCCGTACGCCGACCTCGTCCTTCGAAGCTGCGTCGACAGCGGCAACGGAAACCACGTTCAAGCAACAGCGAACGCTCACCGCACGGGTGCAGCTCGGCAGCAGGTCGACTCGGCCCCGAGCCCGCCCGACGGACCGCTCGCCGAGCCTCACGAGAAGGTGTGAACGTTTGCCGAACAGCTTGGGAAGACCTTTCCGCAACCCACCGGGCGACCTACTCAGGTCGGGCGGCGGGTGCCGAGCGCAACCCCGCGTTCGAGGTTGAGGCCGACTTCTCGGAGGCTCGGTCGAGCCGCGCTGATTCGGCGCGCGGCAACCGTCACTTGCCGAGGTTGCGGGCGAGCGCGGCAAGAATGCCGATTGCGACAGCCGACTGGGTGGCCACGGCGAGTTGATTCTGCCACGAAAGCTGGTGCCACTCCTGGCTCCACGGCCCCGCAAAAACGAGGCCCGGGGGACGACCCGGGCCGATGCTCATGCGGATGGCGGTCGAGCCCGCTACGCCGCGGCCCGGCAGGCTACCCATCCGCGCCGCCCACAGCTCCCGCGCCACCGCACTCTCGAGCTTGCTCATCGGCGAGTCCCAGAGGATGAGCCTCAGCTCACGGGCAGCCTCGTAAGAGCCAACCGGATAGGTGTTCAGGTGCAGCGAAAACCCCCGCGGCTCGGCTGGGGCAACGGTGGCCTCCTGCGCGAACGCTAGAGCGGGGACACCTACCATGAGCGCCAGCACCAGGGTCGAAAACCGTCGCATCGCTCACCTCGCGAGTCCAACATGGTGCACGAGACGTGCCGACGGCAACCCCCGTTCGAAGATCCGAGACCGCCAGATCGGCCGGCCGCTACCTCCGCATCGGCAGGGTCGTCGGGTCCGTGGAGAGGTTGTCGACGACCGAGCCCGAGGCCTGGATCCCCTCTCCGACCTCGACCGTCACCTTCGCGTACGCTGCTCCGAGATCGTTGCGGCCGGCCACGGTCTTGAACGGCTGATTGGCCTGGCTGCGCTGCCCGGGCTTGAGGGTACCCTTTTCCACCAGGTATTGCCCGATCTTGCTGCCGTCGCCGGCGAACAGCTCGACCTTCACCCGCGCATCCACGGGGCCGGTGTTGGCGACGAGGATGTTCGAGCGGTACGAGTCGTTCTGGACGAGCTGGGGGATGTACGCCGACTGCCCTGCGCCCAGCCCCTCGTCGACCGTGAAGGCGTCGTAGTCCTGGCCGAACGTACCCCTGGACTGGCTCTGGTTGTACGTTCGCGAGGTGACGATCACCGAGACATCCGGCACCACCTGCAGCGCCCCGGCGTCGTCGTGCGACGTGAGCTTGCGGACGATGTCGGTGAGAATGAGCTGGTTGTGCGGTGGCACCTCGACCCGGGACTCGAGCGTCGTCTTGCCGTAAAAGCGCAAGGTCACCAGGGACTTCACCGAGTGGATGTTGAGCAGGCCGAGATCGGTCCGCCAGCTCGTACCCCCGATTCCGTCCTGATGGGCCACCACCGGCAGCCAGAACGGCTCAGCACCGAACACCTCCTCCTTCATGAGCACGGACGTGGGGTCGTTGGAGGCGACGTTGTTGTCCACCACCGAGGCGTAGGCGATCACGCCGTCGCCTTCCAGGACCTCGAGCCGGGCGTAGCCGGCCGCGAGATCGCTCTGGCCCACCGCCCTGAACGGGGCGTTGAGCTGCACCCGCTGGCCGGAGGCGATCGGCGCGCCGCCGTTGACGGAGGGCTCGCCGACCTTGGTGCCGGCCCCGTCGAACAGCTCCAACCGTACCCTGGCTGCGGTGCTGCCGGTATTGGCAATCAGGATATTGCTGCGATACGAAGCGTTCTCGCTGAGATGCGGCAGGAAGACCGCACCTCCAGCCGCGACCCCCTGGTCGCTCCTGAAACCGTCGTAGCTCTGTCCGAACGTCCCCGACGCGCTCTGGTTGTAGGTGCGGGAGGTCACCACCAGCGGCTGGTCGGTGAGGATTTCGAGCGGTCCAGCACCAACCGCGGCGAACACCGTACCGACGACGTCGACGAGGATTTTCTGCTCGCCCTTGGCGATCGTCGTCGACTGCCCGAGCAGCGTGCCAACGTGCAGCCGTAGGTGCACGACGCCGCTCGCGGGCCCCAGGTTGAGCAGGCCGAGGTCGGTCCGCCACTGGCTGCCGGCCGCACCTGGCTGGTGGGCGGCCACCGGGATCCAGTACTGGCGGTAGCGGATCGGCACCTTGTTCTGGCACTCCGAGCTGCATCCCTGGGCGTTGGTGACCGCGACTTTGATGCCGACCTCACCGCTCGGCCCGGCAGTGAAGGTGATCGAGCGGGTCCCCGCCCCGGCGGTAACGGTGCCGTTGGTGAGCGTCCAAAGGTAGGTCGCACCTGGGCCGGCGTCGCTCACCGAGGCCTGGTTGCCCGCGCTGTTGGGGGTCACGAAATCGGGTCGGCTCACCGCCGCCGAGGGCGGAGCGACCACGGTCACCGTCGCACTCCCACCGACGCTGCCGATACCTGTGGCGTCAGCCACCGTAGCGAGGGTGTACACGGTGGTCGCGGCCGGCGTCACGACGCGGGTCGCCGGGCTCGCCACGATGCCCTCCTGCACGAACCCATCGCTCCAGCTCACGCGCCACGGGGCCGTACCGGTGAGCACCACCTGCAGCGTCGCCGCGGCGTCGCGACAGATCGTCGTGCTGCCAGACAACGTCGCGGTCGCGCCGGCAGAAATACCCACCGTGCTGATGTTCCTGCCGGTGGCGCTGGCGGCCTCGAGACGGAAGAGGAAGAGCTCCGAGCGGTCCGGCGTGAACGTGGGGTTGCGGATGGTGGTCGACGAGAGCGTGGCCGTGGAGGTCGCTGGCTGGCGAACGATCGACCACCGCCAGGAGGTCGCGGTCTGTGGAGCGGTATCGAGCTGACGTTGCTCACCGGGCACCGCCACCGGCGAGTCCACCACCGCGACGTCGACGAGTGCCGCCTCACCCCGCCGGATGGCGTTGTTGCCGCGGTCCGCGACCCACACCACGCCGTCCGCGGTCACGGCCAGACCTGCCGGCTCCTCGAAACGGGCCGCTGGGCCGGAGGCATCGGTGCTACCCGAGGCCCCAGCCAGCCCGGCGACCGTCGTTACCCGACCGTCCGAGGTGATCAGGCGCAGCGTGTGGTTGCCGGTATCGGCAACCCAAATCCGGCCACCGGCGTCGATCGCCACGTCCGTGGGCTCGAAAAAACGCGCCGCGCTTCCTATCCCATCCGCACCGCCGGCCTGGCCAGCCAGCCCAGCGACCGTCGTCACCTGGCCGCCGGGCGTCATGCGCCTGACGGTGTGGTTGCCCGAATCGGCGATGTAGAGATTGCCCGCGCGGTCGAACGCCAGGCCGTGAGGCGAGCGGAAACGGGCTGCTACCCCGACCCCATCCGCAACTCCGGACTGCAGCGCCACTCCCGCGACCGTCGTCACCTGGCCATCCGTACCGATACGCCGGATCGTGTGGTTGGCGCCGTCGGCGACCAGCACCGATCCGTCGGCCGCCACGGCAACGCCGAGCGGGAAGTTGAAACGGGCGGTCGCGGCTGGCCCATCGGTCCCGCCTCGCATCCCCGGAGTGCCGGCGAGCGTGGTCACCGTGCCATCGGCGCTCACGCGTCTGACCACGTGGTTGTCGGAGTCCGCGACGACTGCAGCCCCGTCGAGGGCGGACGCCAACCCGACCGGGCTCGCGAAGCGCGCCGCGGCTCCGGTGCCGTCCACCCAGCCAGACACGCCGCCCAGGCCGGCCACGGTCGTCACTGCCCCCGCGGCCGTTACCAACCGGATGGTATGACCGACGGCGTCGGAGACCCAGAACGAGGTGTCGCTCGCCGTGCGTAGCCCGTGAGGGTGATCGAACCGTGCCGCCGCCCCACTGCCGTCGGCCCACCCTGCCCCGCCCGGCAGCCCGGCGAAGGTGGTGACGGCACCGGTACCGGTGATCCGCCGCACGGTGTGATTCCAGGTGTCAACGACCCATACCGACGAGCCGTCGGTGGCCGAGACGAGCCCGGCGGGATACCAGAACCGTGCCGCGACGCCGGTCCCATCGAGGTTGCCAGCCAACCCGGCCTGGCCGGCGAAGGTAGTGACCTCGCCACCAGCAGATACCCGTCGGATCGTGCTGTTGCTCGTGTCGGCGACCCACAGCGCGGTGCTGTCGACCGCCACCGCACCGGGAAAGAAGAACCGCGCCTCGGCGCCGGTGCCGTCGATGGCGCCGATCGTCCCGGCTTTGCCCACGAACGTGGACACGGCACCGCTCGCGGTCACCCGCCGGATGGTGCAGTTGCGGGTGTCGGCCACCCAGACCACGCCGCTGCCGTCGACAGCCAGACCGGTCGGGTAGTAAAAGCGCGCCGCCTCGCCGGTACCGTCGCTCGAGCCACTCCTGCCGAGCTGGCCAGCCAGCGTTGAGACCACACCCTCCTGGGTCACCCGACGGATCGCGTGGTTTTTGGCATCGGCTACCAGCAGCGTGCCATCGGCAGCGATAGCGATGCCGGAGGGCTCGGCAAACCGGGCCTCGGCGCCGGTCCCGTCAACCCCCCCGGCGACGCCGGCACTGCCGGCCAGGGTCGTGACGCGCCCGTCCGGGTCGATTCGCCGCAGCGTGTGGTTGCCCGTGTCCACCACGAAGATCCGCCCGGTACTATCGACGGCCAGTGCCCGCGGCTTGTTGAAGCGCGCCGCCGCACCGATCCCGTCGAAGCTGCCCTTGAGCCCTGCAACTCCGGCCAGCGTGGCGACTTTGCCATCGGCGGTGATCTTGCGGATGGTGTGATTGTCGGTGTCGGCGACGAAGAGGTTGCCTGCGGCGTCGCGGGCGATGCCGGCCGGCTTGAAAAACCGGGCGGCTGGACCCGAGCCGTCCTCGCTCCCGTACCCTCCCGGGCTGCCCGCCACGTGCGACACCGTCAGCGTCTGCGCCGATGACGGTCCGGTCACCACCACGACGCCAACGGCCACCATTGCGGCTACGAGGATCTTGTGAGTGCCTCCGATCATGCCCCCTCCACTTCTGAGCCTGGCCTCGACAAGCGCCGCGACCGACGCCACCTCGAGGGAAAGACAGCATACCCTCCCGTCCCGTGACCCGACCTTCATTCGTACGCCAGCCGTTCGCCGATCGTTGGTGAGCCTGCTCACGCCAGCGACCGCGTCTCGCCCACGCCGCCGAGACCCTCGAGCTGCGGCACCTCGAGCTCGCCAGCCTCGCGGGGCGGCCGTACCGGCTGGACCTGGCACCCCGGCTCGACGGCGTGTGGCTGCCGAACGACCTGCTGCTGCCGCCAGGGGTACCTGGCCACCACCGAGCCGAGGTGTGCCTCTCCCGCTGACCCCGTCCGCGTTCCCAGCTTTGCGTGGGTTCGTCGGGTCGGCGCCGTACTACCCGAACAGACTCCCCTGCTCGCCGTTGCGGCCCGCCTCCGGCAAGCCGGGCGGACGAGCGCCCTCCCACTCGAGCAGGAAGCGCTTGATATCGAGCCCGCCGCCGTAGCCCACCAGCTTGCCCGAAGCGCCCACCACCCGGTGGCACGGCACCACGATGGCGATCGGGTTGGCACCGTTGGCGTGCCCCACCGCCCGCACCGAGCGCGGATTCCCCAGCCGGCGGGCGAGATCGCCGTAGGTCACGGCATGGCCGTAGGGGATGCGCTGCAGCTCGTGCCACACCCGGAGCTGAAACGGCGTGCCGAGCAGGTGCAGGGGCAGCTCGAAAGCGCGCCGCTGCCGGGTGAAGTACTCCTCGAGCTGGCGTTCGACGCTTCCGCAGCGCCCGTCGTCCCACTCGACCGGCGGCCCACCCGCCAGCTCGGCTTCGATCTGTGCCCGCGTACGACCGCGGGCAAACTCCAGCCGGCGCAAGGCGCCGCTTTCCTCGACCACCGCCAGCAGCGCCCCCACCGGGCTCGGGAAGAGACTCGCCGCCAGGGTTCCGCTGCCGCGTGAGTCGCTCATCGCCCACCTCCGGAGACCTCCCAGTGTACGCGATAGAATCGTGCCAGGATGCCACCGTCGACGATGCTGGCCATGGTCCTCGACGCCCCCGGGCAGCCGCTGTCGGCGCGGGAGCTGCCGCTCCCCGAGCCCGGACCGGGCGAGGTGTTGGTGCGCGTCTCGGCATGCGGGGTGTGTCGCACCGACCTCCACCTCGCAGACGGTGAGCTGCCCGAGCCCAGGCTCCCGATCGTCCCCGGCCACGAGATCGTCGGCACCGTCGAAAGCCCAGGCGCTGGAACGAGCGGCTTCGCCCTCGGCGACCGCGTTGGCGTACCGTGGCTCGGCGCCACCTGCGGCACCTGCCCGTCATGCCGGAGCGGCCGCGAAAACCTCTGCGACCGGCCGCTGTTCACCGGTTACACGCGCGACGGTGGGTTTGCCGAGTGGGCGGTGGCCGACGCCCGCTACTGCTTCCCGCTTCCGGATGGCTACGACGACGTCGCTGCCGCACCGCTGCTGTGCGCCGGCCTCATCGGCCACCGCGCCTACCGCCTGGCCGGGGATCTCGCCGCGAGCCTCGGAATCTACGGGTTCGGCGCCGCTGCCCACATCGTGGCCCAGATCGCCGTGGCCGAAGGCAGGGAGGTGTATGCCTTCACCCGGCCCGGCGACACGGCGGCGCAGGAGCTGGCGTCTCGCCTCGGGTGCGCCTGGGCCGGAGGCTCCGACCAGCTGCCACCCGTGCCGCTCGACGCCGCCATCATCTTCGCGCCGGTCGGCGCCCTCGTCCCCGCCGCCCTCGGGGCCGTCGGCAAGGGCGGTACCGTGGTCTGCGGCGGAATCCACATGAGCGACATCCCGGCGTTCCCTTACCGCCTCCTGTGGGAAGAGCGCGTGCTGCGCTCGGTGGCCAACCTCACCCGTCAGGACGGTTTCGAGCTGCTCGCCACCGCAGCCCGCCACCGCATCCGCACCGAAACCACCGTCTACCCGCTCCTCGACGCCAACCGCGCCCTCGACGACCTGCGGTCGGGCCGTCTCGTCGGCGCCGCCGTGCTCCGCGTCCGGTAGTCACTCGGCGTCGCGCAGCTCGGAGACCGCTGCCTCGAGCGCGGCCAGGATCTCGTCGCGGGTACCGGTGGGGTGCAGCGGCGGGCCGAGGCGCACCTCAGCGAAGAACGGCACCGGCAGGACCGTGCCCTTGGGCAGGGAGCGCCCGAGGTTGACGAGGTAGGCGGGGACGATCGGCACCTCGGGGCACGCCTCGGCGAGATGGGCCACGCCGGGCAGGAAGCGGCCCGGCTCGCCGTTTTGCCCGCGCGTGCCCTCGGGGAACAAGATGAGCGACTCCCCCACCGCGAGCGCGGCGCGCATGACCGCAAGCGGGTTGTTGGCCCTGGTGACCTTGCGGCGGGCCACCGGCAGGATGTTGAACAGCGTCCGCGAGACCCACGCTCGCGCCTTCCCTGCCAGGAAATAGTCGGCCGCGGCGACCGGACGGATCCGCCCGAGGCGCCGCAGCGGAAAAAGCGAGAGCAACGCCACCGTGTCGAGGTGTGAGGTGTGGTTGGCGATCAGCACGAACGGGTCGGCCGCCGGCAAGTGCTCCCGCCCGCGCACGCGCAGCCCGATGAACAGCGTCAGAAACGGCCGCACCAGCGCCGCGAAGAACACCGCTTGCAGGGCCCGCCTCATCCACCCATCCTACCGCTCTCACCCGGTCGAAAGTCGAGGGTCGAAGGCCGGCGGAGGGCGGTTCGCCGGTGCTCCGTCCCCAGGCAGATCCGAGGGGGCCGGGGGTCTCTCGACTCGTGGGGAGCGGGGGTCAGTAGCAGGCCCAGTAGACGTAGTGAAAAAACAGCGGCACCGACCAACACAGGGAGTCGACCCGGTCCAGCATCCCGCCGTGGCCGGGGATGAGGGCGCCGAAGTCCTTGACCCCGAAGTCGCGCTTGACCGCCGACATGACCGCTCCGCCGAGGAAACCGGCCACGCACACCCCGAGCGCCACGAGCACCGTCTGCAGCGGGGCGAACGGGGTCAGAAACCGCAACGGCCAGGCGAGCAGCGCCGCCGAGAGCACCCCGCCCACCAGCCCCTCCCACGTCTTGTTGGGGCTCACCGTGGGCAGCACCTTGTGGCGCCCGACGAGCTTGCCCCAGACGTACTGGAGCACGTCGGACATCTCGACCACGAAGACCACGAACAGCACCAACGCCCGGCCGTCCGCGGTGCGGCCTGGCAGCGCTGGGAGCTGCAGCAGGTATCCGAGGTGCGAGAGCCCGAACACGAACGCCATGAGCCCCCAGTGGATCTGCGACGCCGAGGCGACGAACCCCTTGGTCTCCCGGGCCACCACCAGCGTCACCGGAAGCAACAGGAACACATAGACCGGGATGAAGATGATGAACACCCCGTACCATTTGATGTGGACCAGCCAGTACTGTGCCGGCACCGCGGCGAACGCCCAGAACAACGTCGCGTGATCCTGCGGCCGCGTCCTCAAGAGGGTGACGTACTCCTTGAGCGCCCAGAAGCTCATGAGGGCGAAGACGACGAGCGAGACGGCGGGATGCACCGCAACCGCACCCAAGAACACCGCGGCCATCACCCACCACGCCTTGACCCGGTCCGCAAGCTCGTCCCAGCGGCCCTCGGGACGGAGCCACCGCAGCAGCCACACGACGAGTGTCGAGACCACGAGCAGCCCGAGCACCACCGCCGACATGGTCAGCACCGGGGTCAGCGGCGGAACGGTCACGCCCCCTCCCGGGCCAACAGCTCGGCGAGGGCGGCTCGCAGGCGGTTCCAGCAGGTCACGGCGGAGAGGATCGCCGCCGCGCCCAGCACCCATTCCCAAGCCGCGAGCGACCGCGGCCACGCCACGGCGACCACCGCCAGCAGCCCGACCAGCAGCGCCCGGTCCGACTTACCCATCGGCCCCTCGTAGTGCCGGCGTGCTCCCAGCGCTTGTCCGAGCACGCCGCTCATCTCGGTGAGCACCGCCCCGAGCGCGAAGGCGACCACCACCCACGCCGCGCCGGGGCGCACCGCCGCCAGCGGCAGGTAAAGCGCGAGGTCGGAGAGCACGTCGCCCATCTCGTTGAGCACGCCGCCCAGTCGGGTGACCATCTCGTGCTCGCGCGCCAGCATCCCGTCGAGGGCGTTGAGCGCCATGCGCATCAGCAGCCAGACTGGGAGCCCGAGCAGCCAGAGCGGCCGGTGCGAGGCGAGCAGCACCGAGGCTCCAACGGCAACCGAGCCGACCAGCGCTCCGACCGTGAGATGGTTCGGCCGCACCCCGGCGCGGGCCATCCCGCCGACGAGCGGCCGCAGCAGCTTCTGGAAGCGCGTCTTGAGGTCGTAGACGGAGGGCATCAGCCGCCGTCCCCGGGCTCGGGTCGTGTGGCCGGAAGATCGATGCGGAGCGTGACCGGCTCCCGACGAGCGTACTCGATCACCGTGCCCGTGTCGTCGAGCCAGTAGTGGGTGCCCAGGCGCAGCAGGGTGTTGCGGACCATCCACAACGAGGCCAGCCCGACGATGAGGGCACCCAGACCCTGCCATTGAACCGTCCGTACCGCCTCGTCGAGCTTGGCGACCGCGTCGGCGTCCACCCGCCCCGGCACGTGCACCGCGGGCTCGGCCGCCAGGTAGGTGACCGGAAAACGCTGCCCAGTGGCCGGCTCGGTGCCGACGAGCGTGACGTCGTACCGCCGCTCGCGGATCGAGCCGAACCCCCGCTGCAGCACCCCGGACACCACCGTACCGCCCGTCGCCTCGAACTCGTAGGCCCACTCGGACGGCTCGTCGCCCCCGTCCGGCCGGGCGGGCAC